>DATJPJ010000040.1:0-18900 GCA_035506455.1 Candidatus Nanoarchaeia archaeon
GGAAGAGCTTTGTCTACGTTTTCAATCAGATGGAGATCTTCCCATTCTAGTTTTACATTTGCGGATGCAGAGTGGTCGTCGATTTTGGTTGACCATGCACCGGTTTCGATTCGCGAGGCGCCTTCTTCCGCTGCCGTGAAGGGACCTAGAAGGTTTTTTGCGTCCGGGTCGTAAACAAAGAGGATTGAGCCTTGTTTTATGGCTTCCACTTCGTTTTTTCGGTGGTCTGAGCACGTGTATTGTCTTTTGCTGACGCATTGTCCGAGCGTCATTTTGTTGCAGAAAAGAACATATCCAGAATACATAGGAAGTAACTAGCCGCACGGGTTTATAAGATTACTGCGGAAGGATAATCAAGACTTTTTCTTAATCGTTAAAACATTTAAGCATGCTTAGAAATATTGTATTTGAGGCGTATTTCTGTGATTGACGAGCAGCTAAAAATTCTCAAGTTCATGAGTGAGATGACTACGCGCACCGACACAAATGAGTTCTCGCAAAAAATGGGTCTAACCTCTGCGCAGCTAGTTCATCAGATGCAGGAGTTAGTGAAGCTTGGTTACCTAAAAAAAGTTGGAGAAGGCTTCTCAATAACAGAAAAAGGAAGAAAAGTCTTGAAGTTGATGAAAACTCTGCCTGAGAATCATAAATTTCATTTCTATATCGCGGTAGGTCACCCAACAAATCTGTATGCTGGCAACGCCAAAGAATTCCTCGACCAAGTTCTAAAGGTCGACGCGGCTTCGTTGGAGTTTCACATTTACAGGGGAGATTTCGAGAGCTGGTTCCGGAATGCGCTAGGAGATGCTTCCTTCGCGGATGAAATTTCCAAGTTGAAAAAGAAGAACCTACACGAAGAGGAACTGAGGAAAGCGTTGGCAAGGGCAGTTGAGGCTGAGTTCAGCCTGTAAGCTTGGGACAAAGTTACCGTTTTTTACTCTTTTTCTTCTTGCAGCAGCTTGGTCCACCATAATGGAACTTTGACATCTATCATTATATCCCATGGGTCGTAGGGTTTTATGTCCAACACAGGCGTGGCGTTGAATGCATCCAAGCCTCGAACTGTCAAGATGTTGCCTTCGACTTTGAGGAGGGGCACGATTGTTAATCCGATGGGGTTTGGTCGGAGGTTGGTTCTTACTGCGAACGCGCCTGTTAATGGTAGATCGTTTCTACCTCGCGGGTGAATTTTTAGCATCACGCGTTTTTCCTCGGGTATTTCGTGCATCCAAAATAGAATGTGCAAGTGTGAGTAGCTCGTAATTCCGTCCAGGGCGGGGACAAGTTCTGGTTGGATGATGATTTCGGATGTTCGGCTTCTGTCTTTCACTTCGTCGCCTACTGCGTCCGTTCGCACGTATCCGATGGGTTTCATCTTGATTGTTTCTTCAGAAGTCATGGTTAACCATCTGGTTGGAGTGGCTCGAAAACCTATATAAGTTTTTGAAGAAGAAAAAGCAATTATGTTAAAGGTTGGCCACAGAGGCGCCAGAGCCTACGAGCCCGAAAACACTTTGCGAAGTTTTGAAAAGGCCATTAAACTCGGTGTTGACGCTGTTGAGTTGGATGTTAGGAAAACAAAAGACAACGAAATCTTGGTTATTCATGACGATGACATCAAGAGAACCACAAATGGCAGCGGCTTAGTTAGCGACTTGACGCTGGAACAAATTAAAAGTTTTTCGACTGAGAAGAACGAAAAAATTCCCACATTGGCGGAAGCTCTTGATTGTATTGATAAAAAAGTGAAAGTTTTCATAGAGCTTAAGGAAACGGGTTTTGAAGAACAAGTCTTGTCGATCATCAAGAAGAAGGACTTGACTGGGAACGTGGTGATAGTTAGCTTTCTTGAAGATGCCCTTAGAAAAGTCAGGGAACTCGACCCTAAAATAGAAACTGGGCTAATCTATGCTAGGCATGCAAATCCTTTGAATGCTACGTTGAAGTTGAAGGGGCAGTGGCTATTGGCCTTCTACAAGTTTGTTCATACGGCTAATGTGGAGAAGGCTCATGAGAACGGTTTGAAGGTTCTTGTCTGGACGGTAAATACGCCTGAGGAAGTTGCTGAGATGAAGAAGAAAGGTGTCGATGCCGTTGCCAGTGATAAACCGGACATTCTGTAAAATGTGTGTGTTGGTTGCTAATTTGTCGCTATGTTAGGAAAAAACAAAAATGCCTGCTGGATAGTTGACGATGGTACAGTGTGTGTAATGGTTTTTGCTTCGCAAGTGCGGCGTTAAAAAAATGTTTTGAGGTTTTTGATCTGTGTTGCTTCTTGCTCGTGCGGTCTGGTTATCCTTCGCGTTCAAGAATTCCAGCTACGTTGTTTGCGCATTCTATGCAATCTTCGTTTAGCGGTGTGACGTGAATTTCTGAAGCCGATTTTACCCCTATTTCCAGTTCGCTTGCTCGGCGTAGTTGGTCCAGCTCAAAAATTCGCCCTTTCATGATGTTGCTTGTGGCGCCATAGCTTCGCAAGACCGCCACGCCTACTGCGTCAAGGGCTATGCGGTCGCTGCTTGCCAGCATAAGGTTTGGCTGGACTTCTTTGCCTTTTTCAGGGCCTCCATTTGTGAAGGCTTTTATGCCGTCCATGATGATTAGGTCTGGTTTGTATTGTTTGTTTATTTCTGCAATCATGTGGCGTTGATATGGGGATCCGTGGAGTTCCCACATGTAATCGTATAGCGAGCTGGGAACTCTCTTAGCCACTAAGCCCACTGAGTTCTTGAGTGACAACGTGAAGTATCCGCCGAATCTGTGTGCTTTTAGGCAGCAGGTTTGTACGACTCTGTCAGCTGTCGCGAAAAGTTTGGCGATGTAGAAGCCTCTTAGCCAATGAGTGCCGCTGCGTTCAATTTTTAGCCATGCTTCTTTTTCCATTTCATCGAGGGCGACTGCGTCGAAGTCGAGTTTTTCGGCGAGGGTAAAGACGCCCATTTGTTCTAGGACTTTTCTTGTGTTGCCCATGCCGCTTCGTTCGCCTAAAGTTATTTTGGAGGCGCCCGATCGTTTGAGCGTTTCAACGATGGCTTTAAGGGTGTCCAGATGGGTTGAGGCTGGAAATGGATCGGCGCTGTTAAAATTTGCTTTCAAGGCAACTTTTTTTCCTGAAAAAGCTCCAAGGTTGAATCGGCTCATAAGGTTTTTTGTTCCGACGTTTCGGTCGGAAGTTTTTATGATGAAAACCTCTCCTGTGCTGTTTGTTGCCACAAAAACCATCTCCACAAGTTTTAGGGGGAAGCTAAAATATTAGTCTTCACCCCTGAGGCGGCGTTCAGCTAGATTTGGGCGATATTTCGATGGACGATATATGGCGGTGGTGGCAATAGCTGTTATAAGTTAACGTAGCACAGTAGTGTTCAAGGGAGAATCAAGGAGAAAAGGAAAGGGGAAAGGAGAAGGCTTCCCTCACAAGTTTTATCAAGTGTTTTGGGCTGTGACAAACCCCAAACTTTTATCAGTTTAGAAAAAACTACTTACCCACGGCTAAAATCATGCGACCCACGATAGTTAAAGCTGAAACCCTTAAAGAATACCTAACGCCAGAACGCTGCTTCATATACGAGAATTGCGGCATGAGCACTGGTAACCCTCAAGTATCAGTTGCTCGCGCTCGCGTCGAACCGGGAGTCTCCACCAAGGCGCATCATTTGGAAGGTGTGCAAGAAATCTATCTAATCACTGAAGGTGTTGGCAAAGTCCAAGTTGGCAACGCCGATCCAGTCGACGTTGGAAAGGGAGACGTCGTCATTATTCCTCCTGGAATATCGCAGAAAATCGTCAACAATGGAAAAACCGACCTGTTTTTCTATTGCATTTGCACGCCGGCGTTCACTCAAAAATGCTATCTTAGTGACGAAACATAAAAGTTGAATGATGACTCTATGGTTTTGGTGGCAGTATTTGACAGGACTCGTTGACCCCCTCAGTGTGAGAGGCATCACTTTGAGAAATCGGATTGTTTTGCCTCCTATGCAAAGCGGTCGGTCCACATTGGATGGAAAAGTTACAAATCGGCTAATCAACTTTTACGTTAGACGATCGTCTGCTTTGGGCTTGGTTATTGTTGAGCATGCTTACGTTTCTTTGAAGGGAAAATTGAGTCCGAAGCAACTGGGAATTTATGACGACACCTTGATTGAAGGCTTTGAAAATCTGGCGAGTGCTGTTCACGCGGTTGGCACTCCAGTCGTCTTGCAGATTACCCATTGTGGAGCTGTGGGCAATAAGGCGGTCTTAAAGGATATGCCTGCAGGACCATCTGCTACGGGAAAAGCTCGTGAACTGCAAAAAATTGAAGTGGAGGGCATAGCAGATGAGTTTGCGGCTGCCGCTGTGCGTGCTGTTAAGGCGGGTTTTGACGGTGTTGAGCTTCACGGAGCGCATGGTTATTTGCTTAACCAGTTTTTCTCGCCTTTATTCAACAAGCGTGAGGATGAGTTTGGAGGTTCTTTGGAGAATAGAATGCGTTTTCCGCTGTTGGTTGTTGAGAAGGTTCGCGAGAAGATCAAAGACAAACTGCTCCTTTACCGTTTAGGTGCCGATGACTTGGCTCCAAAAGGCATCAGTATTGAAGAGTCTACAGTTTTCGCCAAGATGTTGGAGCAATCAGGGGTTGACATAATTGATGTGTCTGGTGGAATGTGCGGAAGTGACCCTAAACAGCTTCAACGAGTAAAGGGCTATTTTATTCCTCAAGCAAGCGCGATTAAGAAGGCGGTTAATGTCTCCGTAATAGGGGTAGGAAGAATCAGGGATTTCGAATACGCCGACGAACTGGTACATACGGGGCAAGTTGACTTGGTTGCGGTGGGTAGGGCACTTTGGGCTGATCCGGAGTGGGCTGTAAAAGCTGTGGAGAAGCTGAAACCTTCAGTTAATGTCTAAATGCCGCCTTTGAACCACCTTGGCGTCGTGCAACTAAGAAAGCGGTAGACGCTTCTTTGTTGTAATCATGACACAGTCACATATTTTCAAATATAGGGTACGGTACTTTTACTCATTTTCCAAGGTGCTTGTATGGCTAAATGCCCCAACTGCGGGAAAGAAGTCTCTAAACCTGAAAAACAATTTGAGACTATAGTTTTTCGCGTTGAAAGGTATGAATGTCCCCGTTGTGGCAGTTGCTTCAAAGTGACCTATTAACGATAATTGTAGTTATGCATGTGAAGAAGGTTTTTACCAAAGTTGCGTACACTTTGGTTGATGGTGACTCTTTGAAGAGAGAAGAAGCAATGCTTGTACTGAAAGAGATTTTTGATAAATGTACTTTGTATGATGGGAGTTGGGTTGCGCTGATGCCTCCTAACTCTGCTAATGTACTGGCGCATGGCTACCAACTTCACTTAAAAGTTCCTCTTGATGAACAGTCGAGAAGTTGTATGCAAGATGTCCTGCAAAAATACGACTTAGCTATGATGTTCAAGGAAAATGAAGGGCTCACTGTAATTTATAAGCCAAAGACTGGTGAAAAAGGAGTTATATAGTTCACATTTTGTTATTTTGTGATTTTAAAACTGTGTCCACAACTACCGCAAGTGTAGGCTTCTATGCAGAAAAAATGATTCTTCAGTGACCTATTTAGTTTGGTCGTTATTTCTCCGCATTGTGGACATTTCGCCGATTCTGAGGGGGTCAACTAAGAACACATATGGTTTAATGCGAAACATGATATAAGAAAGTATGTGGGCACAGCATGATACAACATCCAAGTAACGGGTGACGGGTCGGCATTCGTAGATTCAACGTAGAAATTCAAGTTCTCGGTTGGTATATGGTTATTAGTTCATCAGTTTCTTTAATTTCCAACTTGTTCTTTTTCAGGATTGGAGATATGATTGCCTTTGTGGCTGGGTTCAAAGTGCATCGCATCCTGATCTCGTAACCAACTGAGGTTTTGGAAACTTGGGAATCGTCAAAGGACACCGAGTCTACGATAATAGATTCTCGTAAAGCGTTCACTATTTCGTGCATCGTAGCTAACGCTTCTTCCCTGTTCAAGCCGTGTCCTCAGCAGCAAATTGTTTCAAATTATTAATAAAACTTGTCATTAAAAATTAGGAGCATTTTAATAGTGCAGATTTAAGATTTCGAACATATATTTGACGTTCTCACTCATGAAAAACTGATTTCGGCAGGTCTGATTTGGAGAAAAATGAAAAAGTAAAACAGTATTCTGCAAGATTGATGTCAAACAGGCTGAGGCAGGAATTTCTGGATACATTAATATTTGATTAAGGCGTCGCAGTTAGTGGGTTGGGCATTTAAGACGGATGAACGTTTCTCTAGGCTTGAAATAACAACTGTTAGCAAGTGTTCGATAGACTGCGCTTTTTGTCCCCAGGAAGCTTTCCAAAAGGAATACAGTGGCTGCAAAAGTTTGAGCCTTGAAAATTTTAAGAAAGTGTTGTTGACGGTGCCGAAAAATGTCGAGATTCATTTTTCTGGGTTTTCTGAACCTTTTTTGAATTTAGACTGCATGAACATGATTGAGCATGCGACCACGATGGGTTATAAGGTTGTACTTTTTTCGACTCTTGTTGGTCTAAAAACGGAGGACATTTTAAGACTCAAACGGTGTAACCCTGAAATTGTTCTGCATTTACCCGACAATTTAGGCAATGCTAAGATTCCGATTACTGAGACTTATAAGAACTCATTGATCGAAGTTTTGAGCCATTTGCGTGTTGCGAATTTTTCTGTAATGAATGAGAAATTCGAAAGCAACCAGCGTGCAGGTCTTTGCAAGAATGCCGTCAAGGTTCATAGAAAAGGTTGGTTTACTTGCTTCAAACTGCGCGACCCTCAATTTGTAATGTTGCCTAACTGCGATGTGGTTTTGTGTTGTATGGATTTTGGGTTAAAGCACAAATTAGGCAACCTGCTTGATCAATCGTATTCAGAAATTGCAAGCTCTTCGGGTTTTCTCAAGATACGTAAAAATCGCTATCGTTGGGACGGCGATGTTTTGTGCCGAAGCTGTATGTGGGGATCGAGACGTCGTCTTGTTAAGATAATTTCTGATGAAATTACTTCAAAAATAGTAAGCTGATTTTGAAATTATTGACTTTTGATGAATAGAAGAGAAATAGAATAATTTGTTGTTCAATTTTTGCCAAAACAAACCGTCGCTTTGAAATGGTTAAGGTGGAATTGTCAGACTTACTTGTTTAAGAAGGTCGACGGTTTTGTGAGTTGCCTTTCTCTGAATCACCATCGAGAGAGTCGTAACAACGACCACAACAGACACCATCGCTACTGCAAAAGGCAATAGTTGAAGAATGGTTGACTGTTTATTTTGGAGATTTAGCTTTGCGAGCCACACGGATTCGTTTTTGGAGCCGGCAAGAATGTAGTCGCCGTTTGTTGCTTGGATGATTGAGTGGAAGTTAGCTTCAAACCCGATGGGTAAACTGACCCCTTGGAAAGTTGTATTCCAAAGCTCTTTGCCTTCTGCATCAATTAGTCTTAATCCTGCGTCCCTCTTGTTTGTGATGGATAGCAGTAGGTAGCTGTTTTGGTTTTCGAGGATTCCTGTTATGGAGCTGCCTTCGGCGCCGTAGGTTTGGTTCCACTGCATGTTGCCGTTTCCGTCGGTTTTTACTACCCATGCACTGGTATCCCACAGATATCCTGCAAGCATGTATCCTCCGTCTTTGGTGGCCACGGCTAGGTTGCATTCTGGTTTAAGGTAGTTTGTTTGACCGCCGTAAGTTGTGTTCCACAACACATTTCCGTTCACGTCCATTTTGATTAGTCTGAAGAATCCTTGATCTGGAACAAAAGAATAGCTTACGTCAGACATGATGAATCCGCCGTCAGAAGTTTGGATTATGGCTGAGGGGCAATCGGATACTGGTCCCGCAAACGTCTTGTTCCATTCTGTGTTGCCCGATGAATCTGTTTTGGCAAACCATATCCAGCCCAGACCTTCTTCAACTGGTTCACCGAACCCGGCTATTGCAAAACCGCCGTCGCTGGTTTGTATGATTGCCCTTAGGTAGTTTATTGGGGCGTCAGAATTGAATGTGTGGATCCATTGGATGTTGCCTTGCGAGTCTGTTTTTACCAGAACATAGTTGTTGTTAATGACGCCTCCTAATACGAAGCCTCCGTCGCTTGTGGGCAAGAAGCGTTGGAGGATGGTGTTTTCTTGTCCAATCTTGATTGTTTTTGTCCACAATGGATTAAATGAAGAGTCGAGTTTTACGATGAAAGTAGAAGATTTGTTGACTGTGTTCAAAACGAAACTTCCGTCTGCAAGCTGGAAAACAGAACAGCCAACTGTGCCTCCAAAGTTGGTTTTTAATTCTGTTAGTGACATGATCTCAGAATCTCTTGACTGTGTGACTATGAACGCGGTTCCAGATAGGGTTGAAAGTAGAAGTGCCACTATCAGGATAGCCCATAGTGGTTTGCTTTTGGCAAATGACTTTTGGAACATGCCAAACCTCGATTATAACAAGACTTCATGCGTATTTTATCTGCCGCTGGAACAGATTGTTCCACAGGTGGAACACAGCGAAAGCATGCATCAAATGGAGTAATCATCGTACAGACTACGTTTTTCTTGACCAGTCTATGCAAATATCAGGAACCAAATCTTAGTTTAATGTCACGCAAAATATGCTTAGGGCAGGTTTTGTCGCTGAAAACTTAAGAGGCAGTCGTGGAATAATTCACTTAACTAAAAAAAGTGTAGATAGACGGATGATATTGCCCAAGAAACGAGACCTCAGGTTTGTCACCGTGCGTCGTGGAGGTACCCTCCAAGACGCCGATCATCGCCTTCTTGCCGCATGGGCGGCAGATTGCGCAGAGCATGTGCTGTACTTATTCGAGGATGTGCAGCCCAATGACGACAGGCCGCGTCAAGCCATCGAATCAGTGCGATTGTGGGCTCGAGGTGAGATTGCGATGATGCAAGCCCGCTATGCAGCTGGTTCCGCGAACGACGCGGCACGGGACCTTTTCGGTCCTGCACGGGAGGCTGCTCATGCTGCTGGGCAAGCCGCTGCGGTGGCTCATGTGGCAGCTCACGAACTGGGGGCTGCAGCCTACGCGATTAAGGCCGTTCGTGCGGCGTTTCCTAAAGACGAGCGGATCGAAGCTGGGCGTCGGGAATGCCAGTGGCAGCGAGCGCAGCTTCCAGAAAAGATTCGTGAACTTGTACTCGACGACGAGAGGTTGCGTAATGAAAAGTGTTGGTTCGTATTCGATTGCTAATACGGGTGTAAAACGAGTTTAGCTAAAGGGTTTTTTTCGCAAATTTTATTTTTTGTCTCTATGCCATATATCCCCGCAACTTACAATTGATATTGTTCGTCAACCTCAATTATCAATTCAAATTCTATAGATAAAGTCTCGTACTTGTGAGGGCCCTGTGCAATCTGCAATTTTGTTGTGAAGATGTTGAAGTGACAAGCTCTATAGCCTAGCTATAGAGAATCAGATTCCTTTGAGTAGCCGTGGCATAAATTAAGTCGATTAATTGGCAATGTGTCGATTGCCAGAGAAGCCATATTGGCAAAACAAGAAAAAGAAGATGCTAAGTGAAACTTCTTAGCCTCTATCGTTTTTCTTCAAGTTTTATGTGGTCTTATTGCTCCGCGATAGCTTTCATTTTTTGCAGTGCCTTTTCCGTTTCTTTTTCCAGTGATTTATGAACTCGTAGTTTATCAATGAGCTTGCCCAAAATCGAATAGGGCAACTCATAGTCAAATGACGTGGTGAGTTTGGTTCCAGCTTTTGTGGGGTCGAGGGTGGCATTGTAAATAATTGTCATGTTCCCTTCAGTTGTTCGCCACGATACTTTTTCGTTGTCTTTGTATTCTGTTATCTCAGCATTCCATTCTCCTTTGGAACCAGCTATCTCGCTGAATACATGGACGGTTGCGCCTACCTTCATTTTGGGTTCAGAAGTCCATTCAACTTTTTTTATAGAGTCATAATACTCCGGGACTTTGTCCCAGTTAATCAGAGAGAAAACTTTGCCCAGCGGCTCGTTGATTTCTATTGATCGTTCTATTCTTGCCAATGTCTCACCTCCTTCTTTCATTGTTCTTTATCTCAAATCTTTTTCAAAGAAAGGGGATTGAAGCGGAAGTTTTTTGTGCCTTCACAGCTTGCTTTGTGGTTGGCTTTATAGGGTTTGGCTCGCTCTTTAGTTGATGGAGACTGTCCCTGCGCCGGTGAAGACGAACGTTAGACCTGAGAGCGGCAATCCTTGGCTTATGGGTCCAAATGTATACGTCATCCATCCAGATTGACAATCAGCTATAAGCTGGACTTTTGTTCCTTTGAGTTGAGGTGTATCGATGCCTTTTATGACCCATCCTGAGAGCGTTAAAGTGTGTCCATTAATCGAGCCAGTGACTACTATGATTGATGTCCCGCATGCTGGGTCTTCACTTGTGCCAGTGCCGATCAAGGCTTTTTGGAAGCCGGCTAGCTTGATATCCAATGTCAGGGGGAGCGGGAAGCCAAAGTCATTGTTCACTACTTGGCCGTGAACGGTTATGCATTTGAAGCCGTTGTCTATGGTGTTGCATGCGAGAGCGGGAGAACACGACAAAGCGAGTGCAGGAAGAATTCCTACAATTGCCAAGATTGTAAGGGTTTTCATTATTCGCGTTTTCATTTTTTCACCTCCCTTCGATGCGCTAATCATTATAAAAGGGGAAAGAGAGCTTGCGTGCCTCCGTGGGTCGGTTTGTTTACAGGACAGTTAGGGTTATTGTGTTTGTGGTTGCGACGTTTCCTTGGGCGTCTGTGACCCTGCAGTTGTACGTGTAGGTGCCAGCTATTGTCTGAGTTATCGCCAAAACCATGTCTGTTTGCCCGGATATTGCCACATTTCCCGCATACCACTGGAACGAATATGGCGCAACGCCGCCTAAAGTTTGAACGAAGAACATCCATGTTTCACCCCTCAGGATCGTAACGTTGCAGAAGGCAGAAGCATCTAGTGTTGGGTAGAATGTTAAGAGGCCGACGCCGTTAACTCTTGGATGAGTGCCAAAGAAAAGTCCCTCAACGATGGTTGGTCCTGCGGCAAAGGGACTCATGACGAGGTCGCCGGTCAAGACTGCGTACCTGAAATCTCCCGTGCCGGAAGTTGAAGTCAGTGTGCCTGTGCCGTTTCCAGGAACGTGTATCCAAATGGGATTTAATGACGTGATAGTGACATTTGCGGCTGCGTTAATTATTCCCACTCCGTATGGATTCTTTGTGGAATTGGTTTCGTTAAAGTTCAGCGTGAGCATTAGAGTCGCACTGCCTTGTTGCGTTACGTTGTTGAAATCCATTGTCATCGATGAGAGGGCAGTTCCTATCATTACTGTGCCTGCGGTGGCTGGGCTTCGATAAAGAAGCCAAGTGCAATTTGCCGTGTTATGGAGAACAGTTCCGCCATTTGTATAGGAAGGATTTTCTGATGTTGGACCTGCGGCAGCGACCAAAACAAACCATACGTCATTGATTACTCGAGGTTGAGTTGCATTTGTTCGCAAAATTGCCAATGATGACAAAAGCAGCAGTGCAACAATTGCGATTGATATAGCCCTTTTTCGTGTTTCCAGTTTTCGAGGATTTTTTGACGCGAATAATCTTAATTTGGAATTCTTTTGCATGTCTTTCACCTCCCGTCAACATTTTCAATTCTCATAACAGCATCATCTATTTTCGGAGGAATATCTTGGCCCAGGATGTTCCAGGTGGTTTTTTTGATCGATTTCAAACTTTGCTTCGTTTTTTCCATGCAATTAGCGTGTTGTCCCGTGTGAGCAAAATCTCTGAGGGCGTTTTCATTCTCGAAAACTGCAAGCTGAATCACCTGCCTGTTAAAGAAACCCAATTTTGCAGTAAAGCCAATAAGACCTTTCGCTTGACTCAATTGTTTTTGGACTTTGCTGGCCCTAACAAGATAGCTGAAATAAGACCATGCGCTTTTTCGGATAGCGTATGCTGCATAGGCGAAGTAATTACCTTTAGGATTAACTTCTGATATAGCAGTCCATTTGATTTCAACCATGTTTTTGTCCTAGTCCCCTTTGTTCAGCTTCAGATAAAGTCAAGGAACGGAAAAATTCTTAACGATTTTTGCCGATTTTTCCCTTTTATTCTGAAATTCGATTAACGATCTCGCGAGAAAGACCGTGATAGAATTTGAAATTGGGAAAAAGAAGTTAAACGCTTATGAAGACCTTGCAGAGAGTTGGCGTACGGTTCTTTCTGCTGTTCTCGCTACTTCCTTGGTTCCAATGATCGTTGAACGTCTTCCTTATCGATGGCAATCCTGATTCTGAGGATTTTGCCGCCTCGTCCTCTTTCGCCCTCGAAAAAGCGAGCCTCTATCAACCCCCGGCGTTCTAGTTCTTGAATAGCTGTTCCCCTGCCTGAGGCGCCGTAAACACTGTATTTTGACACCTTTCCTTTTCTTACGACGTCCATTAGCGTTCTCCAACCCGAGCTATCTTTTGTAGACTTTTGATAAGTGTCATCGTTAAACGCTTTTACGAGATATTCGAATGTTTTTTGGGCAACCACAGATTTGAATTCCATTTTAACTGCTTTTTCGCCTGTTGCAATTAAATTGTTTGTAGGGGCGGATTTCGATTTTACTGTTAATGTCATCGGGGCAATTTTTGAGAGTTTGGAGTTCCTTGCCTCATCAATGTAGATCACAGCTGGTTGAAGATTAAATACGCCCGCTGCCAGCGGGATCAAGGAAAGTTTGATTGTCTCAGTTCCTAAGGCGGTGATCGTTTTTTGGGCAAATTCCAGAGAGTCTCCTTCTAAGTGGATGTTGGAGGGTAGAGAAACAACTTTGCAGTTGAAGGTGACCAAATCTTTAATTCTAGCAATTTTAGCGGCATATTTTCCAGTGTTAATCAAATCGATTCTTAAGTTCATTTCCTCGCCTACGGTGGCAGTCCTGAGAGATAGAATGTAAGCCAGAAGGTTGGAGTGTGCAAACCTTGCTGCTCTTCTGTCATAGAATTCTTTCAAGCGTTCAAATTGAGTTTCGGCTTCCGCATTTCGTCCAAGTAAACGCAGAGCCCACGCGTAGCCTTCATTTGTTTCTGACTCATTCAACGCAGTATTTTTCTCAAAAATGTCGATTGCATTTTCCAGTTGACCTTTGCAAAGGAAAAAGACGCCTTTGCCGATTGAAGCTTGCTTGACGGCAAACATGTTGCTCTTAAGTGCCTCATGTGCGTTGAACAGTTTTTCCAGCATGACTTCGTATTCTTCAGCATGTTCTATTTGTCCAATCCTTGCGTTCTGTCTTACAAGGTTGGTTAGGCAGAAGATTTTGGCGTACACTGCGTCAGTTTTCTCTGCGGCTTCCAGCCCTTGCAAGCTCTGTATGATAGCAGCCCTGAAGTCTCCAAGAGACTCGAAGAAAGTACCTGACATCATGAAGTGAAAAGCCATTGTGTTGTAATCACCTATCTTTCTGTCTAGCTCGTTCGCGTTTGAAAAAGCGTTTAGACCTTCATGAAGAAAACCGCAAGCTCCAAGAGCCGCTCCAAGACGCCCTATGGCAAAAGCTTTTTGACGTATATCAGGGATTTCTTCATATAGGGCAACTGAGCGCATGGCGCATGATAATGAGTCTTCCAATCGGTCGACCCAAGGTAAGGCAAAGCTGAGTTCAGCGAGGGCTCCTGCAATATCTGGAAGAGAGTTTTCTTCTTCGAAAACTTTCAACGATGCAGTCATGTCGGCCACTGCTGCTTTCGCTTTTCCGTAGCTGCGTCCTTCAACGAATCCCTTGTAGAGCTGAAGCCGGGCGTACTCAATTCTATCGACTGATTCATATCGCTTAGCTTTAACTGCTAGCTGCATGCCGCGTGTATTGTCTCCAAGCCAATAGCAAGAAATGACGCCTTTGCGAAGTGCCTTCAGTTTCATAGCATCAGGGTAAGCTGCATCTTCAATGGTTTCAAACGTCTTAGCGGCTTCTTCAAACAAACCAGCTGCAAAAAATGCGTCTCCAAGGCCTTCGAGTGCTGCAATTCTCTTGTCGATGCTATCTGAGGTGTTGCCTATTGCGCTAATTACGGACCTAAAATGATTGATTGCTTCTGTGTTACTGAATCTTGCCAGGGCGTCTTTGCCAGCTGCAAAGTTGAACTCGATTGATTTAGCGTGATTTCCAGCCTTGCTGTAGTGATATGCTAAATCGGAAAGCGGCTTTCGCACCTCATTTTTGCTGAGGGTTTCAATTCTCTCCGCAACTCTTTCATGATAGCCTTTTTTCAGCGGTTCAAGAATCTCTTCGTATAGGACTTCGCGAGACTTAGCATGATCGAATCGGTAGTTGTCCCCCTCCACACATACTAAGGATCGTGAAAGAGCAATTCCATTTAATGTTTCCAGAACTTCGAGGCTGTCTTGACCGAGAACTGCACCGAGGAGTTGGGGGTCAAACTTGTCGCCGATGACTGAGGCTACATCCAGCAGTCGTCTTTGATTGGGCTTTAAAGTAGCTAATCTTCTCAAGATTATCTCTTTGACCTTGTTAGGAACACCTATCCTGTCCACCGCAAGCTGCCATTGGCCGTTCTCATAGGCAAAAGCACTACTTTCGAAAAGCATTCTCATGGATTCAACCACAAACAGCGGGTTTCCTTGACTCTCTTGGGAAAGTTTTTCGACCAACGCCCCACTCACTTTTCCACAAAGCATGTCCGCCGTTATTTTGCCGACGTCTTGTTTGTCCAAGCGATTTAATCTTACTTCTTTGAAAATATCCTCTCTTCCCATTAGCCGAAGGGTGTTAAAAAGGGGAGAGCTGTAGCCTTCAGCGTTTGAACCTATTTCTTCACTTCTGAAGGTTGCAATGATAAGAATTCGCTCTGAATTTACACTTCGTGCAACATAGTGTAATAATGAAAGAGAAGCTGAATCAGCCCATTGCAAATCGTCAATGAAAAGAATAAGTGGTCTTTGATTCGATAGAAACAACAGTTCATTTGAGACGTCGGCAAACTTTTGATCCTTCCAAGCTTGGGGCGAATGTGATTGTTCGTTTGCAAGTGCTTCTGGATGACTGATGGATGTGAGCCAAGTTTTTAGCCCAAGCCTCTGTAAACCGAGGGACGCATCTTCTTCGCTCTCAACCAGATAAGAGCCGAAAGCCTCGACAAACGGGAAATAGGGAATAGCAGTGTTGCTAAGACACCATCCCGTCAATATGGTGACTGCTTGTTTTTTTGCCAGGTTTAGAAATTCATTAATGAGTCTTGTTTTTCCAACTCCTGCTTCGCCCGAAACAAAAACAGTTCGCCCTTTGCCCTCAATTGCACTGTTCAGAAATACTTGAAGCTCTTGAAGTTCTTTTTCTCTGCCAACAAGAATAGGTTCCGCCAAGACCTGTGGCTTAGATGAAATTTCCTTCACCAGCAAAAATCAATATGTTTAGAACTACTCAAAAATCTTTTGACACTTTGGAAATCGGGTCAATCCAAGCAGTGTTATCATGTTTATCAAAAGCAATTACAGATAAACTCTAATTGAAGCTAACTAGCAAAAATAAGTATAGATAATACTCGAAATGATAAAATGGTGCCGAAAAGAGGATCAAGCCGCGCGCGCAACGGATGCCTTACCGCAATTCGGAACTAATTTAGGCGTAGTGGACCGGGCGGGATTTGAACTGCATCGGTTCAGACCACAAAAGGAACTAGAGAGCAAAAATAATACCTTATAAAAGTCAACAGCTGCATTTCTGCGCTTTCTTAACCGCCTATGCAGTGAAACTATTCTGATTCAATTCTATTCCAGTAGACATCTGAACTTGCGCAAACTCATTCTTCAAAAGTCCAATTGGCAAGCTAATGGTAAATGTTGCTCCTTTTCCAACTGCACTTTCTACTGCAATTTTTCCACCATGCGCTTCCACTACCCTTTTGCAAATTGCAAGGCTCATGCCCATTCCTTTTGCCTTAGTAGTTACGAGGGGTGCAAAAAGCTTTGGCAAAATTTTCTCGGGTATGCCCGTCCCTGAATCCGTGAACGAAATTTCAATTTGGGCGTCGTTCAGTATACTTTGAATTTGTATAATGCCTTTTTCTGGTGTAGCTTCTATGGCGTTCTTTATTATACTCGCAAAAACTTTTTCCATTCTTTGCACATCCAGAAACATCTTAACGTCATCCTGTGCTTCGTTTATTATTTTCATTCCGTCTGGGACATGAATGTTAGACAGTGCTTGCGATACAATCGACTTAGGCGTGCATTCCTCTGGTTCAAAGTTTAGTTCACTTGCGTAATCAACCAGACTTGTGATAATTCTGTTTGAATCTTCAATCGAGTTCTCAATAATTCCAATAATTTCCTCGCGCTTTGCTCCTTCGAGTTGATTGCCTTTCTTTCTGATGATGTATACCCCGTTTTTGATGGCTGCTAAGGGGTTGCGCAAGTCATGTCCGATTTGCCCCGCCAGTTCCCCTATTGAAGCGAGCTTTTCAGCTTTTACAAGTTTTTCCTCCATCTTTTTCATGTCAGTGATATCATGGATAATGCATACTATGCCAATGTCATGTCCCAATTTACTTTCAACAATAGAACCGGAAAAAAACACGTTTAGTTCTGTTCCATTTTTGTTTTTGAAGATCAGTTCGCGATTTCTAATTATCTTCTCGGTTGTTAATTCTTTTAGCAGGTTTGCACAAGTTTTTTCTTCGTTTTTTGTACATAAATCTGTTATTGACTTTCCCATCAATTCATCTTTTTCATATCCGACGAAGCTCAACAAACGTTCATTCACTCGGAGGATTTTTGCGTTCATGTTTGCCAAAATGAGTGAGTCAGGTATTGTAGTGAGGATGTTTTCTGCAGCCAGTGCGGCATCCAACGTAAATAAGTCATATTTCACAATCGCATATCCGACAAAACCGCTAAAGAATAGGGTAGCTACGAATCCGAGGTTTGGAATCTCCATGTCAATTGTTCGAGCTGCCATGTTTGTAATTATGAACGCAGCTATTGGAATGGCAAAGCCTATTGTTACATATTTTCTCTGTTGCCTTTGCATGGTGTCCTCTGCCTTGCGATAGTATCTGAAACATAGAACAAACGCCAGAATCGGTAAAGCTATTGTCCAGATCATCGACCCAAAATAAATCCATGTCCCAGAGGCAACGTCATTGTACCCCCAGTATTCCATGACGGGAGGACTGTTTATCAAGCTAGTGAATAAATCAATAAACCAAAATGCGACCGCAGGTAAAAACAGAATTAGATAGTTTAATCTGTTTTTTATCCACTTGTTTTTTGTGAAAACCAGTGCGAATGTAGCTACAAGAGCAACGAAAAAAGGCCATATGGTGCCCATTTTATTCCAGAAACTAGCACTTCCAAGGTCTGTTGCCGTCCACATCATAACTGTGGTGAAGGCGTACCAGAAACCCGCAAGAGCTGTAAAAAGGAAGATCTTGCTAAGGATCGATTTTCGATTGAATGAATATACTATTATGCCTAGAAACAAGCAAGCAATACTTGCAATTAATGTGAGCCAAGCAAATACATTCATAGATTTCTATCCATGTGTTTTTAATCCACTTGTTTTGTCGATAACTCGGAATTCATCTAGTCTTGCTTTGATTCGTTTCTTACAGACTACAAATAGGCTCAGAAATTCCATTTAAAACATGTGAATTATTAATTAATATGTAGACTTCAAATCGTTTGTAGATGAATACAAAAGTCGTTTGCGGATTATTAAAATACACTTCGACAAGTTGAGATATTAAAAAGCCCAAATTGAGCATGCAAAAACCAGATATCTGCGCAAAACTGAGACATACCCCGAAATTGATCGGATTTGATCCTAAAGCAGCGTAAGTCTTTATGGGATTTGAACTCTTTAGGGGTAAGACCTTATTATGGACCGGGCGGGATTTGAACCCGCGGCTTCCGCGTTGCGAACGCGGCGATCATACCGGGCTGATCTACCGGCCCATCTGCTGCTTCTGAATTAAGACGCAAGGAGAGAAAATAAAGGGTTTTGGTTATTGCTTGTAGGCTAGTGGATGTTTATGTAAATTTTTTTGCCGTCAAGTTCGGATTCGTTCCAGCTGGCTTCAACTTCTCCACGTTTTTGTTCCAGATAGACTCTTCGCGTTCGAACTAGCCCAGCCATTTCTTCCAAGAACGGTTGAAGGAGGTCTATGCTTTCTTGGTCGAGCTCCGCGATGTGTGCCGACTCCAAAACATCGGTCGGTGTGAAGCCTTTTTCTTTTCGCAGGGCTTGAACTCGTCTGGCAAGGTCTCGCATTATGCCTTCGCCGAGGAGTTTATCGTCTCGTGTTCCGCTGATCAGTATTGTAAGATCGTCTTCTACTGCTGTTACCCAGTTTTCGCATGTCGCGCATTCTTGCGTGGAGCTTGCGTATTGTACGCTCTTGAAGTTAGTCATTTCCAAGAAGAGTGCTTCTACGCTTTGCAGGGCTTTTGCCACTTTTTCGGGTGCTACTATAACTACTGTTCGAAGAGGCCAACGGCGTTTGAGTTTACCTGTTTGCCTTGCGGCGTTTACTAGGCTGACGACCTTGAAAAGCGTCTCAAAATCTGCCTCCACTTTCTCGTCGCGAAGGGCGGGGTTGGGTTCTGGCCATTTTTCGAAGTTGACAGATTCCGGCAAATCGGCATCCAACTTGCGGTAGATGTTTTGGTACAGGGCTTCGCTGATGTATGGTGTAATTGGGTTAAACATTAGTGTTATCGTCTTGAGTGCATCGTACAAAACTGTGTAGACTGCGATTCGTCTGCCGCGGGTGTCAGGGTCGTCTGTCCACAGGTCCTTTCTAATCATGGGCACGTAGAGTCTGCTTAAAGTATCTATCACGAGTTCTTCAAGGATGGCTACGGCAGAGTTAAACTGGCAAA
>DATJPJ010000041.1:0-6095 GCA_035506455.1 Candidatus Nanoarchaeia archaeon
AGACATGTTCGTCGGCTACGGCGGGGCAGCATTTGTCTTCGGCAAACAAGACGTAATAGCCGAAATTGAAGGTTGGTACTCAGTTACATCAGACACACCAGATTTCTGGCGACGCGACGGAGAACCATACCCCATGCACGGTGGCAGGTTCACCGGCGACCCAGCATATTTTAAGCACGTCAAAAAAGCAACAACAAAACTAATGAGCAAATTCAACTTAAAAGCGCAAGACATAGACCATTTTGTTCCACACCAGCCTAATCCGGCGTTTCCAGTTAAAGTGGCACGGGACATCGGCTTCAAAGAGGAGCAATACGCATGTTCCCTGCAAGTTAACAAAATTGGAAACACATACAGCGGATGTTCCCCCGTGGGCTTAGCATCAGTCTTAGATATTGCCAAACCAGATGAGCAAATATTAGTTGCAAGCTACGGCTCAGGCGCAGGAAGCGATGCATACTTGCTCAGGACAACAAAACAGCTTCT
This sequence comes from Candidatus Nanoarchaeia archaeon, assembly GCA_035506455.1. Taxonomy (GTDB): domain Archaea; phylum Thermoproteota; class Bathyarchaeia; order Bathyarchaeales; family Bathycorpusculaceae; genus JADGNF01. Next base: position 487 of record DATJPJ010000041.1, read on the forward strand.
TGACAAACGAAACCGACAGAAAATGAACATAAAATACCTAACCGCAAACCCATTCGTGCAACACATTGACTACATAACTTATCGACGCTTGAAACTCGGGATGTAACAAAAACCCTTAATAAATGCTAATATGGCATTCACTAACGGAGCCCAAGCATTTGTTCGCATCAGACGTACTCAAGGTGCTATACGCCCCCCACAAGGTATTCAAAGAAATTGTTCAGAACCCCAAATACTGGGGGCCGCTACTAGTTTTCATCCTCGTCGTCGCAGCACAGTCAGGATTCTACTACGCTCAATCTGAAAAAATATACTACGAACAAACCTACCCAACATCCGACCAACTTGGACTCTGGACCACAAACACAACATTATGGACCGCATACCCGGGCATCTCAATAAGCAACAACTATGTGGACTACCTAAACAGTAGTTATTATGGAAACGGAACCATTAACGGAAGCATTCAATTCGACGCGCAAAACATGTCAAGCGTTTCCATGGCAATACCCAGCTTCACCAGCGTAGACTGCACCAACATGGGTTTTCAAAACTTGTCATTGCGGGTGAAACAGGTCATTCCATCATCCACACCAACCCAAGTTACAGTAACCTTGTACTCACAATCAAACTCAAACTACTACCAATATGACCTAACAAATCAGTTCACCAATGCATCCATCATTGGCTACTGGAATAACATCACCATCCCAGTTGGCGCAAGCGCCTCAGGATGGCAAAGCAACGGAAACCCACAATGGGGCAACATAACAGGATTGAAACTAGACTTCAACTACGCATCCGCCAACAATATCTCATTACGCATGACAGGCCTATTCTTCCGAAGCGAGTACAAAACTTTCGCCCAAATAAGCGTTACAGGACTATTCATAACGGTCCTACAGCAATCACTATTCCAGTTCATTTTCGAGTGGCTATTCCTCACAGGATTAATGTACATAATACTAAAGGGACTGAAAGTCACCATAACTTGGAAACCACTATTCATAATCATAGGCTTCGTCCTCATTGTCACCGCCGTAACAGCAGTGATCAGCATCGTCGCCACCCAAACCCTGCCAATCATTCACTCACCCATTGAGCTTCAAACCCAACTGCCTGGAGAAGCAGACATACAAAGCGCTGCCCTAGCTGTGCAAACTCAAACCTACACTATAATCACTGGAATCGTGCAACTCATAACATACGTCTGGATAGTTGCATTAGGCGCACTTGGTATTCGAGCATTACAGCCCGAACTCTCAATCACAAAATGCATGCTCGCCTCTGCCGCAGCACTAGTGGTTACAGTCATACTGATGAGCCTACTGGGCGTCTAAAACACAGAAACTATACGACTGAAAACCTCTGAAATGCCAGAGGCACCAACCTTTCTCTAATACGAACGCAAAATCTTGGTGTTAACAAGATTTATATCACTGCAAAGATACTCTGCATGCAAAAGACAAAAACCTGAAACACCAAAGTTCTCAGGCAACTGAGGGAGCGCTCAAAACATGAAAATCAAAGAATTACAAACAGGAATGAAACGCGTCGAAGTTGAAGCAACCGTAGTTGACAAAGGCAACGCACGGCAAGTACAATCAAGGTTCAAAGAAGAAACCTACAACGTGGCCGACGCAGTAGTTCAGGATGATTCTGGTACCATAAAACTGACACTTTGGAACGAGCAAATAGACCAAGTTAACGTCGGCGATAACATTAAAATCGAAAACGGCTACGTGACCAGCTTCAAAGGCGAAGTCCAGCTTAACGTAGGCAAATTCGGCAAACTCACAGTCCTTTAACCTTAATAATCGGAGCCTATCACGCAACACTTTCTTCTTCGCTTTTGAAAAAAAGTGACTGCGTCTCAAGCACGATTTATAAATCCTGCTTCAAATACAGTAATGGCGAACATCATGAGTCAAATCGCAAAATCCCGAATTCTCGAGAGAATAATTATCGAGCTCCGAGAAAAAGGCGTCGAAATCCCCGCTAATGTCATGTCTGACCTTAAATCCGCCCGAACCCTAATGAAACTTGCAAAATCCGACTCAGAAGGCTGCGGAAAAACCGAGCCTAAAATCAACGAGTACCTAGGCAGCGTGGAAGCCTATGCGATTACCGAAGCAGGCAAGTATTTTCCAACCGAGAAAGTTGACAAATGGCTCGCGGCGCTCGATCAAGCCAACTGCGAATCATGCGTCATAATCGAAGATCAGAAAGAAGAATCCAAGTTCATCTCTGGCATTCCACGCGACCAAAAATGGATTCGAGTCGAACCTGTCACTAACCAGCCAATAGAGACGCTCAAGCAAATGGCAACCGAAACAGGACTTTCTCATCGCCCCGACAGAGATGGACACCTAGTCGTTTTCGGCGAAGAAAAGGACATTAAAGCCTTCATCAAGAAAATGACTCAAAAAAGCTAACAATCACCTCAAGCTTAGGTCTCCTAGAGCAATTAACTCGAATCCAGCCAATTGAACTGCTTTCACGGAACTTTCAAGGCAGTTTGAGCTTTGAGAAATACGTTTTCTGCAGTTTCGCTATCTTGGGAGCTATGACCGCTTGACAATATGGTGCCTGCGGATGTTTCTTGAAATAGTCTTTGTGGTACGTTTCAGCCGGATAAAACGCTCGGAGCGGCTCAACTTTCGTGACAATAGGTCTGCCGTAGGCTTTTTCATTTGTCAGTTCTGCGATGAGACCCTCAGCAGTGACTTTTTGCTCAGGAGTGTCGTAAAATATGACGCTCCGATATTGCGTTCCTACATCAGCGCCCTGCCTGTTCAGCTGGGTTGGATCGTGGGTGCCAAAAAATATCTCCAGAACCTCTCGAAAACTAATAGTCTTTGGGTCAAAGGTTATTTTGGCAACTTCAACATGCCCTGATGTGCCTGTCGATACCTCTTCATAGGTCGGATTGGGCTTATCTCCCCCTGAACATCCCGGCTCTACCTTTTCGACTCCTCGAATCAGCTGAAAGACCGCTTCGGTGCACCAAAAGCACCCCGCGCCCAAGACAGCGTACTCGGTGTTGCTTGAACTATAATCCTCTTTGCTCATATTTCATTTCTCCGAAAGAAATTAAAAATTCTCTGCTTTAGATTTAGATAACAGATGCTTTAAACCTTTTTTGTAAAAGTATAAACCCATGCGCATGTATGACTACCTTGATGGCTTGGGATAAAAAGCAAACTTTGCCGCTTCTGGCGCTTGGGCTGCTTCTGCTTTCAGTTTCCATAGGGACAGCGCACGTAAGTTTAGGTTCCTCTTTCGACACGCCAGTCTATATTCCTTGGGTCTGGCATAATATCGGTGTTTACATTTATGCCAACGGCACAGTTGCCCCTCCAGACGCTCCCATTCAACAGTCAGGAAACACGTATACGCTTACAGGAAACATTTACATAGGCTTGTGTATCGAACGTAACAACTCAGTTTTTAACGGAAACGGCTTTCAACTGCTCGGTAACTACTACGGAACAGGCTTACTCCTCCAAAATGTGAACAACGTGTCAGTGCAAAACCTGTACATGCAATACTTCGGAGAGGGGCAAGGCGTTTACTTTGATCACTGTAATGGAAGCACAGTCGAACAGAGCACTTTGGCAAATTGTGGTGTAGAAGTTATCCAGAGCTTTGGCAACACACTCTCAGAAAATAATGTCGGAGGAGAAATCTCAGTAGACTACAGCGACAATAACACTCTGTCGGGCAACACCGCAACCGCCGTCTCCCTCTCATGGTCCAACGACATCACCGTAAAAGATAATCACGTTGCCAATGCAGCCCTCGAGACTACTCAGTTGGCACTTCAAAATTACACTGAAGGCGTGTACGTAGACAACTGCGCAAACACAAACTTGTCGGGTAACGTTGTTGAACGAGAGAATGTCGGAATTGACCTCTGGCAAAACACCAACCTAACCCTCACAAACAACAAGCTCGACGGAAACCAAGTTGGACTAAAACTATGGGGCTCCGATTTTCAACATATGCCCCAAAACATCGATTCATCTAACTCAGTTAACGGCAAACCAGTTTACTACTTGATCAACCGTGCCAATTATCAAGTGCCAAGTGACGCGGGCTGGATATTCGCCTTCAACTGCAGCGGAATAACTGTAAGCAACTGGGAGTCGCAACCAAATTGGGATGGCTTAGTCTTCATGAACACCACCAACTCAGCCGTGGTTAATTGCACACTCTCAGCAAATTTCAACGCCATACATCTAGAAAACGCCGTCAACTGCACCATAACTCAAAATGTATTAAGCGACAGCAACTATGCTGCCTTGTACTTTGAAGGCGTCATCAACTGCGCTGTCAAAAATAACGAAGTTCTGAACAATTATTGCCTTTTCGACATATGGCACGACTCGACCAACAACACGTTCCTCCACAACGACTTCGTGGGGTGCAATCAAACAGGGCCTATCGAAAACGGAACCAAAAACGTTTGGGATGACGGAACAACAGGGAACTACTGGAGCAGCTTCACAGGGGTAGATCTTAATCACGACGGAGTAAGCGACTATCCATTCCTCATCGACCCAACTTCTGGCGAAACCGACAGATACCCCCTCATGCAGCCAATAAACGCTCAGGCATTTCCTGCGCAACTGCCAGCAGCTGACGAGAACCTTCTCGCTATGCCCCAAGAATACATCAATTACACACTGACAAACATCAATGGATCTCTGTGGGCAAAAATCGACGGAGTCTACCCGATGCACGTGTCATCCACAGACGTGGAGTCTTTGCCTATGCTTTACCCGATGCCGCCCAACACAACAAACATTCACGTTTATCTTCAAGGCGTAGAATTAAACTGGACGGACTACAGTACAATAGATCCAATTGCCAGGCATCATACTGACATAGGAGAATGGCAAATGATTTATTGCATGCTTACGCCCGTGCCTTCTGACTTCGTGCTTCAGATCCACTACGAACATCCTGTTCAAATCATTAACGGCTCCTACACCTTCCTTTACGATCTTAATATCAGTCCTTACCTTTCGGCTTCCAGCATCGTCTCAACGGCTCACTTTAACGTCGTCTTGCCGTTAACTTCGCCTAGGCTAAACGTTTACCGAACAAGCATAAACGGCAGCGCATGGCAACCTGCAACCAACGTGAGCACAACAAATACTACTCAGCAAACAGTAACATTCGACGTTATTTCTCAGTATAACAAACCGTTAATGGGCGATATCGCATTCGTTATCGGAAGCTCAACAGTACCAGAATTTCCCGGCTGGGTCATCCTGCCCCTTATTGCTCTGACCACGTTCAGCACTTTTGCTCTCTTAAGGGAAAAACGGCGACCCAACCGCAAACCCCGCCGGAAAAACACCTTTTAACACAATAACTCCAATCAAATTAATTGAGGCAAATCAACTTGAAGAACAGCTCACCCAGCTTTGTTTACTGGCTAAACGACAGTCTCTACCTGAACATCACCAACAAATGCTCTAACCATTGCTGGTTTTGCTTTCGCAACTTCAAACAAGGCATCAGCGACTTCAACCTCAAACTCACCTCAGAACCTGACGCCGCGGCTATTGTCGTCTCTTTGAAGAACACAATGCTGACCA
>DATJPJ010000042.1:0-35561 GCA_035506455.1 Candidatus Nanoarchaeia archaeon
TAGACAACACACCCGAAGTCGTGGACTTCGCGGAAAAACTGGAAAAAGCAGCGCTCGAAACCGTCGAAAGTGGAATAATGACAGGCGACTTAATGGCAGTTGCGACACCAGACCCTAAAAACAGACAAGTCTACACTGAAGAATTCATCGACGAAGTAGCCAAAAGATTACGAAAAAAGATTGAGCAGAAGGAAAACTGATGGCCCATAAAGCTATTCGCGAAGCCGACGGCAAACGCATGCTCGCCCGACTGTTCAAAGACTACTCCAACGGAAAATATGCTGTTTCAGACAAAATTGTTTCGGTAGGACCAGACACAGACTTGGCGAACCTTCCAAAACAGTACAAATGGCTAAACACTGAGCAATTGGTCGTCAAACCAGACCAACTCATAAAACGCAGAGGCAAAAACAAACTCGTTCTCCTAAGCGCAAACTACCCTCAGGCAATGGAGTGGATAAAGGAAAAAATCAAGACCCCCATAACAATTCACGGAAAGTTTGATGAAAACGGAAAACCCTTAGACAAGGGAACAACAGGATACCTTACACATTTCATCATCGAACCAATGGTTCAACACCAAGAATCAGACGAGTACTACATCGCCATCATGGCCACCAAGACAGGAGACACCATCATGTTCTGCCACGAAGGCGGAGTAAACGTCGGAGACGTCGATTCAAAAGCAACACGCATGGAAATCCCAATAGGAGCCCAGCCAACCCAAGAAGATATTGAAAAGAAACTCCTCGGAAAAATTCCTTTAAACCGCAAGAAACGTGTCTCAGGCTTCATCGAAGCACTATTCAAGTTTTATGCAGACCTCAACTTTACCTATCTAGAGATAAACCCTTTTGCGGTAACTAAGGACTCAGTCATACCACTTGATCTAGCAGCCAAGTTGGACAGCACCGCGGAGTTTGAGTCAGGCGACAAGTGGGGTAACATAGAGTTTCCGGCACCTTTCGGCAGGACCCTAACCAAAGAAGAGGCATACATCGAAGAACTAGACTCACAAACAGGCGCATCACTAAAGCTAACAATCCTAAATCCAAATGGAAGAGTATGGACAATGGTTGCAGGCGGCGGAGCATCCGTCATCTACGCCGACACAATCACCGACCTTGGTTATATGGAAGAATTGGCAAACTACGGTGAATATTCTGGAGATCCATCTGAGGAGTTCACCTATTTGTACGCCAAAACAATCCTCGACCTCATGACCAGAAAGAAAAACCCAAAGGGCAAGTTCCTACTCATAGGCGGAGGAATAGCAAACTTCACAGACGTCGCTAACACTTTTAAGGGGATAATAAAAGCCCTCAAAGAGTACCAAAAAAACCTACAAGAACACAAAGTTAAGATCTACGTGCGCAGAGGCGGACCCAACTACCAAGAAGGTCTGTCACAAATGAGGGCACTCGGTGAGAAATTGGGTGTTCCCATTGAAGTTTATGGACCGGAAACCCACATGACCAAGATTGTTTCCATGGCACTGAAGGGAGGCAACTGATTTGGCAAAAACCGAAGTCTCTAGAATCTTAGAATGCGAATTGTTCGATAGAAACACACAAGCATTCATCTACAACAACCAGGTCCAGGCAACGCAGAGGATGCTGGACTTCGACTATGCATCAGGACGCGGAAAACCTTCGGTCGCAGCCATAGTTAACCCAACCGGGTCTGACAGCTACTCTAAATGCTTCTTCGGCAAACGCGAAATCCTCATACCAGTTTACAAAACCCTTGAGAAAGCCGCGAAGATGCACCCAAACGTCGATGTTCTCGTGAACTTCGCATCCTTCAGATCAGCCGCCGCCTCCACTGAAGAAGCTTTGGCTATCCCTCAGATTCGAACCATAGTGATAATCGCAGAAGGAGTGCCCGAGAGAAAAATGAAAGCGCTCACCGCCAAAGCCAACGCAGCAGGCAAAATTATCATAGGTCCCGCAACCGTCGGAGGAATAAAGGCTGGTTGCTTTAAAATAGGCAATGCAGGCGGCACTTTAGAAAACATTATCGAATCCAAGCTGCACAGACCCGGCTCCGTAGGATTCGTTTCCAAGTCAGGTGGACTAAGCAACGAAGCATACAACATCATAGCACGAAATACAAATGGCCTATACGAAGGCATAGCAATTGGAGGAGACACATACCCAGGCTCAACGCTACTGGACCATCTTCTCAGATTCGAGCAAATCCCCGAAATCAAAATGCTGGTTGCACTAGGCGAAGTAGGCGGCAGCGGAGAGTACGAAATCGCAGAAGCCCTCAAAACCGGAAAAATAACAAAGCCGCTTGTGATTTGGGTCACGGGAACCTGCTCCAAGGCCTTTAAGACCGAAGTACAGTTTGGCCACGCAGGCGCAAAAGCCGGGTGCGATTCCGAGACCGCAGACGCAAAAAACGCCGCCCTCAAGGAAGCTGGCGCCATCGTTCCAAACTCATACGACGATTATGACCAAAAGATCAAAATCACGTACGAAGAACTGGTCAAAAAAGGAACCATAAAACCAATGCCTGAACCTGCAACACCAAAGGTACCGATAGACTACGCCAAAGCCCTCAAAGAAGGCATAATCAGAAAGCCAGCCAACTTCGTCTGCACAGTATCCGACGACAGAGGCGAAGAACTGCTTTACGGCAAGCTACCCATCTCAGAAGTCTTCAAACAAAACATAGGAATAGGCGGAGTACTAAGCATTCTATGGTTCAAGCGCCTTTTACCAGCATACGCAACCAAATTCATAGAAATGACCATAATGGTTACAGCAGATCACGGACCAGCCGTTTCTGCTGCACACAACACGATAGTCGCCGCCAGAGCAGGCAAAGACCTAATTTCATCGATTGCAAGCGGAATGCTAACTATCGGCCCAAGGTTCGGCGGTGCAATAGACGGCGCAGCCCAAATGTTCTCCGACGCCTACGACAGAGGACTAACCCCTGCCCAATTCGTGGAAGAAATGAAGAAGAAGGGCGAGAACATCCAAGGCATAGGGCATCTTGTCAAGAGCATTCACAACCCAGACAAGCGAGTTACAATCATGAAAGAATACGCCAAGGAACACTTCAAAGCAACCCCCCTACTGGATTACGCACTCGAAGTCGAGAAAATCACAACCGCCAAGAAAGACAACCTTATCCTAAACGTCGACGGCTGCATAGGAATTTGCTTTGTAGACATGCTAAGAAGCGAAATGTCAAAGAAGGAAGCCGACGAATACATCCAGATGGGCGCCCTCAACGGCTTATTTGTTCTAGGCAGAACAATAGGCTTGACAGCACACTTTTTAGACCAGAAACGTCTGAAGCAGGGCTTGTACAGGCACCCGTGGGACGACATAACCTACTTGACAGATTAAGCGACGCCTAGAACCTAAACGTCAAACGTAAGCCATCGGTGAGTATTAACCGAGGCACTTTCCTCCTTATTCATAAGCGGGGTAAAGTCCTAAACTAAACTGAAGAGTTGTTCAATCCAAGATGCGTACTCCAGACCCTGAGCCACTCCAAATGCTCATCCCCACTTAACCATTCAACGTGAGGTTTTTCCGAACTATCCAAAGGCTCAATACGCACAAAATGCCTTCCATCAGACGTTTCAAACAAGGTAGCTTTAAAATCCCCAAAATCACTGACGCCTTCAGCGAGTTTCTCCATTGGAAGTCAACTCATGAGAGAATAGTCTTAGATATGAATATAAAACTAACCCAAACAAACCCGACGCCCACGCTATACCAGCCCTTCCTGATAGGGCACAGGATCTTTTTTGACCTCTGGGTTGATGCCTCAGGTAAAGGAAGGGATTTCTAAGAGCCAAACAGGTGAAGCCTCAGTTTCCCCATTTTAAGTCTTCTTCACAAATCCGACGGCTCTTCATGCATCATAGGCTTCACAAAAGCATACGCGGACACAGATAATAGGGTGACGGCTCAAAGCAAAATCTTTTAACAACAAGTAACGATAACAGCAGCAGGTGAAAATGCTTGAACGCTGAACGAGGAATCCACATCGGAGTTTTTTTCCTCTTGCTGATTGGTTTGTGCACTCTGTCTGGGTGGGCAAGCTACCGATACATCGGCGATTTAGCTCTAAAAATCGCAGGAATCGCACTCAGTTGGGGTATAATACTTCTAGCATTGTATGTTGCCTTCAAGAAGTTAAAGTGGAATTGGTGGAATAGTTCCTAAAAGCAAAACTGGTTTTTGCAACCGCGTAACGAAAAGGCTACTGAAAAGAGTAGCCGGTGGAGGACTACTTTACTCGGGTGATTTTGGTTTTGCCCAGAATTGTCCAATACTCGACTTCAGCGCCAGCAATGAGCTTGGCCTTAGGAACTTCTTCTTCATCAGGGAAGGGAGCATCCAAGTACTCGAAAGTTTCCAAATCCATGATCTGGATGCTACTCGGGTTAATGGCAAAAACTTGTCCGGTGCGTTTATCAATTATTGGGACTTCTGCGCCGCAGTCTACTGGCTTAACGAATTGACGCTTCTGGCCGTCGAACACGCCTATGGCTACAATTCTTGCTTTGGCACTGCCGTGTTTGCCTGGTTTAGATTTTGTGATGTCCATGATCTTGCAGGGTTCGCCGTCGATCATCATGTAGCCGCCGACTCGTAATTCTCCAACGTCCATTGGTTTAGTCATACTCTCACTTGTGACCTAGTTATTCAGAAGCAAATCTGAACAACACCCATATATAGATTAAGGTACCGCTATTTAATGAACGGTGCAAAATTTGTACAAAAGCGTCGGATTAGTCGCCCGATTCGACAAAAAACAAGCGTTGACGCTGGCCGAAGAGCTTTCTGAGTACCTTACCAAGCAGGGCGTACAGGTTTTCTTGGAAGACACGCTAAGAGGTAAATTGAAGAGTCAGGGCAAGCTGATTCCACTCAGAGAAATGAAAACTGACTTCGTCATAACCATAGGCGGCGACGGCACCATCTTACGCACCTGCATAAACCTTCCCAAACCTGAACCACCCATATTGGCAATAAATATGGGAGTCCGCGGTTTCCTCACCGAAGTCGAACCCAAAGATGCCTGCGCCGCAGTTGACCGCGTCTTGAAAAACGACTTCAAAATAGAAAAATGCCAAAAACTATCAGCTAACGCAAACGGCGAAACAACTCCCGACGCCCTAAATGATGTCGTTATCTCAGGTGGCGAGCCATCCAAAATCGTCTATTTACAAATTTACAAGAACGATCAACCAATCGCGCAACTCGAGGCCGACGGCGTGATAATTGCGACACAAACAGGTTCCACAGGATATTCACTTTCAGCAGGAGGACCCGTCATGGATCCGAATATCGACGCCATCGTGCTAACACCCATTTGCTCTTTAACGACGTTTCGCTCCTTGGTTTTTCCAGCAGACTCCAAAATCAGAGTGGAATCATTAAGGCCTAAAGACATGTTGGTTCTCATAGACGGCAACTTCCGTCTGCTCTTACCTGCTAAGTTCCCCAGCGTCTCTGTTCAACGTTCCAGTAATGTTTCCTCGTTTATCAGATTCAAGCAGGACTTCTACAAAAGACTAGACACGCGGCTACTATTCAAGGGAACGGGATGAAAATAGACCAAAATGCAACCGGCAAACGAATCATGATCTTGGACACATCTGCATTCGTCGCCGGTTTCGACCCATTCTCTGTACGCGAAGAACAAATTGCACCACCCAAGGTTGAAGAGGAAGTCAAGAGAAACTCGATGACCTTACTGAGGGTCAGTATGGCCGTAGAAAACGGGCGACTCAAGATTTTCGCTCCCTCGCAAGAATTTATGAATGAAGTAAAGGCATCCGCCAAGACAGTTGGCGATTCATTTTTCCTATCAGAAACTGATAAACAGGTACTGGCGTTGGCTTTGGAGGTCAAAGCGCGCGGAGACAACCCACAAATATTAACTGACGACTACTCAATTCAAAATGTTGCAAAGCTACTCGGCGTCGAATACGTTTCACTTGTAACTTTTGGCATTAAGCGCCTGCTAACTTGGATAAGGTATTGCCCGGCCTGTCATAAGACATATCCCGCAAACTTCAAAGCCACGGATTGTTCCATTTGCGGCACCGCACTCAAAAGGAAACCACAAAGAAACGCAACCAAGACTGGGATGAAAACCGAATAACATTATGTCTCCTTTTCAACTGTCAGAATCGTATCTTCAATAATGTCGAGTGCCGCGTCCAAAATTTCTCGCGAAATTGTAAGAGGAGGAGCTATCCTCAGGGTTGAGGTGCCACAAGTAATAACAGCAACGCCCCTTTTCCAAGAACGTTGGATAATCTCGTGAGCTTTCTTCGCAGCAGGTTTCTTAGTTTCTTTATCTTCTACAAGTTCAACTCCTATCATCAAGCCTTTTCCGCGAACATCACCAACTATTCCGCTGTGCTCCTTAAGCTCCAATAATCGTTTCAACGCGTAGGAACCTTGCTTGTTGGCATTCTCAAGCAACCCTTCAGACTTCATCACATCAAGAACTGCATTAGCAGCTGCACATGCAACTGGGTTCCCGCCAAAAGTACTAGCATGGCTGCCTCCTGTCCAGTCCATAATTTTTGCCTTAGCAACTGTAGCGCCAATTGGCAAGCCTGAAGCAAGAGCCTTGGAAGTGCACAGTATATCTGGTTCAACTCCCCAGTGCTCAATGCCGAACCATTTTCCCGTTCTACCCATTCCGGCTTGGACCTCGTCGTCAATCAATAGTATGTTGTATTTGTCAGCAAGTTGCTTTAGCTTCGGGAAATATTCGGGCGGTGGAACAATATATCCGCCTTCACCTTGGATGGACTCAAAAAGCACGGCCGCAACTTCTTCAGGCGGCACATATTTTTGCAAAACCTGCTCATCAATGTAATCCACGCAGTATAAGCCGCATTCAGGGTAAGTTTGCTTGTAAGGGCAGCGATAGCAGTAGGCGTAAGGCACATGAGTTACACCGGGCATGAGCGGATGAAAATGAGCCCTCTGAGTAGGCTTACTTGATGTGAACGAAAGAGAACCTATAGTTCTGCCGTGAAACCCGCCAGTGAAAGCGATAAAGAGTTGCTTTCGGGTGTGCCACTTTGCAAGTTTTATTGCAGCTTCAATAGATTCAGTTCCACTGTTGCCAAAGTAAACTTTTTTTTCGGAGCTAATTGGAACGATTGTTGAAAGTTTTTCGGCAAGGTCTATGACTTCAGGATAGTAGAAGTCGGTGTTGGAGTAATGCAGAAACCTTTCACTTTGATTTTTAATGGCCAAGACAACTTTAGGGTGGCAGTGTCCCACGTTTACGCACGCGATTCCTGCATTGAGGTCTATGTATTCGTTGCCATCAACGTCTCGAACGACGCAGTCTTTGGCAGAATCAACGACTAGTGGGTAGTACCGCTTGTAAGACGACGAAATATATTGATTATCTTTCTTTACGTATTCAGTGGCTTTAGGACCTGGAGGAGAAACTATAATCTTAGGAGCTGCACTCAAAACTCGACACCATATGAAAAGAAGTTGTCCGCGTTTATCTGAGTTTTGCTTGCAAATTGGAAGAGCTCTCGCCATTCGAAGCGTTCGCCACAGACTATAATCTAGTTAAGCCACGGATTATCGCATAGTCTTACAGTAATGCCAAAAGCAAAATCAAAAACAGCCCTTCTGCTGCAAATATTGGCACGATTATATGCTTGGCCTTCTGAATTGTCCTATCAACAAGCAACGAAATAGATTCCAAACATTCGCCTCCGATAACTCGAACTTTTGGAACCGTTAAGCTCAAGTAACCAGCCCTGCAACTTTCGAGGTTATTCTCGGCTTTCAGTGTCACTTCTTGAATGTTTGTGATGAGGCGGGTTGGATCTATAGCCTCGCCAACGGGGTGATATCCACGTGGACCAACAACAACAGCACTTACCGCGTGAGTATCGGTCGTGAAAACTTCGCTCATCTGGAACCCGGCAGAATCGAGGGCAGAAAGGATTTTTTCGCGTAATCCAGATACCATGTTGTTTCCATCGATAACTATGTAGGCAACTTTTTGCTCAGCAACTCTAACAACTATAGCAGTGATTCCGCCAGTGCCCATGCCGTCTTTAAGACTGAACTCTAACGGATGAATTGTAGCAGAGCCAACCTGGAACGGGTAAACTTGCTGAGCAACGGCTTTCTGGAGGCATCTTGAAGCTACTTCTCTAAGCGTTTCTAGTGAGGCTTCAATTTGAGTATTTTCAGTCAAACTGTTATGAGCATTTACCACAACCGAAGAAGCCAATCCCAGTTTTTCCGCCTCTTCCCGCACAATGCTTCCAAGTTCCTGCGGAAGATCTTCCGTAGTTTTTGGTGATAATGTGAAAGAAAGAAAAGCCGTTTTCCCGAAAATTTGGCATGATGCTGTTACGAAGCCTTCCGACACTCTTACCATCGGGGTTGCTTCATTTACGACTGTTGCAAACGTCCCCGCGTGCAGCACTTGATCAATTATTTTCTGGTTTTGCACCTGTGAAGCCGCATCAAGTTCATGACCAAGAAGCCCAAGAGGCACACAAGTTTCGCCCCCGATTTTCATTTCAAAGTTTTCTTTAAGAAGGGACGGTAGAAGGCTACTTCCAATGTTTTTGAATGGACCAGGGTGAACCAACGGCACAATAAAAGCGGCTTTAGGTTTGGATGATTCAAATTTGAGCAACGAGACTTCAACGTCGGCGTCTTCACCCAATTTCTCCAAGAAGCTTTCCAACGGGCCGTTAAGAGCGGCGACCCAATTAAGCATGAATGCCTTGAAAAGGGTGATAGAAGATAAGCCATTAGCTTCCGTGCCCATTCGGTCTAAAACACGGATAAAAATGTAAGCTAAACCCATAGAAATAAAGGGCGATATTAAGAGAAAAGGCACGAAATCAATAATCGCTACGCCATACGTGTACCAAAAAACTGCAAAAGGAATAATGCAGGCAACTGGCTGAAGGAGAACAGATATCAAACGGCTAGTAAGGTTGGCTGATGCCACTGAAAATAAAACAACTGTGCGCAGCGTAACTAATACGGCGAACCCCAGCAAGAAAAGTTTAACCCACCAGATTGAACCAAAGGTTAACCCCAAAACTACTCCCACCAAAATCAAGCCGAACCAGAAAATCCAGCCAAAGAACGAAAGGACAACAACCCTTCGCAACACGAAAACAGCGTCGTGCAGAATCTTGTGACTGATTATCCAGTCGACGACGAAGTTCAACAAGAATGCTGTGAGTCCAAGCGCAAATCCGAAACTGACGCCCTCAGCTGACGAATAGAAAATTGCAGATGTAATCCCAGAGATCAGGCACATTACGGCCACTCCGGCAAGGGCATTCCTGAATGAGGGCAAAAAGAACAATGAAGAATAATGTCTATGAGCCTTCTTCATTGACTGGTCAAGGGAATCAGTTGCCAAACCCATCATCTCAAGTGAATTCAGTATCAGAGAAAACATTCCTATTAAAGGCTAGCGAGGACCACCCGCATTTTCGTACCACAAAACACAATTTCGCAGAGAAATTAATATTAAAATACCTTTAAATTAACATAAAAACATCCAGTAATAAGATCAAATAATGTACTGCGCAAACAAATCTAACATAAAAATGTATTTTTAAGTTAAGCGAAATGTTTTATCCTTAAAGGCAACATAACTATCATTTTGCGAACGCCATGCCAGATACAGAACTCCCCCCATCCATATTCCACATGCTCGAGAGAAACGTGGGCAAGAAAATCAGAGTAATCCTTGACGCAACATACGGCTTTGACGGAACGTTAATCTCCGTCACAAGCGAACCCGCGGGCATCTGGCTCTCAAACGCTGAAGCTATTGTACTCCGTTCAACAATGGCACAGCCAATACCGCAGGTCGCTAGCAGAGAAGAAAGAAGCGAGATTTTCCTAAACCTACATTCAGTTCAAAGGATAGAAATCCTTCACACTACGCCGCCAAGGCGCTAAACAAAAGAATTTGTTTTAGAGAATTTTTGCCAGAACTGAGACAACAATCAAGGCAATAGACATAGCCATGAGGAGCTCAGGTCGGATTTTTATGCCTTCAGTTTCTTCCTCAAAGAACCTCAGTAATCCTGCGCTTGCAGCGGGCATTGGACCTTGATCTTGTTTTCGCTTGCGACTCATGGTATTCAGTCCTCGTTGATACCTTTGGAATGCAGCATTTCATTATTTAACATTGTGTATAACTGACCGCGAAAAGCCTTGGAATGCCTCGGCTAATCATTAAAAACAAGGCTTTCGCCGTATACAAAAGCATCAACAAAAATTCTTGTTTATCCAACATTTCCTGCAGACTCGATTAAAGGTTCAGTCAAGTTTATAACAACACGCCCCACGTCTACCTAAGGTTGCAAGAGTATGCATATCAGTGAATTCCAAGAAATGATGAAAACGCTATATTTCCAGCGAGACTCCGAACGCGGCTGGAAAGGAACCTACAACTGGCTTATGGACGAAGTTAAGGAATTGGGCGAAGCCCTTGAAGGATCAGATAAAGAAGCAACTGAAAAAGAATTTGCGGATGTCATAGCTTGGCTAGCATCCCTTGCCAACGTAGTCAATGTGAACCTGGAGAAAGCTGCACTCGACAAGTACCCACACAAATGCCCAAAATGCCACCAAACACCGTGTCAGTGCACTTTCTAAGATAAACGCTTTTGACCCAAGCCAGTTAACGCCCAAATACAGGGACGCTTTCCTTTGCGGTTCACTGTACCGTCACTCTCTAGAAGGCGCAAATGATGAATAACGACCTCGTACGAAGTGCCCACTTTTTCTGCTAGGGTACCCGCGCGGCTAGGTTGAATTTCAAGAAGACTAAGAAGCTTTGTTCGAGCCGCGAGTCCATTTTTTACATTTCTTACATGATGCAAGTAAGCATTTGGATGGTAATTCCCTTTGATGACATCCACCGTATATTACTTGTCAGTTTATGTTGAAAAGCTTTAAGGTTACCCAAATTCGAACAGAGTTGTTTGCTTGGGCTTATTGTTGTCAAACATTGAGAGAATCTCTTCCCTAATGAGAACAAGCCTTTGAGTGTAGTATTGCGGAAGCTCATACTTGTCAACAAGATGCTGTGCTGCATCAAGATACTTTTCGATGCCTCCTCGATAAACCGTGAGGGTCAATTTGCCGCCGCAGAAGGAACATTTCCCGTGTAGAGGTGGCCGACGGAACTTCTTATTACATGATTTACATCGGAAGGATTGAGTGGAGAAGGCTCGTAGGTTACCAGAAATGTCGCCCAAGAAATGTTTCGTCAAAACCTTTAGAGCAACACTTCTAACATCCACAGCTTCAATTCTCGATCCAAGCTCCATTTGCAAATTAAGTTTCTCAATCATCGACTTGAATTGCTTGTAACTACTTTCAGAGTTACCCATGCTGATGTTCGAAACTGGCGTTGTATACCTAAACCCTTCAAATTGAGCTTCAGTGCCCAGTCTGTGACTAATTACATCCATCAGGGCACTAACCTGCTTTGCTTCCGCTTTTTCAAGAGATTTTTCGTAAAACTCTTGAGGGTAAACTGCATCCACATCAAAATCATGTGCCTGCCTTTGAACTTCCTTGGTGTTAACAAAGGGAA
The DNA here is from genome assembly GCA_035506455.1 of Candidatus Nanoarchaeia archaeon. Lineage (GTDB taxonomy): Archaea > Thermoproteota > Bathyarchaeia > Bathyarchaeales > Bathycorpusculaceae > JADGNF01. The sequence continues at coordinate 11,617 of DATJPJ010000042.1, forward strand.
TAACTAATATTGGCGCATCCATTATGCCGCCAATCTGTGCGGGCAAGAAACGCTTAGAATAATTCAGAAGAGTGTCCATAGCGAGCATAATGGCATCTTCATCACCATCACAGTCTCGGCGCTTAGCCGAATGCCAAAGTGGATGCGCGTAAATCACCTTAACATCCGTAAAACCGACTACGCGCCCAAGAATGCCGACACAGGTATGCGGAGCCAAGCCAAAGACTAGCTGTCCAACCATTTGATCAGGAGTTTTAATATTATAGTAGGGAGGTAGCTTGTAAACTCGAACAAGCAGTTCGTCGATGAAGTTTGCAACCTGAACGAAGTACTCGCCTGCGTTTCGAGGAATAACGATATCTTGAACCTTAAGTTCCAAAATCTGATCGGGTTGAGTCAAAGGAACTCCATAGATATCATGGGTGTATCCAAGCTGACGCAGTTTCTCCACGGATGCATCGACTTCGCTTGGCTTAATGTGAGTAAGAGGAGCATTGGTAGCATCAAAACGTATGGTACCATCTTTGTATATTGACACGTTATGCTTGGCACGTAAAATGCCCTTTTCGATTATCTCAGGAGTTTTATCTTCGTTTGTTAAACCTTTCACTCCCCGGAGCATCTTCGGAGAGGGAAGGCCAAGGTTGCGCGAAGCTGATTCGACCAGATCCTTGAAGTTGATGACTTGACGCTGGTAAGGAACCCCATCAGCCCTGCATGTTGCACAACCATGCCCCCTTAACGGCTTTCCGCATCGCGGACAGCACTTCTCAACAACTGTTTCACAGTCACAATCAGGACACTTCACGCGAAAAGTGTAGTTCTTACAAGTGGGGCACTTGCGCTTTACAACTTCAACGAAAGATACGCCAGTTTTACCCGCTTCCACCAAGTCTCGATGTGAACCACCAGTTAAGCTTACTGGAAACAAAACGTGCACCAAAGGCTTCATTTCTCGGCGCTTTGCCTTTTCCGGCCGTCCCATGCGTGCTCCAACAAAAGAAGGGGCTTTGTCACGTATTTGGACACCGGACAACTCGTTAAGCGCTTTGAAGACGGCATCAGCTTGAAGCTCCCCGATTGCGTTGGAAGTGCCATAGCCCAGAGAAAATGCGAAAGCACTGGCATCTTGGCCGTGCAAGGATATTTTGCATTCCGTAACTTTATGTGGCGCAAAAATCTTCCTCAAAGCCTTCGAGATATCTTCATTGAACTCGCCGATAATTGTCGTTGCTAAGCCATCTTCGCACGTAACTTTCGATTTGGACAACCAATCCTTCAGTAGACAAATATCTTGAACTAGGCAAAGATTTGACCAGAAAAATGTTAGCTTGGGATGTAAAGGTATTTTCAAGCGCTGTGACAACGCAATCGCTTCTTTTGCCGTCAATTCAGGACTAAAAGGATCGCTTAGTAGGCGTTCTATCGTTTTCTGCGGGAAGCATATGGCTTCGGAAGCGTCTCGCAAAGCTCCTCCAAACTTTTCTTCGATTGCCTTCCGCAGGTCTTTGACCCACCATTCTTCAACGTAACCCGAAGGAGAAAGAGGCTTATTGCAGTAAAGGAAGTCGCCAAAGCTGATGAGCATATCGCCCAAGAACAAGATTTTCTGGATTTTCGCCTTGACTTGAGCGAAGTTTTCCAGCGTAACTCGGACGACAGAACCATCTTTGAGCAAGACAACGGGGGGTTCAATCGAATCTACCGGCACACTTACGCCGCCTTTTCCCGGTAACTCCAGTCGCATCTGTGTGCCGGCAGCCAAGAAGTTCTCCAGAACAAGCATCGTAGCTGGATGAATACCTACGGCTGACAAACCAGTGTTACGAGATCTTCCGTATCTGAGCCTAAAGCCTCCTCGTCTGGATGGAAAAGCAAAGATTGGACGTCCAGCAATAACATCATCCATAAAGCCTGCTGATTTTTTCTCTGATTTCTTCTTGAACTCTCTGAGCCAGTCCCAACCCTGAAAGCCCAGTTTTTCCACGATAACGTGGACTTTTAAAGCACGACCCACGATGCCATCGTTAACAACCCTCAGGGCGCCGCCCCGAACGCGGTTAGTTTCTACCCGTGGCAGATTACGGTAAGAAGACACTTCAACTGGATCGGATTCTGTACCCGTAACTTCGATCGTCAAATAATCGAACGCTTTTCTCAACTCATCATCCGGTATGTGATACTGAAACTTTCCAACCGAACGCTCATAAAGTCGTAGTTCTTCGATGAAACGTGCAACTTCTTCGGGAGTTGGCTTGTAACGATCAAGTTTGAGTAACCGACGCACGAAATCTCCTACTACAAGCGTTAATGCTTGGTCGGTACCGCCTGCTGATCTTATTGGTCCAGCGAAATAAATGGCAAGGTATCTAGACCGATCTGAGTTAGTTTTGATCTTTACTTGAGCCACACCTTGAATCGGCGCCGCTGTCACACCTTCAGTAAAAATTGCCAATGCTGTACGAATAGCCTGCTCTGCCGCTAGTTCAGGTTCCATTGGCCCGAAGGTTCCGTCAACTATTTGCTCACAAACTTTGAATGCTATTTCTTCTCTACCCATTTTTGTAGCTAAATCGCGTATGCTGGCGGCAACACCTATTGGACCCACAAGCCCCTCAACAAGGTCAGCTATATCTTGTGCGATAATACTTTCAGTCTTCAAAGCAGGATCCAAGCCCTTCTTGCGGGCTTGCTCGCTTATGCTATACAATTTGGAGAGCTCCGTCTGCAAAGACTCAATGTAGCCGCGGTAGGCATCGCTCATTTTGCTGGACAAACGATTGGGCTCCCCGCACCAGAATAGAAGGCGGCTTTATTTTGGCTTTCTAACATAAACTCGAAGAAAGTGACACACCAAGAAAAACCAGCAATAGGAAAAATTACCAAAAACAGCAACTAATGCTTGGCACTTTTTATGCCCTTGATAATTTCAGCCACCCGTTGCTCCGAACCAGCAGCTTCAACAACGTTTCCTGTGACTATTATGTCTGCGCCTGCAGATGCAGCAGCAGTTGCTTGTTCCTTAGTTCGAATTCCGCCTCCTACGATGAGTTTGGCGTTGATGAGATTCTTTACGCAGCGGATCATTTCTGGTGGCACAGGATCCTTCGCTCCTGACCCTCCTTCAAGGTAAATGAAACGCATACCAAAGTATTCTCCAGCTAATGCATGAGCAGCAGCTAATTCAGGCTTGTTATAAGGTACAGGAATAGCTTTGCCAACTATGCCTGCGGTTCCGCCTTCTCCTACAATTACGTAGCCCATCGAAAGTGGTTCTATTCCGTATTTTTTAACCAAAGGAGCTCCTAGAATTTGGGCACCAACAAGGAAGTAAGGATCAACCGAATTCAAAAGAGACATGAACCAAATGGCATCAGCGTATCGACTAATGCCTGTGATATTGTTGGGGAAAAGAATTGTCGGAATTTTCACCGCTTCACGGATTGCTTGCAAAACGTTATCTAAGTGAACTTGGGAGGTAAAAGTAGACCCGCCAATCATTATAGCGGCGGTTCCGCTCGACTTACTGTTCTCCACGATCTTAGTGGCTTGTTCAACTGTGACCTTCTCAGGGTCGATAAGAGTAATGTGTATTGAGCCTTCTGCCTTAATTTTTTCAAGTAAGTAGTTTTCAACTCGCCCAACCATGATCATAACCTAATCCACTACGCACCTTTAACGCTGGGTGTGGTTGACGACCTTCGGGACTTGCCATAAATTTTGTCAGTGAACATGCAATAGACGTCGACTTCGCCTTGCGCTTGTTTAACTGGGAATTCCTCTTGGAGTCCGCAATTGCTGCAGCGAACCTTGGCTTGGGCTTCGTCTCTTATGATGTCCACTCGAACTGTTTCCTTTCCGCATCTTGGGCAGGAGAAGAACTTTGGCAGTTTCTTCTTTGGAATGTGAATAACCTTTTTCCTTCTTCGCCCCATTTTGGCATCCTCTAAGCAAGTTTAATGTTCGTTAATATCCGAGCTTGCCCTTAAATACTTGCCTACAAACATACAAAATACAGAGCGTATGATGCCTTGGATCTCAAACCTTCTGTCCTTGACATAAACCTTGTTGATGTCGAAAACAGAATTAAGCGCTTCATCAAGAGCTACGTCGAAAACTCTGGTGCAAGTGGAATAGTTCTGGGAATGTCAGGAGGAGTCGACAGCAACACTGTAGCAGGATTGTCAGCACTCGCCATAGGAGGAGACAAAGTTCTAGGGCTCATGCTTCCAGAGAAAGAAACATTCAACTCCAAAGACATAGAAGATGCAAAGATTGTAGCCGAAAAATTCGGCATACAAACTCAAATCTGTGACATTACGCCGGCATTAGAAGGATTCTATAAATCCATTTCAATTTTTGACTCTTCGGAGAAGCTTTCAAAAGGCAATATTAAGGCTCGCACCAGGATGATTTACCTCTATTACTACGCGAACAAACTAAACCGAATCGTTTGTGGAAGCAGTGACAAATCGGAGACAATGATGGGATATTTCACAAAATGGGGAGATGCCGCAGCAGACATAGCGCCAGATATGGATCTTTACAAAACGCAGGTCCGAAAGCTCGCGGCACACATCGGTGTCCCAACAGAACTGGCACTAAAGCCTTCGACGCCAGCACTTTGGCCTAATCAGTCTGCCGAAGGTGAACTAGGAATAAAGTATGAGATCTTGGACCTCATACTATTTGGGCTAGAACGTTTCATGGCACCTTTGGAAATTGCTGAACAGCTTGGAATTGCCGAAGAACAAGTCGTAAAGGTCAAGAAGAGATGGCTAGGGGTAGAGCACAAACGTAGGATGCCCTTGACCCCAAAACTTGAATTTCGAACCGTGGGAACAGACTTTCGGCTTCCTCACGGAACTTACTGAGAGGAAACAGTATGAAGGACAAAATAAGATTGGCTCTCGCGCAAATTGCAAGCAAACGAGAAGACAAACAAGCAAACCTCGACAAGTTTGAAAAACTCACGCAGAAAGCAAAAGATCACAGAGCAGACTTAGTTATCTTCCCCGAAATGTCGCTAACCGGTTACGTTGTCAGAGATCAACTTTACGAGCTCGCAGAACCCATTCCGGGCCCATCAGTTCACAGAATAGAGGAAATCGCGAGGAAAACAGGGACACATGTAATATTTGGAATGCCTGAGCTTAGCGAGAAAACCCGTGCCACATTATTCAATACCTCGGTCTTTGTAGGACCAGACGGGCTCATAGGCAAATACCGCAAAATGTTCCTGCCAACACATAGCGTGTTTGAAGAAAAAAGGCACTTCCGGCCTGGATATCAAGCAGCAGCTTTTGACACGGCAATAGGGAAAATCGGGCTTTGCATTTGCTACGATATATTTTTCCCAGAGGTCACACGGCTGCTCCGACTGCACGGAGCTCAACTAATCATTTGCATATCAGCCTCTCCAGCAGTGCGAAGAAGCTACTTTGAAATTCTTACAGCCTCTAGAGCACTAGAGAATACGGCATTTCTGGCCTATGTCAATTTGGTTGGTGTTGAAGATGGGTTGCAGTTCTGGGGAGGGAGCCGACTCATAGCACCCACTGGTGACATAATCGTCAAAGCCAAATACGATGAGGAAGACTTCGTGCTATGCGACGTTAATTACAATGATATTAGGGCAGCGGAAACGTTTATCCCAACACTAAAAGACCTTCGACCGGAACTCTTTGAAGATTTAAAACTAAGTTCGGAGAATCTCTAAAAAAGACATTCGCTATCCAAAGAAGTATACTTTGGTTTGCTATCCTAATTGCAGACTTCAAAAATCACAGCAACATCACATATTGTGACATCATGCAAACGAGGTTGATCACGTGTGATTTTAATGTGATTTTCTGCGTATCATTGCGTGACTTGGTGATGTCACAATTGTCATTTTACCAAAATCTCTAAGGATTTCTAAAGTGCATAAGGTAATTTCACAAAAAAAATATGCAAATGGCAAAAGCTTACGGCACAAAAATTGACTGTAAAGAAGCGAATAGAAGAAAACAGTTAGCCCTTCTTTAAAGAAAGGAATAAAATAGCCACCAAGTTATCCGAATTTGGCTAAACATTTAAGCTTAAACAAAGGTTTATTTTCAAATTAACAACTCAACACATCCCATTTTCCTAAAATGTCACCAAAAAACTGTTCAATATTGTTTCTATGCGATTTTCTGTCATGTTTTTCGAAATATTATTGCATAATTAAGTGATCTACTTTAAAAAACACCATCAAGTATACAAAATAGTATCCATTTAACATGTCGCGGAGGCAACAAAATTGAAGCTAAAAGACAGCGTTCAACTGTGGCTAACAGGGGCATTAAATGACCCCATTGTGAAAATACTCTCTAAAAATAGCCAATTAACGAAAACTCAACTCGAAACACTGCTCATCGACATTTTAGCCGAAAATATAGCAGGCAAACCTCTAAAATACGATGAAAAAGCCAAATTACGACTAACCAAGGCTAAATTAAGCCGCGGATCATTTAATAGGACATTGGCGCAGTCAAAAGAAAACGTCGTAAAATCAATTTACACGGTGTTGCTCCTGGGCTACCTAGGCGTTTTTGAAACCACAACTCTCGATCCTTACCTTGAAATAGCTAACAAATTGAAGGAGTATATGGAAGCACACGAGAACCTCCCCAGCACACTAGAGGGCGTTCAGGACCATGCAAACGTCATAGAAATGATTAGGCAGGAGCTAGAAACGAGCTTAAAACGGCTTTCTAGCCCTTCAGAAGGCACTTTGTGACGTCACAAATCACAGAATACCAGCTAACACGAAGTATGAGTACGTGTAATTGAAAGCATTAGAATAACAGTGCAAAATGAAGTGCATTATAAGCTTAATTTGAAGAGATTGGGCGAAATAAGGCGCGATTAGTGATTGTTTAGAAGCTATCAAGAACATGAGTTTCCAAAAAGAATAACTCCGCAATAATCTGTGATGTGTGACGTCATGCACAATTAAGAGGAAGGTCGTACCAAAAACCTTAAATTTTCCATAGATACTGTGATGTGTGATGCAACAGCAATAGACAAGATAAAATCACACTCAAATCACAACGAAGTCGAGAAGGAAAAACTTTGATTGACATTATCTTGATTGCATCTATTACAATCTTGACAGTTCTACTAGGGGCGACTTCCTATGCTGCTTTTGAGTACTTTAAACAATTACGAAAGACCCAAATAGAGTATGAGAAAGCAAGAAACGCTGTTGAAGATATTGTGCTTAGTTTTAACAGAGAACTTAGACGAGAAGTTGATCGCATAGAGAACGTTTCGTTCAGAGTCGAAAGCATTGCAGCCCAAGCCGAAGCAGGACTAAGAAAGACGGGAAGCCTTGAAGAAAAAGTGATGCCGCTTGAGATTGAGGTTAACAAAGTGAGTTCCGAACTTGGAGCAATGACAAATCTTTTGGGTTCTGTTGCGGAAAGCAATTCAAGAATGTTGGAGAAAGTCACCAACATAGATGCAAACGCAATCGAAGTTAAGCTGAAAAGTCTTCAAGTTGCGTCAGAGGAAAAAATAACAAAAGTAGATTCTAAGATTCAAAACATCGAAACAGCCCAAGCTGCTTTGAAGAGCAAGATCGCCGGATTGGAAGAACAGTTACAAAAAACTTTCACAACCGCAGCAGCTGGAAGCGACCTGACAATGCCTACTCCTGTCATGCCCATTAAACGTGACAAAGCCATGGCAAGCCTTACTGAAACCGAAGTAGTCGTCCTCGAATTTTTGTCTGAAGAGGGCCCAAAAACGGCGCCAGAAATTAAAGAGAAGGTGAAGCTAAGTCGAGAACATACAGCTAGGCTGATGAAGAAACTTTACGAAGAGGGCTACCTAGAAAGAGAAACTGGCAAACTGCCGTTTAGGTACAGCGTTAAAAAAGAAATGGAAAAACTTCTTAGAAAAGCTGAGCCAAACGTGCTCTGAAAAGAGCCGCGTTGTTTTAGTTATTTTTTAGAGGTGTAAAGACTGCATTGGAAAAAGCTCTCTACTTCAACTTCTGTTTTATAACCGCTTGAGGAGTTGTCACCAAGATCTTATATTTCAAGTTGTTTGAACCGCCGTTTCTTAGAAGAAAACCCTTGTTAGCCATTCGTGAAAGGTAAGTCGATACTGTGCTTAGACTCACCGGCTCCTTAAAGTCTTGTTCGTAAACAGACTGGATATCTTTTGACGAGAACCAAACCAACGGAAAACTCTTTTGAACCACGGAGCGAACCTTTTCAAATCTAGAGGAATCAGACAAGTTTCTGCTATTGTTTCCTGAGCTCGAAGCGGGAGTTTCTCCAGGCATTCCACCGAGCAACTCCACAAGATCCAGAAGCCGCACAGCCTTGTCTCTGGTTATTTGACCCTCGAAGGCGATAGTATATCGATTGCCCTCGCTGTCGAATAACTCCACTCGCATTTTCCGAGCTGGCATCAGCGGCACTCCTTTCAGGGGGTTCACAACTTTACACTTCACACTTTATAGCTGTTATGGTGAAAACAGAGAACATAAAAAAGGCTAATATGAGCCCGTTTTCAGACATCATCTTTTTTTTGCAGCTATTTTATTATTACAGGATTCACACAATTTCGAAATTCTCAAAGCTTCTCATTGAAGCGTTGGTTTGGTTTCTCCAGTAGAAGCGATGGGGTGTGCTATTCACAGTGAAACGACAGAAATAGAGTATTTTTAGGCAAAACAAAGCCTTTGAAGAGACATTTTAAGTTCAATTTCACATGTCGTTCACAGAAACGTGAAGAGAAAGGCCTGAAAGAAGCCTTGCCGATTTGGCTGAATGATTAAAAGCTAAAAGCTTACAAATTACAAGTTCCTTCGGAACTGAGAAAGGTTGGTAAATTCATCATTTTTCGATAAAATTATGTTGATGAGAGACACCCCTTCATTTCCTGTCGAAGATTTTTCTAAAAACGAACTTCAAGCTTGGTCGAACAAAAAATTTAGCGTAAATTCATCTAAAAACTTTAACAATAGTTATTAATATACTAATGAAAGTATTAGCTATTAGAGTATATTTCCTATTTTTATAAATGTAATAATTTCTGTAGAGTATATTTCCGTTTTCCAATAGAAATCTTGGTGTGTGAGCCTCTATTCTTTGATTTTTGCTCTTGCAGCGACAAGAATTGTCATTTGATTTTAGGATTATCATGCTTAGCAACTATTTTTTTGTACTGCATGGTTTATCTGTTCCACACGAAATAACGGTGTTGCCTCTGAAAAAAGCTGGGGGACACATAGTTGGGTAACCCAAACATATTGGATGATGTATTCGAAAAATTCGTGAATGAAGCTAAGGTCTTCAAAGACAGAGAAGTTTTAAGACACGACTACTTGCCAGATAAGCTTCCACATCGAGAGGAACAAATCCGTATTCTGGGCCAGGCTGTGGCACCTGCGTTGAAGGAATCTCGGTGCTCGAATATTTTCATTTATGGGAAGACCGGGACGGGAAAAACTGCGGTTACAAAATTTGTCCTTAGCCATTTAGAGGCCAAAGCAAAAGAGTACGGTTCGCGCGTCAGGTTTTGCTATGTCAACTGCAGGATGACTGGTTCAGAGTACCGGGTGTTTGCGGCACTTAGTCAAAGTTTAGGATTATCCATTCCTTTCACGGGCCTATCGGTCGGAGAGGTGTTTGATCGATTCCGCGCAGGTTTAGAAGCGTCTAGAACAATATTCATCGTAGCGTTAGATGAGATTGACGCGTTGATAAAGGACCGTGGTGACAATATATTATATGAGCTCACACGTGCAAACGAGTCACTAACCAAGAGCAAGTTAGCGATAATAGGAATATCCAACGATCTTAGACTGAAAGAATTCTTGGATCCGCGAGTTTTTAGTTCACTAAGTGAAGAAGAAATGGTGTTCAGACCATACGACGCGGGCGAGCTCCGCAATATTCTTCTCGAGCGATCTAAACTGGGCTTCTTGGATGGAGTTCTATCGGAGCCAGCACTAAGTATATGCTCTGCTCTCGCGGCAGCGGAACACGGGGATGCCAGACGTGCCCTCGACTTGCTGCGTGTTGCAGGAGAAGTAGCTGAGCGCAAAGGCGACATTGCGATAAATGAGGAGCATGTGCGTGACGCGGAAAAGAACATTGAACACAATAAAGTTGTTGAGGCCTTGAAGAATTCGACTCTACACTCCAAGATGGTTCTTCTTAGCGTCTACCATCTGGGCAAAACGAGTGGTGCAAGCGCAACTACTGGGGAAATCTATGATGTTTACAACGAGCTCTGCGGAGAACTGGGAGTCGGGTTGCTTACACAGAGGCGTTTGGGTACTTTGATAAACGAGCTCGATGCAATGGGCCTCCTCAACAGCAAAGTTGTAAGCATGGGGCGTTATGGGCGAACAAAAAAGATCCGGCTTGAGATTTCACGCGGTTTGATTCAGGAAGTTTTCTCCTGTGATTCGCGGCTGGGACGGTTAATCTCGTATGAGCCAAAGCTTGCTTGTAAGAATCAACAGCATCACACTTAGGGACTTCTTGTGCTATTTGTTTATGCAAAAGAAAGCACAGTTGTCTGCATAGTCTGCAAGTTCACGACAGGAACTTTTCCGGGGGTTGGGACCAAACCGAGTTTGGCCATGTAGTCGGTTTGCTCTTGCCATCCCCCAGAATTGATAATCAACACACCTTTGTGGTTACACATGCCGACAACATGAATGTGTCCTGCATGGAAAATATCCGGAACGCGATCGACTACCAAGAAATCTCGATTTTCAGGCGAAAGAGTGGTTTTTCCTCCATAGATGGGCGCTAAATGCCTACCTTGCATGAGAAGTTTCATACCTTTTTCTGGATGTGCTTGTTCCATGCCTGGGATAGCTCCTAATATGTCGTCTAAGCTTCGCCCATGGTACATTAGAACTTCGACTCCGTGCAAGCTGACGGTGCAGGGGTTTCCAAGTGAAAAAAACTTTCTGTTTCCTTGAAGGGTTGGAAAATAGCCCTCTGAAATGGCTGGTTGGGGCAGCGCTTTTCGAGGTGCATCATGGTTTCCCGGCGAAACCACAATTTCAATGTGCTCAGGCAAACGGGAAAGTGCTTTGGCGACCACTCGGTACTGTTTGTGGACGTCCCGGATGTTGAGTTCTTTTTGTTGCCCGGGGAAGACTCCAACACCATCTACAAGGTCACCTGCTATTAGGCAGTATTTCACATGACCCGCGATATCACGCATTTGATCGTTTCCGTATTGTCCATTTAGCCAGTGAAGAAAGTTTTTGAAGGCTTCACGGTTGAATTTGTTGCTGCCAATGTGAATATCTGAAGTTAGAACGGCATAAACAGGTTCTTGGGCTCTGCGTGGCGACTTCTGGCCAACCTCTGGAAAGATTATGTCTTCGGCTAGAAAGAGGTGCCCACGAGTTTTCACAACGGCTGCGCAGATTACTTGATCTTGGAGTAACAATTGTGCTTTCTTTTGAACCTCTTCGGGCGCCTTTGTGGGAACTAGTATGGTGGCTGAATCGTTGAGGTCTTCGATAGTTATTAGAAGTTGTTGTTTTGCTTCTCGCTTCTCAGTTACCATACCAATGATTTTGAGTTTAGATTTGGGCTGGGCTTTCAGGGCTTCGGATATTGGAGCGGCTGACTTAACGTCCATTCTTTGGCGCAGAATTTTTTCCATGCGTTTGAAGCGATCTTGGAAGTAAAGGAAGAATTCATCCATGGTGCCGTTGGAGCTTAGTTTTCCAGTAGGATCTTCTAGAACTTCTAGTCGCGATTCTACGTCCTTTGCGTACGGTCGATTTGGGCTAGAGACTTCTGGATACTTTTTTTCAACTTCGTGTTCTAGGGATATTTTTGCTTCGATTTGAGGTGTCGGGTATTCGTTCCCCTCAATTAATACTTCGGGTTGAGTATGAGTAGCTTCTTCTAGGAGGCTTTTTCCGATAAAAATTGGCTTGTCTTCGAGATCTCCGATTCTTCGAAGGACCCTGTTGACTACTGCGTCTGGGTCATCGGTTATCGCAATTGCGCTTAAGAATTCGAAGGCTTCGCTATCCATTTGATAGCCTGCGGCCATTGTCTTTTCTACTGCCTTTTGAAGCCTTCCGGATTCACTCATTCTTGAGTTCTCCAACGCCTACTTAACGAGTAAATAGTTAACTTTTGTTGCTTTGTATGCTATGTTTCTCCCGTATTAGGTTATTCATTTTTGCACTGCTTTAGCAAAATTTGATTTTCAAGCATGCGCAACAAACAGAAATCCAGTTTTGTGCTTGAGGACTTTGTCTTGTAAGACTGGAATATGAGTTAATTTTGTAACTGGAAACTGAAGATCTTGATGCAAATTGTTGCAGTATAGTTCAAGTTTATAAAGACGCTATTCCCTTGACCTCGTAGCTATAAAAACCGACAATCCGGATTAGAAGTGTGCCTATGTCACCTGAATATCGCAAGATGCAGCAAACTCCAACTGGTACTTTCTTTGTTTGTTTACCAAAAGATTGGCCAGAAAAGCACGGTTTGGGGAAAGGCTCGCTCGTGGCTTTAAATGAGGCTTCCGATGGACGACTTTTCATTGACCCTAAGTACAACGAGTCACCTTTGCCGAAAAACTCTTCTATAATTGTTGGCCCTTACCTTGGACGTGAGATTGTCAGTCACTACTTGCTTGGCTCGGATATTATTCACATACAAGCCAAGGACCGGATAGACTTCGAAGCTCGAAAAACAGTCAAAGCTACGGTTGCATCATTAATTGGGCTTGAAATTGTTGAAGAAAGTCACAACCAGATTGTGCTGCAGTGTTTGCTAGAACCATCTGGTTTTCCACCAGAGAAAATTTTGCGTCGTAACTATGCTATCGTGGCAGGCATGCTTCGGGACTCGGTGAACTCTTTCATTAACGTAGACGCGCAACTGGCGAAGAGCGTTATGGCCCGTGATGACGAAAACAATCGTTTGTACTTCTTACTCGTGCGAATCTTGCGAACAATTATTCAGACGCCGCGTCTAGGCGAAAAACTTGGTCTAACAACGATTGAATGCCTGGACTATCGTCTGGCAGCAAGTCTTGTAGAATCAATGGGTGACACCTGTGTCCAAATTGCCGCAAAGACACTAGAGCTTAGAAGTGCTCAACCTTCTGAAAACTTGAAAAAACTGCTCTGTGAACTTCAGGCAACTTGTTACGAATCGCAAGAGCAGGCTCTTAAATCATTCCTAGGCAAAGACATAGCTTGTGCTGCAAACGTTCGCAAGCTTCGCGACAAAGTCCAACTGCTATCCAGCGGTATTGAAAAAATATCCAAAGACCAGCCAGTGGATGTTATGCCACAAACCTTAGCGACAACTGCTTTTTTAAAACAGATTTGTGAGAACAGCGTAGACTTGGCGGATCTTGTAGTGTAACGCAAGTGATTCCTAACTTTTTCAACCGAAACCTTTTGCACTCAAGTTGGGTGTCGGTGACTGAAACGTTTTTAGCCACAGACCGCAATCCTACTAATCGAGCCGGGGTGGCGGAGTGGTTATCGCGCTGGCCTCGAGATCCAAATTTGCACAATGGGCAAGCCAGCCAGTGGGCCTTTGGCTCGCAGGGGTTCGAGTCCCTTCCCCGGCGCCACTAACATTCGCAAAAACTAAATATCTGCAGACATTATCGCTTAGTTACGTTTTTATATTGAAAACCACTTTTAGGAAATGCATTATTTTGCCGCTAATGAAAGCAATTCAAGTAAAAGCGCCTGGCGCAGAGTTCGAACTTGTTCATAAAGAATTCCAGAACCCAGGGAACATGAAGTTCTTCTTAAGGTCCTAACTCAGTCGATAAGAGGCAGCCCAACCCTCCTGATAATAATCTATGACTCCACAAAGAGGGCACCCGCTTCACATGGCGACGCCTTAGGCTTCATGAATCTTGGATGCGTCATGGAAAACATTTGGCTCATGGCACAATCCCTCGGTATCAGTCTCCAGATTCTCAGTACCTTCGCAGTTCCACCCGTAGAAGTTGAAATACGAAAACTGTTGGGCATCCCTGAGCACATAAAAATCGCCTATGCTTGCCGATTAGGATACCCAACCAGCGCAGCAAAATACCTCAGAGTACGTCGTGATATCGAAGACTTCACACATTACAACCAATTCGGAATGAGAGAACCATAGGAATTGTTTTTTGAAGTACTCACTTTCAAGAAAACTCACAGTTTTCACACGTTAGCTTTGTTGCTCTGGTACTTTACTTGTATTTGTAGATTTGGAGGCTAAAGTGGCAAGCCTTATTTACGTAGCAATTTGTTCATGTTTCTGGACATTGATATTCGTGGGCCATAGTCAGTACCTTAAGGCAGTGAAAATAGCAATCTTAAGAAACCAACTCAATGCTGGTAAGCCCCTAAAATCCAGTTAACAAACTCTAAAAAAGTGACTTAGAATGTGGGAAAAAGATGAAAAGAAAAGCCACCCCATCTGGGTGGCTCGAGAATTTTCAAAATGCTGTGGTTGCCGAAGGTGCGAAATCGCTTGCTCTCTACATCATGAAAACAAAATTTGGCCAGAAGCTTCTCGAGTCCGCGTGTTTATGCTCGTTCCCGGCACGGAGTTTCCTCACTTGTGCACGCAGTGCGAGGATTACCCCTGCATCAAAACTTGTCCCTTTAAAGCGCTCGATGTAAACGAGGCAACAAGCGCTGTTGTCGTAAACATTGAAAAGTGTACTGGTTGCGGTAAATGCATCGAAGCCTGCCCTGGCAAAGTTCCATTCGTGCACCCAAAAACCAATAAGATTTTGATTTGCGACCTGTGCAGTGGAGACCCACAATGCGTGAAAGTTTGCCAGGAAGGTGGATGGAATTGTCTTCGGATGGTTGAGCGGGGAGACCATGAATTCAAGCTTTTTTCGCGAGTTCCCGAAGAAACTGCCAAAGCCCTTGCTACAAAGCTATACGGGGAAAAAGCGGAGGAATTCTTCTGATGTTGGGTTACAACGGAAAGTTTTTGGAAGTCAATCTTTCAAATTCGAGCTTCAAGGATACAGCTGTTCCTGAAGACTGGGTTAAAGATTACATAGGTGGCAGAGCGCTTGCCGCAAGAATCATCAGCGACAGACTGATCTACAAATGGGACACCATTAATCCACTTGGACCGGAAAACTTGTTATTATTTATGCCTGGCCCCTTCACAGGATACTATCCTGGCGGAAGAACCTGTGTCACCGGCAAATCACCTCAAAGTAACGGCATGGTCGGCTCCACAGTCGGCGGCGAATTCGGGGTCGAACTTCGCTGTGCAGGATACGACGGCATAATCGTATCAGGAAAAGCAGAAAAACCGGTTTATTTATTCATCAAAGACTCTGATGTCGAGCTCAAGGATGCCACCCGAATCTGGGGCAAAGATTGCAAACAAACTGAAGCTCTGCTTAACAAGGAATGCAGACAAATACTCGCTGAACGCTATCCTCGTGGTGGCGTTTGGAAACAACCTGCCAAGCTGTACATCGGACCAGCGGGCGAGAGAAAAGTTCGACCATCGGTGGTTGTCGCCAAATGGACGCATGCGGCAGGCTACGGTGGCTATGGCGCAGTTATGGGCTCGAAAAACCTGAAAGCAATTGCCGTTAAGGGTACTGGACCGTTGCCCGAAGTTGCAGATATGGAAAAAGTTACTCAGATGATAGACGAAGTTTGCAAAGGTGCCTACAAAAACGTACTTTGGCGCAGATGGGGCACAGGTGGTGGTGGTTACAATTTTGGGGCAGAAACTAGTTCTGAACCGGTGCGCAATTGGCAAGAAGAGTGGCATGACCAGAAGAGCTATGGTGTGGACCAGTTCGAGAACAGGGTTTGGGTGAAACCCGCGTGGAGTGATTTTGGCTGTCCCACAAACTGTCTGAAAATAAGTTGTATTCGATCAGGCAAGTACAAAGGTGCCATAACTGATAATCCCGACTATGAACTGCAAGCTTTTCTGGGTCCTAACCTAGGTTTGTTTACGCCCGAAGAAAACGTTTACCTTTCCTCCCTAATCGAAGACCTGGGTTTGTGCGGTATTCAAGGCGGAAGCGTATTAGGCTTCGCAGGAGAGCTCTATCAACGCGGCATCTTGACCCAAACAGACCTCGGTGGCATAGACCTGAGATGGGGTGACGCGGAAGCCTTCGCAACACTTGCAAGGAAAATTGCATACCGAGACGGCATAGGCGACATATTAGCAGAGGGAACATATCGAGCAGCACTAACGCTCGGAAAGCTTAAGGGCAAAAACCTTCTGCCTTTCACGATAACCGGCAAGGGCATCAGCATTGGAGCACATGGACTTCGAAGCGGCAGAGATTTCTCCAGAGAAATAGGCTATGCATGCAGCGTTCAAGGCGGTGACCACACGAGCCAGACAGACTTGCCCCTCGATGGCTGGGGAAGCGAAATCTGGACAATATTTAACGATTCAGCAGTGATGTGCATCTTCACATCCTTCAACATTTCTCCAACTTTTAGGTACGACTTTTACAAGGCGATTACAGGTCAAAGCCTGACTCGGAATGGATGGTTAGTTGGTGGAGGGTTTAAAGCTCTGCAGATACAGAGGGCCCTGCTTCTTTTAGGTGGACCAGACTTGACATGGAATGCAGCAGTTGATGATGATAACCCTGAGCGGTTCTATGAACCTCTGCCGACTGGTCCTTGCAAGGGTCAAGCTGTCAACCGCGCAAGTGTAAAACAGAAAGTTAGCAAGTATTATGAACAAGCGGGCTGGGATCAAAAAGGAATGCCCACCTCAGAATTGCTAAGAAAACTAAACTTGGAATATGTTGACGAGAGTTTACACAAAATACGTTAAGGACACTTTCTATTCGGAAAAAGGGTCCCCCAAATCGAAGGATGCTTTATGTCAGTTTGAAATAGATCCTTCTATTATTTTTCCCTTTATTCTCAGTCTTAACAAGCTCAACTTTGCCAACTTCTTTAAGGTTTTTAACATGTGTTCCTCCGTCAGCCTGCTTGTCTACGCCAACGATTTCAACAATTCTTAGAACCGGGAGATCGGGCGGAGTGGCTTCTGCCATCTTGACAATACCGGGAATTTTCATCGCTTCTTCTCTTGGCAACTCGAACCATCTAACCGCGACGTCTGTCTCAAACAACTGGTTAGCCTTTTCGAGATAAGTCTCCAAAACGTTTCTGTCAAATTTTTCGAGGCTGAAGTCAAAACGGACATGGTCCTCCTCAAGCTGGTTTCCGGTGATGAGTGCACCCGTGCCTTGATTTAGCAGCGCGGCTAAGACATGAGCAGCCGTGTGACTTCGCATTAGTTTATATCGTCTCTCCCAGTTTAAGGAACAGTAAACAAGGTCGCCAGGTTGCAGACCTTCCTGATCTACCTCGTGGGAGATTTCGCCTGAGAATTTTCCTACGTAAACAACATTATAGACTTCGCCGTTTTTGATGATTTTACCTGTATCATTTGGTTGACCCCCGCCTTTCGGATAAAAGATCGTTTGGTCAAGAATCAAGTATTTGCCATCTTTGACCGAGACAACACTGGCCGGAGCTTCTTTTAGGTAACTATCGACTAGGTACAATGGCTTGGTCATTTGACTTCCTCTTAGGCTATATGGAATGTTTGTTTCGAACTAAATTGTTATTTCAGCTTTGCACAACAATGCAAAACTGAAGAGTATTTTGAAATTAAACCTTACATACCAAACATAGACGGCTGTTTGTTGCCGTTGTCTTCATGTTCTCCTTCGCCCTCTTGAATGTGATGTGCAACGTGGAAAGCTAAGCCCGTTGCGGCTCCTGCTGAAAGCCCTAAGAGCAGGTTCGTGAGCCAAGTCAGTTGAGGCCATCCAGTCAAAGCAATGATTACAAGAATGTCAAAAACTACTGAAACGCCAAGATATCCTAAGCACCAGGTCTTGAAGCTCATCCCCCGGGGCTTGTTAATACCTATACCGACGAGATATCCGAACATTATTGCGAAACCAATAACGGCATAAATCCAGTCGAATGTCAATTTGAATCACTCAGCAAAGTATGCCTATGTCTTAACAAGCAACCTTAAGAGCTTATCGACTGTTCGTAGCTTTTTCTTCCCCGTTGCGACAAAAGATTCCGCTTTCAAATACCGCTAACCTTTTTTACCATACCCGTACAGTAAGCTTCTAGCTGGTGCTTCACGGAACGCATTTCGATCAAAGAAACTGCCACAAATGGGCTCTTCTTCTCGCCTTTAGAAAGCAAAAACTGGAAACGCTAATTTCCAGACTTGGAGATGAAAACGCATCGGAAAAAAAGAAACTCTTCCAAGAAATCTTTTATGGAACATCCATGGGAAAAGATGCTGACCCAGGTATGGCAGGTTCCCTTCTTTACCACATGGCTATGGTAACGAAGATGGAGACCGAAACTAGCGTTCTCCTAAGTGAACTCGATGTTGCCGAGCCAAATATCACCCAGCAACTGAACAAGTTCTACGCAGATTTTATCTCTGATTCTGACGAATTGTCTGAACAATCGGAGTCAAATGTGACTGCAAGAGTATCCACAAGTCATTCTCTCACTTCAACAGAGAAAATTGCGTTATTCATTAATCTGGACAAGAAAACCCGGGCTTTGGCAAATCGAATCGAACTTGGCGACGAGAACCTCGAGACTTACCTTAGAACGCTTTTTAAAGAATGGTCCAACCGGGTCATTGAAATGCGCCTCCGACAAGAATATCATACAATAAAGGGACTGCTTGTTCTTTCGAGCCTCTCCAAATCCATCGGTATTTCTAAACTTGATGATGCCATGCAAAAAGTGCAGGACAAATTTGGGCGAGAAACCGTTAACATAGCCCTGGACGTCACGCTTAAGGTTGGAATGCGGAGAGAAAAGCTTCAATCAATCATGCTGAGCGACCACTACATTAACTATGCGATGAGCATAGAAACACTGGATGGGCGAATGCAGTTCCTCAACTGTCCCATCTATGGAAGTCACAAGTATATTAGCGGAAAGCTTGGAATCGCTGAGGAAATCGCATCCCTGTTTTGTACTCATTTTTGCTTTGCCCATGCCAAAGCAATGTTAGAAACAGTTTTGCCCTTCACTTTCGACTTAACTCAGCCGAAGCGACTATCAATTGACGATAAATGTGAATATTACATGCGACTCGGCGCTTCGCCAACAACCAAAACTTCCGAGAAATACGTACCACTCGTCGTTTCTTGGAACCTTACTCGAAAATGCAATCTGAAATGTTCCCATTGCTACATAAACGCTACAACAAAGGAACTTGATGGCGAACTCACGACCGAAGAATCCAAAAACCTTATTGACCAGATTTCAGAGGTCAGTCGACCGTTGCTTATTCTCAGCGGCGGCGAACCACTTCTCCGAAAAGATGTCTACGAACTCATCCAATACGGCACCAAGAAAGGCCTAAGAATGGGTCTTGGAAGCAATGGCGGCTTAATCGACATTAAAGCAGCCCGAGCACTCAAGGAAGCTGGGATAAAAACAGTTTCAATTAGCATAGATTCGAATATACCTCAGCAGCACGACGAATTCCGAGGCGTAGCGGGCTCTTGGAACAAAGCTATCGGTGCAATCAAGGCTCTTGTAGAAAACGGTGTTCTCGTTCAAGTTAACACTACATTGACGCAGCAAAATTATGGTCAAATCGACGACATAATGACATTAGTCGAGGACATAGGAGTGGAAAATTTCCATCTATTCTTCCTCGTGCCCACAGGTAGAGGGGCAAAAATGGCTGACATCTCACCTGCTATGTACGAAAGCATGATAAAAAACACATTCGCCAAGACTATTAAACACAAACTCAACGTTAGACCATCATGTGCCCCGCAGTTCATGCGAATCGCGAAAGCCATGGACTTGGATATGAAGCAATGGATACGCGGCTGCATTGCAGGCATGTACTATTGCCGAATCTACCCGAACGGCGACGTCACGCCTTGTCCATATCTTCCAGTTAGGCTTGGTAATATCCGCGAAACAAGCTTCAAGAACATTTGGTTCAACTCCCCCATCTTCAAAAACCTCCGTAATCCAGCATGCTTGAAAGGCAAATGTAGTGAATGCAGCTACAAAACTGTGTGCGGAGGCTGTCGCGCAAGAGCCTACGGTTTGTCTAGCGAATTCATCGATTTCTGTGGAGACTTACATGAACCAACCGAGTTAAAAGCCGACTATCTAGCTGAAGACCCTTGGTGCGTTTATGACCCCAAGCCAAGCAAGTCGCCCAACTAGAAACCTATTTAAACGATGTCCTTTCTCCACAATAGAAACTCGGGGTGCCAGTTGAAGTGGCGCTTAGTAACGAAGGCCAAACATCGAGTGTCTCCTCAACCTCGACGGTGCCCTCTAAAGGAGGCAGCTTTGAATGTTCCACGCTGGCAGTTCTAGTTTCTCAAAATCGTTAAAGGAAACTTTCATTGCCTTCGCATTCGACATAGGCGGCATTGCCGCAGGATTCTTGGTAGCTTATCAACTAGGGGTTTTCCACGCAGCTCCTTGGGCATTAGCATTGTTTCCGGCAGTTTTGGGGGCGAAAGGGGTAATTGAAGGCATGCTTAGCGGTCGCCTGAGTACCGCTTTACACATTGGAACAGCATATCCCAAGTTATCAAACAATACAAAGAGCTTCTACAGCCTAATCGGAGCCTCAATTGTTCTCACTTTGGTAACAAGCGTAGCGATGAGTGCAGTTGCAATTGTTTTCGGGCAAGAATTTTGGGGCATAACGTTTGCTGATTTTCCTTCAATACTCGTAGTAATTTTGGCTACAATGACGCTAGGGTTAGTTCTGCTAATAGTCACTGTGAAAGTTGCTTTCGTCTCGTTTTCAAGAGGCTTAGATCCTGACATTATGGTTTACCCAATTATGTCAATGATTTCGTCAGTTTTTATCACAATTTGTTATGTTGTAGTCCTGAATCTTTTCTTCAACCTCAGTACAGCAGGGGTCGGTTTGGTTGTTCTCTTTTCCGTCATAGACGTAGTCCTTGCTCTTTACATCTTCCGTCGAAACTTGCATGACACAGAATTCACAAAGACCATCCAAGAATCACTAGCAGCATTGATGATTGTTGCTGTAATGGTGAACTTCACAGGAACAGTTTTGCGCGGAATTGATCGTTATGCCTCACGCAGCATTGAATTCTACGCAATTTACCCCGCGCTCATAGGAATTATCAGCGATGTTGGTTCGGTCGTGGGATCCACAGCAACTACAAAACTTGCTCTTGGAATGCTTAAGCCCAAATTATCCTCAATCCTTCAACATGCAAAAAACATATTCAGCGCATGGATTGCCTCCGTGGTTATGTTCGTCATTCTTGCCTTATTGGCTCTGGTGATTCATGGAACATTCACGCCAACTCTCTTCTATAACCACGTGATAACACTACTAATTGCAAATATAATAGCGGTCTTTCTCGTCGTCATTCTTTCGTTTGCTATATCAATTCTAACTTTCCAAAAAGGGCTCGATCCTGGAAACTTCGTTATTCCTATAGAAACGGCTTTCGCCGCCGGAATAACTACCGTTGCTTTGCTTGCAGCATTGGGTTTGATGAGCCTGGGCTTGTAGACAGCATGATTAAAATATGCCCCGAGAAATACATTACCGCGGAGAATCTCTGACAAAATGTCTCACTTGTCCCGCTTTGAACGAGTTGCCTATAAGCCAATTCCTGTCAGAGAATTACTTGCAGAAATGAAGAATCTCTCAGAACTTATGATAGACTTGGCTTATTCGGCGGCACTTTTTAACGACAAAGAACTCGCGGAAGATGTGCTGGCTTTGGAGGCACACATAGACAACTTAAGTTACCTGCTGGACATCGAAATCATGGTCGCCTCTCGAGGAGACCCCCGAGACGCTCAGGCACTAGTAGGTGTTTCTACGGTAGCCGCAGCAACTGACAAGATTTCGGATGCTGCCGCTGACATTGCCGCTATAGTTACGCGAGATATTGGCGTCCATCCCATAGTCGGATCAATCTTTGAGAAAGTCGAGGAGCGTCTTGCGAAAGCAACAGTGAAGGAAGACTCAGCAATTGTTGGACTAAAGATTAGCAAACTTGACCTGGCCGCGACGATGGGAGTAGACGTTATTGCAATCAGACGCGACAGAACTTGGATAATTAATCCTAAAGGTTCCGAACACATACTTGCAGGAGACACGCTAATTACAAGAGGCGCTCCTCAGGGGATAAAAGAGTTCAAAGATATCGCCGAAGGCAGAATCAAGCATTTGGAGGAACCCAATTGACAGAGCAGAAACAATTCGAGGAAATCGTCAGCCGTTTCGTCGAGCTCAAAGATACTTCCGAATTGATGATGGACTTGGCATACTCAGCTTTGCTATTAAACAACAAAGAATTAGCCGAAGAGGTAGAGCGCCTGGAAGAATATATGGACAAGAAACACACGGATTTCGAGCTTTTCGCTTTAACGAGTAACTTCACGAAGGAAGAAGCATCAGGATTCTTAGGCTTAATACGGCTTGGGGTGGCGACCGAAAAAATTGCAGATGCCGCAGCTGAAATGGCCGAAGTTGTGCTTAGAGGTATTGAGCCTCATCCGATCCTAAAACTAACAATCAAAGAAGCCGACGAAACAGTCACCCAAGCGTGCGTGACGGAGAATTCGCCCTTAATAGGTAAGACCTTGAAAGAAGCTCGGGTACACGAGGAAACAGGCATGTGGATTCTGGCAATAAAACGTGTCGACAAAGCCCTACGTCCCAGAGCTGATTCGAAGATAGAACAAGGTGATATGTTAATCGCGTCGGGATACGCTGAAGGCGTGTCTTCTTTAAAAAAACTTGCCTCGCCTGACGGAATATGCAATATTGAATAAGTTGACTATGAATTCTGGGTTCATCAATACTATAAGTAAGTTTTACCGCTTATTTTAGGCGGAGGAGTAAATATCTCCCAGACTCAAGAAAAAGAGGAAAAAATGAACAGCTACGTATGTCCGAATGCCTCCTGTCGCAGAACCTTTGCTAGACCACTGAAGACAGTCGTCGTAGGAACCCCTTTGAAGCCTTTCGACGCATGCCCATACTGTTTAACCGAAATAGGAAATGTCCCTGAAAAATCTCCTCTGAGTCCAGACGAGGTGACAGTCGAACCTTCAGGATCACAAAATGAGAAGCACGCCCAAATAGCTGGAAATTCAAATTGTAATAGGCACTTTGGATATCTTAGTGAACGCGGCACTAAAGACCCAATTCCTGATGATTGCCTGACGTGCATGGAAATTGTTCAATGCATGCTAAAAAAAGCCAAGGAACAAGTTGGAGATACTTAACATTCTTCTTTGACCTTGCACATCCAAATGTCTCTTTTGCATATCTTCTAGCGTAATCCGAGAGGCTGTCAAATAAAGCGAAACCAACTTATAAAAAAGAAAAACTAAGAAATGAAAATTTTAGAAGAAGAAATGTAAAACTCGACTACTTCTTCTTCTTTTCTGGAGCGGCGCTTGCAGGTGCTTCAGCTGCTGGCATGTCTGCAGCATCTTCTTTCTTCTCTTCCATCTCAGTTGTAATTTCTTCAATTGGCTTTGGCGGCGGTGTTGTTGCCATTGTCCAACCAATCCATGCGCCTATCAACAAAATAGCAACGAACGCAACGAAAACTGGCACCAAGACAGCATACAACCTGATGGTGTTTCCAGTGTCCGCTGTTACTGTTCCGAACACTCCGTAGACTTGAGCTGGGAAGATGACTAGTAATGCATAGCCGATGGCGACTATGACGCAAACTGCGAGTATCGCTCCACCTATAGCTTGATCTTTGCTCATTATCTTCACCTACTTAATGAAAGCATGTTTATGATCTTAGTCCTTTTAAAGTTTACCGTGAGACTCGATATATTATCCAATTAGGTGGTTCCCATTTCCCATGTTGAAAGGTATTTCTGTTGT
>DATJPJ010000043.1:0-16419 GCA_035506455.1 Candidatus Nanoarchaeia archaeon
GCAGTTGTCTACCATGCAGCTTAAGACACAGGCTTCACAGTGAACGCATAAATCTTCAGTTATGCCTATACCACTGTTTGTCCAATAGAGCGCGTTAGTTGGGCATGCTTTGATGCAAAGTTTGCATTGAACCCCTACGCATGTGTACTTGTTTATTGTGATTGTTCCTTCAGGATAGAGGTCTTTAACTTTGGTAGTGGCTAATAGTTCATTGCGTTGTGATTTGGAACTATCTTGTTTTTCTTTTTCCTCTGACGCCTCGCATTCGCTGGTAGAAAGAAGGTCAAATATGTCAACTGTGACTGGTTTCTTTTCAGGCATCTCAAATTGACCTTTGCTCGGCTAGGAGCATTGGTTTATGTTATAAGGTTCCTGAATTATAATTACGTATCCCCATATGAAGCTAGAATTATATGGGAAAAGCGGCATTTTTGAAAAATGAAAATTTGTATAACGTTTTGTATCGGCACTCTTGTCATTAATAGAACTAAGCTAATCGAACCAAAACTTAGGTGAAAAACCTTCATAAATAGAGGGTGTGCTGGGGCTCTGGATCCATTAGGAGAGAGAACCGATGAAACCCAACGAGCAAATTGGAATTCATTCCAGAGCCCTTTCAGCCTCTTTTGGTTTTCTGTTTCTTCCTAGACAAAAAAAGGAAGAGGGAATTTTGTGTTTATTTGCGTCTGCGTAGAATTATGGCTGTAGCTACTGCTAGGATGATGATTATTGCTGCGGCGATTACGATGTATGTGGTCGTGGGTGCTGCGCTGGTTGGTGGAGTAACTGCTGGGCTTGGAGTTGGTGCGATGGTGACGGTTGGAGCTGCGTTGGAGGGAGCGGTTGATGGAGCTTGGGTTGGAACTGCTGTTGGAGCACTAGTAGTTGCTGGTGCCGCTGAAGGAGCCTTTGATACGCTTATGGCTGTCTCTGCACTGGAAGGCCAATATCCGTTTGTTCCTGCGAACGATGCAGTTATCTTGTAGATGCCTGGAACTGGCGGAGTAAACTGTATGGCGTAATTGCCGCTTAAGTCGGTTGTTGCATAGCCTAGGTCTTCGGTGTTGTTGTTTGGGTCGAAAGCTGTCAAGTGAACTACGACGCCTGTCGCTGTATTTGGATATGGTTGCTGCTGGTATACGTAGCCCATCCATGCGCACATGCTTGCGTCAGAAGCGCATGGCACACCATGTGGGAAGTTCGCTGTCACTGAATCTTGAGTTGTTCCTGCCGAGATGTCGGTTACGTAGCCTTGTACTGTCAGGCTTGATCCCTGAACGATGCTTGTCAGTGGTGCTTCGACTGTTGTGGCGCTTGGTCCTCGACCGACTGTGTAGACCTGGTCGTCGTAGCCGTTGAACCATGTGTTGTAGCCGTCTGCCGCTGCGTAGCTTAGTACGCTAAATTCTCCTGTGTAGCCTGAGAGCGTCCAGACTTCGGCGCCTGTTGTGGCGTTGATTGCGCGATTCAAAGATCCTTTGAAGAGTGGCGTTTCAATTGTGTGTTCGCTTGTAACAAGGTACACTAGGCCGCTGCCTATGGCGTTGATGAAAGTTGGGTATCTGCCGAATGGAGTTTCGAGACCGGAGTTTGTACTGTTGCCTGGTCCACCGTTTCCATAGGTCCATAGAATTTTGCCAGTTAGGGTGTCATAGCAGTAGACTACACCTGCGTATGCAGCGCTGTACATCTTTCCGTAGGCAAAGCAGTTTGCGAGGCTACCTGAGGCGGGGCTACCGTAGTAATCGAGCATATCTTGCGCGACTGTTGGACCCCACAGTTTCGCGCCTGTATCAAGGCTGTATCCTACGTATTGTTGAGTTTCTCTCCAGTTTTCAACGAAGACGCGGTTAACTGGGTCAATGCCTGCCTGTAGGATAGTGATGTTGTTTGGTGGTGGGTTCAGAGTCTCGTGCCATATTACGTTACCCAGTGTGTTCGGATTGTTTTCGTTAATGTTGAGCGTTACGTACGTGTAGGGGCTGCTGCTCATTGAACCCATGAAGTCCATTCCTGTAGAAGGCAAGTTGCCGGCATAAGCTAGTAGTGTACTCCCGTAGATGCCTCCGACTAAAGTGGGACTTGCACCGAGCGAGTTTAGGTATGGTACTG
This sequence comes from Candidatus Nanoarchaeia archaeon, assembly GCA_035506455.1. Taxonomy (GTDB): domain Archaea; phylum Thermoproteota; class Bathyarchaeia; order Bathyarchaeales; family Bathycorpusculaceae; genus JADGNF01. The sequence continues at coordinate 2,113 of DATJPJ010000043.1, forward strand.
AGACGTTGAAGTCATACATGCTTGGGATGTAGGTAGGTGAAGGTCCGAAAGGCCCCATTGCCATTATGGTGCCGCCTGCCCAGTTTCCACCAATGTTATTGCCTTCATTGCTCACTGGAGGAACAACTGGCGGCGTGGTTGATCCACCGCTATAATTATCGCCCCAGAGTCTAGAGGAATTCCATTCCTGCAGATACCAGTTCGGGTTGGCTGCGGTGCCAAGATTTGCTAAACTGATAATGAGGTATTCTCCTTCTGGACCCAGCATCGTGGTGGAAGTGCTGCCCATTGTGATGTTAGTGGTTGTAAACATGTAGGTTCCCGTATACGCATCGTAAGCTTTCCAAGTCATTGGAGACGCGCCGAACATTGAAGCGCCTCCAGAGACGGAGATAAGTATTGGCGGGTAAACTCCGTGATCATTCGGATCTTGAACATCATAAACATAAGCGAAGGATATCGGAGACATAGTCGTACTGCTCCATAGTTGCTTTCCTGTTCTCAAGTCAACAGCAACAGTTGGTCCATTGGATGGCCCAGAGAAGGATACCGGCTTTGTGAAAATGAGTATTCCGTCAACAACAATCGGGTTGTCGTACCTTTGCTCATATGCAGAGCCTTCGAAGTATGAGTCGCCCTGAATGACTGTTTGGTTTCCTCCGACAATTCCGCCGCTTTCGATGGGCATGGTCCACATTATGTGGCTAGTGAGTGATCCTACGACGTCTCCAGCTCCGGCTAATTGCTCGCCATTGCCTCCCATGTTATATGTGCCTGCGAAGCCCGTGTATCCAGGTGCGAGGTCACCGAGCCAATTTGAGGCAAGTGGCCACCAATTTGAGTTCGTGCCGTAAATTGGGCGTGTCCAAAAGTTTGAAGGATAGGGATTACCAGGTATGGAAGATACAGGCGCCGATTGCACAGTCAGTGTGGTAGTTGCAGAGCTTGCTGCATAAGTCGCGTTCAGATATGCAGTATTGGGACCGAATAGGGTGACCATAAACGGCCAGGTATAGACTTGACCAGGGAAATCGAACTTGAGAGTGTACGTGCCGACTTGAGTTGGAGTGAATAAGGTGTCTTGGGCGGCTACTGGATCTGATACGACTGGGAAGGTCTTTGTCTGAATGGTACCATCGGGGGCAGTGATAGTTAGCTTATAGTTATGGAATCGAATGTCATTGGTGGGAGCTGTACCAAAAGGCAGCTGGTTAAGCCACATGATGATTTCCACTGGTTGATTTATGCCGACTGGGTTAGTTGAGACACTTATGTAGGCGAAGGTTGGAATGTTCATTGGCGTGGCTGCATGTACAAATGGTAGCAGCATGGCTGAAGCGGACATCGAAAGAATCAAGAGCGCAACGATAGCAATTATCCCTGATTTCTTTGTTTTGACTTCAGATTGGTTTAACATTTTTTCTCTCCATTTTCGAATTAGAAAGCTCATCTGATCGGGTTCTGTATTTAACACTTTCCAAATACTGGCAAAAACAATGATAAAAATGCCATTTATGACTGTATAATGCAACAACATAAGCAAAATACAGCAAGTTCCAAGCGCGCGAGCACATTTCCAAGCATTAGTTTGCTACAACCTGTTTGACAAAGGATTTCCTAAGGTTCCAAAAACTGATAGAAAGGGGTGGGTTACGCTAGAGACTTCGCTGGACCAGACGAAATAATTGCTAACCAAAATTAATCGAGAATACAACGGATCGCGAAAAAAGTGGCAAATTGCTTATAGCGGACGAAAACAAGGCTAATTTTGGTGATTTGAATGTGTGAATTCAATGTGGTCCTTAATGGAAAAATTCAGTTCAAGGATGTTGTCCAAGCCAAAACCGTGGGCAAAACCGTTACAGTCAGGAACGTAATGGGCGAAACCATGGAGTTCAAGAATTGCGTCATCACAGAGGTCGACGTAAATTCAACAAGACTAGTCTTGACTGCGGTAGAGGCATAACAAACTCGGGGTTCAGAAAGCAATTCTGTTTCTTGCTGGAAAAAAGGTAGCTCTAAGCATTTTTAAGTGTGCTGCACCAATCTGCGATTTTCTTCTCCGCTTCAACTTTGTTGTCAAGTGCCTTCGCTATTGCTAATTCGCCCACACAGACAGCGCCTGGAGCCAAAGCCTTGGTTTTTTCGGCGGCTTGACGCGGGTTTGAATCCATGGTGAAGAAAAGCGCTATTTTTTTCCCTGTTAGGTTGTTGTTTGCAAAGTAAGTTCTTATTGCAGGTGTTGGTCTCCAAGCCCAGACTGGAGTTCCAACAATGATGAGATCATAATCTGCAGGATTCCGTGTCATCGGAGAAATACTGGTTTGTTTTCCTCCGGAGGCATCTCTTGAAGCTGAAATCCATCCGAGTTTACCCGCACGGTTTTTTGTGTCAACAATTTCCTCGAGGTCAGAGCCAAGTTCTGCAGCGACAGTTTGAGCGACAAATTTTGCGTTTCCTGTGCGTGAATAGTAAACCACTAGACTTTTCAATGATGTTTCCTCGCTGAGATTTCTAAGCTTCTTGGAATAAAAGATTTGCTCATACTTTCCAGTATTTAAGGTATGAAGAAATAAAGAAACCCTATTTTCTGTAGGAACCCAGTCAATGTGGATAGTTTGCTTATCCAAAAGAATATTGAAAAAGGAATTTATTCGGTTAAAAATGAAAAGAAAAAAAGAAAGTGGTTTATGGTTGCCATTTCTCTATGAGATACTTGGGTATCTCGCTGCTGTCGCGTGGTCCTACCTGGACTTTCCAGCCGCTAAGTTCTTCGATTTCGCCGCTTATGCGTGAAGCTTTGCCGGGGATTATGATTTTTCGGTGCTTCACTTTGCCTTCAACGCCTGATGCTTTGATGGCGTCTGCGACGCGTTCTGCGGTAAGTTTACGTCCTGCGACTCCACTGTCTATAGCTGAGCCTTCGGTTTCTACTACGATGAGGTAGGCATTGAGTTTGTTGCTTTCGATGTCAGATGCGACTGTGTAGTAGGTCAAAGCGAAGTTGCTTGTGAAAAGCACAGGTGAGGTTTCGTTTGGTGTGCCGAAGATCTTTAAGCCAGGTGCAACTGCGACTGGTTTGCGTGGGTCAGTGTAGATGTTTTGGCGTAGCACTGCTGTTGGCAGAAGTGACCAACCGTCGTTTCCATGCATTACAATTATGTCTGCGTAGCGGACAACTAGCATGGATGCGAGGTATGCTTCTTTCCACTTGATGATTTCGTCAGCGGTTTCGCCTTTGCCTACCCAAGCGGCCATAGGAACTGCCATAAGTGGATATCCTGCGAGCTCTTCGCCGCCTTTGCATGCAGCTCTGCGGAGCATTGTGAAGTTGTTAAGGGTGGTGCCTAAGCCTTCGTTAAGGAAGGTCCCTGGGTCAAGGACTAAGTCTTTTACACCGTAAGCTTTCAAAGTTTTCGTGAGCGAGACAAGTGTGTTTAGGTCGTTGGGTGCGGAGACGACGAGAGGGCAATTGTACATTAAAGCTAGCTCTGCCATATCCTTCCAGTTTTCGGTGTTAGCTGCGTAAATAAGGGGGCGTGCTTTGGGTGCTGCCATCAGTCCTGCTTCAGCCACTGCTGGGTTTAGTGCGCATATCACGAATGGTAGATTTGTGGTTTCGCTGACTTTCTTTACCGTTGCCTTAAATTTCTCAGCGTCTCCTGAGGTGCATCGAATAGCGATCATATCGAGTTTTAGGGTGTAGCCGATGTATTCGAAGCTGAAGTTTTCGGTCTTCTTGATTCTTGAGGTGAGTTCGTTTTCGGACATTTCGTCAGTAACGTCAATTGTTATGGCTGTTGGGTTGGTGTATGTGAATTCGTGTCGGTACATGACGAGTTTGCCGCCGAGTTTCTTGGCTTTTTCGCCAACTCCGACAGTAACTTCTTGGACTGCTGGCTTGAGTAGTTCCTTAAGCTGAGCATAGTTTTTTTCGTATTCTTTCTTGAAAAGTGGCTTGCAGCTGTCGATTGAAACTTCTCGGTTAACGATTTTTGTGGCAAAGGCCATGCAGTTTTCTTGGCCGCATTCTTTGCAGTTAGTCTTTGGCAGGAGTTTGTAGACGTCTATTGGGCTGAGTTCTTTCATGCTTGCTCTTTTGCTCATGTTTGCCATCTCCTATGCTTTGACGGTGACCCAGTCTGCAAATTTGGCTGCGTCGATTTTTCCGCCGTTTACTAGGTTTTTGGTTACTTCTTTGAGGGTTTTTACTGCGGCAGGGTGCATCATCATAAATAGGTCAACGCCAGCGAGGAGCAGTGTTAAGGCTGTTGTTACTTCCCATAGGGGACCTCGAAGTTCGCGGGGTTCCCATTCGGGAGCCATCTTTAGCCAGGCTTCTCTTGCGGCCCAAGCGTTGGTTGTTCCTGAAGACATTGGGTGTGCGAGTTCGACGTCGCCCATTAAGCCTGCCATACGTGCGCGTTCCATGTTTGTGAATGCGTAGTCCAAGCCGTAACCTAAAGCGGCAGTTGTCAAGTCCATGACTATGTCTTCTTTGCCTAAGAAGTCGTAGAGTCTGCGGTTTAGTTCGCGTGCTAGGTTTAGGTCCATTGGAGTAAACGAAAGTGCGGCGTGACCGTTCTTCTTGACGTATTTGGCGCAGCGTTCGACGTCCATGTCTCTGGTTATTGAACTGATGAGGAAGCGTTCGTTCGGGAAAGCGTTGCAAATAGCTTCGAAGACGTCAGCGTCTTTGACTGGGTCGCCGCATCCACCTATGACAAGTGGTACGTGGACTGCTTGCAGAATGTTTTCAACTGTTTTGACTGCGTCTTTTGGTGTGGCATCTTTCAGCAGCGGGTCGATGCTAATTAGGTGAACTGTAACCATGTCAGCGCCGAATTTTTCTACTGCGAGCTTGGCCCATGCTGCTGGGTCGCCGACGACGTCTTTAACGTGCATTTTGACTGCTTTTGACAATGGAACTTCCATGTCGAAAACGTCCAACGTTACGATGGGCGTATGAACAATTGGGCGTTCAAAAGTGTAGAAAGCAGGTGATGTTTCTCCGCCTATAACTATTGATTTTGAACGGGTACCGCCCTCAGACTTTGTTGCTCCCAGTTTTACCTCGGCTATTTTGTTTGGATATGTCTCAATTGGAGGCATAAAAGCGGCTTGTAGCATGGAAATGGGCTTACCGGGCTTAATTGCCGATGGCAGTTTAAGCTTGGGCATTATTTGTCCAGCCATTCCAGGTTCGAAAGAAAGCTCCAGTTCTTTGACGTCCATCTGGAAGTCTTCTAACTCGATTTCCTGGAACTTTGCAAGAAGGTCCAGAATCTCGGGGCTGAGCCCCAAGGCATCTGGGAGATTCTTGTCGTCTTTTTTGTTTTGGTGAGTCAAAGGTCGTCACCATTTATTTGCTTTTTTCGTCTTTGATGGTCTTTATGATAACTTTGTTTGCGTAGATTTTTGCGTCTTTGAGGATGATCTTGAAGCCGCCTGCCATTATTGGTAGTGTTGAGGCTGTCATTACTGGCATCATGGCTTGTCCTTCAGCGGATACTTGTTGAGTTTCAGCTTCGGGTGCAGTTTCGGTTGCTGGTGCTTCCTCGGCGGTCCATCTTGCGACGACTGGGTGGTTTTTCTCTTTCAGGAAGGTTTTGAGTGCTTCTATGTTTGTGGCGTTTTCTTCTGTTGCGACTTTGTCGACGACGTCTTTGGGTATGAACTCTTTTACGCGTTCTTTGACTTCTTTGGGTACCCATACGACTCGGTTCCATCCGCCGTCTGCTGCGAAGAATTTCTTGCTGCGCATGTACTCTATGGACATGCCATGGAAGCCGTCGATTTGTCTTCCGCCTGCTGCGGAATCTGCGATTGTGCTGAATGGTAAGCCGTTGACTGTTGCGCCTTTGAAGCTTCTATTTACTACGCCGAATCCGTCGACTTCTGGTATGTAGAATGTGACTGCTTCGAAGCAACCGCATGAAGTGTGTGGGTGGTCGAATGCTGTGTATAGCCATACCTGCTGGACTTCGCCCATGGTGCGTTTCTTGGCCATCTCGTTGACGCCGGAAAATTCGCCTTTCTCTGCGTTGATCATTTCTCCGCGTTCGATGGCGAAGACTGGGCCTTTCGGATCGATGCTTGCTGAAGCTTTGCCGTCAAACCAGCTGATGGCTCCGCAGTTGCTGTAGCGTTGAGGGGTAATGACGCAGACGTGGCTGGGTGCGAATGATTGGCATAGCGCGCAGCCGTAGAATTTGTCAACGTCTTCGTCTTTGAGGCCTCTTGCTTTTGAATCGCGTGCTTCGTAGTCTGCGACTGCTTCAGGGTACATTTCTGAAATTTTGGCTGGGTCGGTTATGAAGGTTATTTGGACTTTTTCGATAATTGGTAATTCACTCTTGAAGAGGCGATAGAGAACTTGGCCGATGTAGTTGAAGCTGTTGAGGCCTTTTTGGACGGATTTTTTGCCGATTCTCATCCATATGTCGTAGCGTTGGTTTAGGTGCATGAAGCCTTCAATGTAGTTTAGGTAGCCGTGGATGCGTCTTTCGATTACGCCTTCAAGGCTTGCGTCGAGAGTTGAGCCTGCTGCTTCAACCAGGATGCCGAACGGGTATGCGCCGCCTTCTTTGAGGTCTTTTAGGTCTGGGCCGATGATTGTGACTTTTCCGTCTTCGATTTGGTCGAGGGGTTTGACGTGGGCGAGTTCAAATTTCTCTTTGACTGTGGGGCCGCCGAGTTCGACATACATGTCGTTTCTGCGGATTCTTTCTCCTTCGTAAATTACTCCAACTTCTACGGGTATATCTTTGAACATTGACATTTTCTTATTGTCCTCCATCAAATTTTAAAGTCATGACTTTGAGATTGTTTGCCCAGTCTTCCAACGTCGCGTTGGGGAAAGACCAGCTTGCATGCACATGGAACAGGTTGTCCAGTGTCATGGTTTTCAGTTCAGGCGCGAAGTGTTTTAGTCCAGCGAGGATAAGGGACTCCATGTAGTAGGGCAAGGCTACGTACATGACGAGGTCGGGATGACCTTTGCCGTCTAATCCCTTCCAGATTGGGTCAACTAGTCGGTTGCTGATGTCCATTGCGTTCATGTAAGCTGCTGGTGTGTAGCCGCGTTTTAGGAATTCTCGCACCATGTGTGCTGTTGCTACAACGGGGACTTTAGAAGCATTCGCGAAGTCTATGATAAATTCGATGAGTTGCTTGCCTTCCATGTAGCGTTCAGTTGCGTTACTGCCCACAATTAAAATTGGGCGTTGAGCTTTTTTGATCATGGCGACGGCGACTTCTGGTTTCATTATTGGGTTTGCTTTCTTTGTTGAGGCTATTTCTCCACATTGCCAAGGTTCACATGACATGTCTTATCACTCCTTCATAGTGCGGACCATTCTAGGAAGTAACGTTGGGTCGGGGATGATAGTTTCCTTCCAGTTGTTCGCTTCCAGAATCTTCGCAAATTCATCTTTCATTGTCATTGGAACGTCAGCCATCGTTCGCACGAATAGGTGCAAGTCGTTTGGCATAACGCCGAGGTATTTTTTGCTTAGGTCGACGTAGTGGCTCAGTTTTATGCTGCGTCCTTTCCAGGTGTCGTTTGGTCGCATGCAGAGTTTTGCAATTGCCACCATGCATTCTTCTTTGGTTTCGACCGTTTGGAAGAGGTGTTCAGGTGCCGGACCAACGTTTACCTTGTTTCCTGTTCGGGCATCGAGAACTTCCCAGTCTTCTGGTTTATCCTCCCTGCCAAGGAGCATGCGGCGGTATTTGCTGCCGTGAGGGCCAACGAGCACTGGAATGCCTAACCGCCAAAAGCCTGCGCCGATTGCTGCGGCTTTCTGTGAATATGCACCCCAAGCTAAGCCGACTGCACCAAGGCGGTTGTGTATGTAATCTGCGATTTCTTCATAGTTGCCGCGGAGTGGACGCTTAGCGAATATGTTTGCAACTTTGATTGCTGCACCTGCGATGTGGCTGTTAGCAACGCACGAGCCAACGTTCATTACTCCTCCGGCTTCGAATCCGCCTGGGAATTCTTCATATATGGTCTTACCTTCCTCGTTGCGGTAGCTGCCTGCAGACATAGCTGAGCATCCTGACAGAACGACGATGTATCGTCTGAGGGCGAATTCTCTGCATATGTCGTAAACATCTTTGCCGCCTTTTGGATAGTTGCTGCATCCGACTACTGCGACTATACCTGGGATTTCTCCAAGGACAATTGGACTGCCGACATTTCTGATTTCAACGTCCGAGACCGCGCCTCTGCCAGAGCGGCAAAGGTTGTTTTCTTCGCACATCGACTTCTCGCCCGCTTTCACGATCAGGCTGTGCACCATAATCTTTTGTGGACAAGCTTCTTCGCATCTACCGCATCCGATGCAGACTTCATATAGGTCTGTTAGCAGGCTCATGTCGCCTTCTCCTGCTGCTTTGAGAGCTGCTGCAATGTTGTAGTCTTGTGGACAATTGCGTTGACATTGGTTGCACTGTCTGCATGTTTTAGCGATTTGTTTGACTTCCTCGACACTTGGAAGAGAAGTCATTCTCCTACGGGTTGGGGCCGTTTGTTGCGCTACTCGAACTGCAACTTCGCCAACTTTCTCTGGATCAAGAATAAGCACACCTTTGACTTTGCCGCTCACGAGGTCAGCAACTATTTCGTCAGCAGGATCATTTGTGCGGTTTTTGAAGCCCATGCAATTCTTTTCTGATGCTGCGATGACTGGGGCGTGAACTTTTGCCGCTTCCTCAAAAACGTCTGTACGAATGCATTGTTCATCGAGTACGACCACGTCTGCTAGTCCGGCGCGTATGAACCTTAACTCCCAACTGATTGGGCCAACAACTCTGGCACGAGTATAATATCTTGTCATGTCGTGTGCTGTGCAGCATAATCCAACGACTTCGATCTTTTCGTCGACTTTTGTGTCCTTTGCATAGTCTATAATTCCGACTGAAGGAACAACGTTGTGTCCGATACACATGATTACGGGTTTGGTTCTGTCGACGCTCCCAATGCCGAGTTTTACGAGTGGAGCTTCTGGATCAGCTTTCGGATAACCCAAGGTGGAGATTTGTGCAATGTCACCAACTTCCATGCCTACGTGATCAACCATACCGACGTGCATTGCTTTTGACTCAAAGTCTAAATTATTGCCTTCCTGACCTGTGTGTCCTACTGCAAGAATTTGGGTAATTTGTTCTTCGGTGTAAGTTAAGATGTCATCTAGGTCGCCGAGTGTTTCAGGCTTTATACCTGTAACCAGGCGGCTGACTGGTGCCTCAACTTTTACATTTAAGCCGCCGACATTTAAGGGGTATCTGCGACCATATTTTTCAATTAAATGATGGACCAAATGGCGCGAGTGTGCAGTGTGACAAGCCGCTCCGATGGCGCAAGCCAACATGACAATGCGAGATGATTGGGTCGCAATATCCAAGCCACATGCGCCGCGTTTCCCAGCTGTTAAATCGCACTTGCCAAAAGTGCAAAGACAGCAAAGGTCGCAGTCGGGCATGTAGAAAGGCTTGTACTTGTTGAGGAGCTTCATATCCCAGTCCCGCAGGGCAGTAATTGATGGCATTGGAGTGGGGCCCATGGGTTCAGGGTATCTAGTGTCGTCAACAAGTTGGCCTACAGAAAGTTCGAGGTTTTTGATAAGACCAGTGCTGGTCTTCATTTCATCAATCTTGACTCTTACATTTTTAGTGGTCAATGTCAAACCTCAGTAAAGGTTTTGAGGATATGACTCGAGATTCAGTGTTTTAAACCTTTCCAGAGTTCACTATAGAAAGTCATGATGGTGCATGGAAATGTAAGCTTCAAAACTGGAAACGTATACATAAGAAATGGGGGCTATTGTTGTATGTAACCCGTCTTCTTCATGATAGCCTTTACAGAAGCGAACGCAGCATTGTCAGAAGGAAGGTCCAGCAGTGACTTCCCATTAAGAACGTAATCATCTACTAGCTCATCCGCAACGATTTTGCCGACATACTTAAACTTTAGCTCTTCCTCAGCCTTGCCACTTAGCTCTGGTGGGAACCGGTAGCCTCCGACGAGGTAGAAATTTTCAAATTCCATGTCAACTTCTTTAGCAATTCGGTAGGCTCGTTTTGCATGGTCTATGCTTTTCTTCGAATGATCCAGCATTTCGAAGATATCGTTGACTTTGGAGGTTATGCGTCTGTTCAGATGTTCGAGTCCGGCGGGTGAGTCAATAAGAACGTACTGATAGTTTTTCGTAAGATGCTCCAGAGCTGATTTTAGAGCGCTGTTGGGCATGCAGTAGCAGCCCTCTACCCACTTAGTGCCAACGGACATAAAGTCGAAGTGGTCACCTTCATACAATCCGTTCGCCCAAATGCGGCTTTCGATACGTTCAGTAGGAGACACCCCAACAGTAGTTCCGCCTTTTTCGATAAACGTATCCACGATCAGCTCAGCCATCGTAGCTTTTCCTGCCTCTTTCATGTCTATGCCCAACATTTCGGCGAGGTTCTGATCAGGATCGGCATCAACGAGCAAAAGCGGTGAACAGCCTGCCTCAACGAAGCATTTTGCCATAAGCGAGGTAAAACTGGATTTTCCTGTTCCTCCACGCCCAATTGTGACTACAGTTTTCACGCAAAACAACCTCTCTATTAAGTGACTTTTTTCTTAAGCAGCGTGTCGCATATATTGTCTATGGTCTTCACTGCAGCGATTTCTTTGTTCATTAAAGGCGTTTCTCCGAGCATATCGGCTTCGATTACTTTCTGGTCGAAGGGCACTAGTGTTAAAAGTTCCAAACCGTTCGCTGAAGCGAAATTTTTGATTGCATCTTCTTGGGCTGTGTTCATGACTCTGTTTCCAATAAGGTAAACGTGTTTCATTTCGGCTGCTGCAGACATGTCGTGAATATGTTTAGCGATCTCCAGTGACTTCAGGTTAGAGTCTGCGACTATGAGCAAGACGTCAACTGCTCTTGCGGTTCCTCTGCCAATGTGTTCCACGCCTGCTTCGAGGTCGAGAACGACGGCTTCGTCGCGTTCGACCATAAGATGCCGGAGTAAAGCTCGAACTATTGCGTTAGGAGCGCACATGCAACCTGAACCCATCGCCTTTACTGTTCCCATGACGATTAGGTTCACTCCCAGCGGCGTTTTTACAGAGTAATCACGGATGATATCGTCAACGGTAAAATTTAGATTGTAGACTCCCGAGTAACCTGTGCTGGTTTTGGTTTCAACGAGTTCTTTGTTTTCAGTTAAAGGCAGAATCTTGCGGGCATCCTCTGCCGTCAAACCCATTGTCAACGCCAAATTGGGCGAAGAATCTGCGTCGATAGCCATGGTTTTAAAGCCGCGTTCAACAAAGCCCTTGGCCAAGCCGCCTGCTATTAGGGTTTTGCCGACGCCGCCTTTTCCAGAAACTGCAACCTTCATGAAATCAGCAACCAAAAATGACTTCGTTTCATAGTTAATTTACATTTCCTAGTGAAAAGAAAAAACCATTTGAGTTTGGCGCTTTTTTTATGCAGATAACGGGGCGGAGGAGAGAGGCAAAGTTACTTCGACTGTATACTCATCGAGCATTGCTGACTTGAAGCCTTTCTTGTAGCATAGCGTTAGCATTTTGTAGTTACTGGCGAGTACATATCCGTGAATTTGGGCGAGTTTTTTGTCTCGAGCTATCGAGGCTAAAGTGTCCATCAGCTTCGATCCTAGCCCTGAGCCTTGCAAGTGATCCGTCACCATTATGGCGAATTCGGCGTCTTTGCCGTTTGGCTCAACGGTTAATCGTACTGCACCGACGAGTTGGCGATTTTGTTCTTGATATTCTGCTATGATTGCGATTTCCCGGTCATAGTCTAAGTTGCAGTATTTGGTCAGGGTTTCGTGTGACATTTCTTTGAAGATTTCAAAAAACCTAAACCGCATGGTTTCCTCAGAGAGTGATTTAAGAAAGTCGTTGAAACGGCTTTCGTCTTCTGGCATGATTGGTCGAAGCAGGACTGAAACACCGTTCTTGAGTTTGAATTCCGCAACGTATTCTTGAGGATAAGGGGCAATAGCGAGATTATCTCTGCAAGATCCGTTATACCCTATCTGTTCTTTGTCTAATACAATGCGGGCGTCAACGGCGACGGCTCCGTCTTTGTTGAGGATTAGAGGGTTGATGTCAGCTTCTTTAATTTCGGGGAAATCCACGATCATTCGTGAAAACTTCACCAAAACCTCCTCAAGAAGTCTTGTATTGAGCAGATGCCCCGAAGCCAAAGAATGTTGGTAGATTGATGACGACTCGACTAGACGCCTCGCAAGTACTCTGTTGAGCGGTGGGAGACCAACACTTACGTCTCTGAAAAGTTCTACCTTTGTGCCCCCCATGCCGAATAGAATGACGGAGCCAAATTGAGGGTCTTTTTTAGCGCCTATAAGAAGTTCGTTTCTTCTTTCGAAAATCATTGGCTGGATAATTACGCCTTGGAAATGCGCTTTTGCGTCGAGGGTTTTGACTCTTTTTTCAAGCTCGGAGTAGAAGTCTGGGACTTGAGATGCAGAGCAAACGTTGAGTATTACTCCTTGAACGTCGGACTTGTGAGTAAGTTGTGGCGAAAGCGCTTTCATGGCAACTGGGTATCCGACACGTGAGGCCGCATTTTCCGCGTCCTCTGGACTTGCAGCTGTCACCGTTTCTACTGCTGGTATGCCATAGGCTTTCAAGAAACAAAATGCCTCAGGCAATGTGAGGACTGCTCGCCCTTCGTCGCTTATGCTCTTGAGATTTTCTCTTAGAATCTGCGGGTTAGATGGCTCTATAGGTAGGTCTTCAGGCGTCTGATAAAGGAGTTCTAGGTTCTGAGTGTAGTTATACATGTACATGAAGGTTGAAACGGCTTGTTCAGGAGTCGCAAAAGAAGGAACACCATGTCGCTGAAGGAGACGTCTTGCTTTTCGACAGTTAACATCCTCGCCTATAAGGCAGACGAGAAGCGGTTTGTTTGTTTTTTTGCTTGCAGTTACTGCTAGCCTTGCAAGGGCAACGGGGTCTGTACTCGCCTGAGGTGCGTATATGACGAGGAAGCCGTTGCTATCAGAATCTTTGAGGCAAATGTCCAGTACAGTTTGGAATCTTGTGGGGTTTGCTTCTTCTAAAATGTCAATTGGGTTTGCAAAACTGCAGTAGGAAGGCAGAGATTCCGAGAGCGCTTTTACGGTTTCATTGCTTAGTATTGAAAGTTTACCCTCCCGTGATATGAGGCAGTCACTAGCCATTAACGCAGGACCGCCAGCATTGGTTACAATGGTCAAGTTGGGCCCGCTTGGACTAGACTGAAGTGCCAAAGATTCCGCGCAGTCAAAAAGATCACGCATTGTGTCAACGCGTACAATGCCAGCGCGCCTAAAAGCCGCCTCGTAAACCGCATCCTCTCCTGCCAATGAGCCGCTGTGGGAAACGGTTTGAGCCATCGTTTCTTGGAATCTTCCGGCCTTGACGACTACGATGGGTTTGGTTCGTGCGAAGTCTCGAGCGGCGCTTAGGAATTTGCGCGCGTTCTTTACTGATTCCACGTAGAGAACTATGCTTTTTGTTTGTGCATCTGTGCCAAAGAAATCTATGAAGTCTGAAAGATCAACATCCAGCATTGATCCTGTGGAAACTACTGCACTAAAGCCGATTTGAGCTTCCGAAGCCCAATCCAAAGCCGAAGCGCAGAGAGCAGCGCTTTGAGAGATGAAGGCAATTCTGCCAGGTTTAGCACGTTTGTCGGCGAAAGTTGCGAAGAGGTTGTTCTTGGGCCTGATTACTCCTATGCTGTTTGGTCCGATGACGCGGATGCCGTAGGTTTTTTGTAGACTAAGAATTTTTTCTTCGAGAGCTGATCCGTCCTCTCCGCTTTCCCGGAATCCGGCTGAGCAGATTATAACGCCTGAAACGTCTGCTTTGCCGCATTCTTCGATTATCTGGGGAACTGTGTGCGCTGGTGTAGCAATGATGGCGAGATCCACGCGATGAGGCACTTTGGTGATGCTAGGGTAAGCAATTACACCTTGGACAGACTGTCTGAACGAATTAATTGGGTAAACGGTCCCTTTGTAGCCTACGCCGACGAGGTTCTGGAGAAGTTTTGCTCCTATGGAGCCTTCGCGTTCGCTGGCTCCTATAACGGCGATTCGTTTCGGGTTGAAGACGCGGTTGAGTCCCTCGATGCCCAAGGCACATTTCACCTGTTCAACAGAAACATGGTCCTCTAAGTTTTCAATAATGTAAAATAGGTATTGCTTTAAAGCATTGCTAGAAAACACGTAATGTTGCAGAAAACTCGAAAAACCAGAGTTTACCAGCTTAAA
>DATJPJ010000044.1:0-8687 GCA_035506455.1 Candidatus Nanoarchaeia archaeon
CCTTTGCCTCAAACCTAACTAGTTTTAACTTTATGAATCATGTATTAACATGTTAGCAGATTATCGTTCACTGTGCCTGCTGATCGCCTTCAAAGCCCCTGAGCAGCTGGTCTATGCAGAGCCCATTTCTGTCTCCATTATATCCGCCCTCTAAGATGAAGAACGTCGGCTTCCCCAGTTTTGCGATGCGTTTTCCAATATGGTTAAAAGTTGTCTCAGTCAATCCCAGCGAGGCCAAATCGCCCGCGTAAGTATCGAACCCCGCTGAAACCGCAACCATCTCAAACTTCGCAATATCAACAGCCTCGAGAGCATGATTAAGAGCCGACAAGTAAACCGCCTCGCCACAGTCTCCACGCAATGGGAAATTAATAGAGTTGCCTTCCGTAACCATGCCAGTACCGGGATAGTTCGGATGGTTGTGCAGAGAAACATACCAGACCTTAGGATCGCCCAGAAAAATTTCCTGCGTCCCATTACCATGGTGCCCATCAATATCCAGAATCAGAGTTGCCTTGTTAAGGGACCTAACCGCGACAGCAACGTTGTTGATGTAGCAAAAACCACGTGTGGAAGCACCCAAAGCAGCACCATATTTGCCAACGTGATGACCTGGGGGACGCATAAGCGAAAAGCCCTTCACCTGAGCGGCCAACAACGCACCTCCAGCGCTAAGCTTAGCGAATTCAAAGATGTGCGCATACGCAGGCGTGTCAGTATCTTCAACAAGCCCTTTCTTCAGGTTAAAAAGGTACTCAGCGTCATGCACTGCCAAGAATGATTCTTCCGGTGCAGGTGCAGGCTCAATAAAATGGTAACCTTTCTCCTGCAAGAATTCCTGCGCTTTCTTCACTCTTTGAGGACCTTCTACGTGCCAGTTTCCGTAACCTAGGCACCTTTCCGAGTAAATTATCGGAGTCTTTTGGAGCATAGTGCATCCAGTAAACTGATAAGTTAGGTTTTTATTAAAATATCGCAATCCCAGGAGAAAGCAGCTAATGATCTCCATCAATCCCCTCGATGAGTTCCGGCGCGAATGCCAAGGATTACTAGCCCAAGCTCTGAAAACTGAGTTTCCGGAAGAGAAAATTGAAGCTTTGCCTTTAGGCAAACCATCCAACCCTAGCTTTGGGCAGTTTGCCTCTTCTGTATCGTTTGAACTCGCCAAGAAACTCAAACGCAATCCAGCCGAGTTGGCTGCTAAATTGGCTTCGACCGTTGACACGAAACACTTCAACTTTGTGGGAAAAGTGGAACCTGCTGGGGGCTACATCAACTTTCATGCAAACTTTGTCAAGTTGGCAGCGCTCACTTTAGAATCCGTTAAGCAGATCGGTTCAGAATATGGCTTTGTAAAAACTGGAAAACCAAGAGAAGTTATCGTGGAACATACCAGTGTAAATCCTCTCCATCCGATTCACATAGGTCAAGCTCGAAACCCCATGCTCGGGGACGCGTTGGCACGCATTCTAAAAGCCCGAGGACACACAGTCTCCATTCATTACTATATCGACGATGTGGGACGTCAAAGTAGCGTTCTTGCTTACGGATATGCTAAGCTAGGTAGGCCCAAGCCTGACGAGAAAGCAGATCATTTCGTGGGCAAAATCTACACAATAACTGCCTGTCTTGTTGAACTCAATCGTCTCAAGCGCCAGTTGGACCTCGCTAAAAAGGTGCAAACTAGCGAAGATGTAGCCAAAATTACCAAGGACCTTGATGAGTGGCTTTCCATCGCCGAAGAACTCGAAGAAAAATACCCAGAGTTGTTTAAAGCGCTACTTGACAAAGTTGCCGAAGACAAGAATCCTGAAGAGGAAATCAGCAGACTCAACCGCGCCTACGAAGATGGCGAATCTCACGCGAAACAACTCATCCGCGAAGTCAGTGAATTGTGTCTCGAAGGTTTCAGGCAAACGCAAACACGAGTCGGAGTTACTTACGATTCATGGGACTGGGAAAGCGACTTCGTTTGGAACAATCAAGTTAACAAAGTCTTACAGCAACTGCAGGGTTCAAATTTCGTTTACAGTGAAGGCGGAGTTTTAGAGTTCGACGCGGAGAAAGTCATCGCAATACTGAACCTGCGCAAAAAGTTAGGACTTCGGGAAGAACAAGAGGTCCCCCCGCTAACGCTAGTTCGCGCTGACGGAACAACATTGTACACAACAAGGGACATTGCATATACTATCTGGAAGTTCACTCTCGCTCAAAAGATAATCAACGTCATAGGCATGGAACAGTCGCTAGCGCAGCTACAATTGAAAGTAGCCCTATATGCATTAGGTTGCGCTAATGAAGCCCAGAATTTGGTTCATTTTGGCTACAGCCTCGTTACGCTGCCTGGCTACAAGATGAGCAGCCGCCGCGGGCATTACATCAAACTTGATGATGTTCTTGACGAAGCCGTGAAACGAGCTTTCGATGAAGTTACAAAACGTTCGCCTCAGCTTACCGATGAGGAGAAGCAGAAAATCGCGAAATTCGTTGGTTTAGGTGCAGTTCGATACGCATTAGTGGATGTGGATCCGGGCAAACCGGTGGTTTTCACTTGGGACCGAGTCCTCAACTTCGAAACAAACAGCGCGCCTTACGTGCAATACACGCATGCTCGAGCGTGCAGTATATTGCGCAAAGCTCCAATGAAGACAGAAGCACCAAATTACGAGTGCCTTAGGGAAAGCTTAGAACATGACTTGATCTTGGCTTTAGCAGGATTTCCTGACATGTTCATAGAATGTGCAGAATACCTGAAACCTAACATGATCGCAGATTATTCGAATGCCTTGGCAGACAAATTTAACACATTCTACAATGCCTTGCCAGTAATCAAAGCGGAAACGAAGGAGATATCGGAAGCTAGACTAGCCTTGACAGATGCCATTCGGATAGTGCTAAGTAATGGGCTTAGTTTAATTGGAATTACGGCACCAGATAAAATGTAGCTGAACTGCCGCCAAGAGCTATTTGCTTCTCGAAACTTGGGATAAATTAGCTTTTTTGCTCGTTGCATGGCATGGAGCCTGCCAATTCATCTATTGATGCTGTGTCTTGACGAGGACCAAATTGGCAAAAAGTTTTTGATTTAGAAACAAATGCTGGAACCGCTAGAGCAAAAAGCTGCAGACAATAGGAAAGCCAGCACGAATTCTTTCTGATAACTTCTTGCAGAAAGCAAAGTTCTCAATACCTTTAAGCTCATCATCAGCGGTGAGCTCCTGAGGAACTATGCCAATGATTTTGCGGACTGCAGCTGGATCTTTATTGGCATCGTTTGCTGATATGGTTGCTTGTCCGTCGATAATTGATTAGTGTATTAAGCATTTTGACGGATGTGGTTTTGCCCGCGCCATTTGGCCCCGGAAAGCCAAAAGTTCGCCGTCCGCCATAGAAAAAGAAATATGGTCGACGCCGGTGACCTTTTTTGTTATATATTTTTGTGAGGATTGTTGTCTCGAGTAAGTTACTTTTCATACTTTGCCGGTTTTCCTTATGGAATAACGCGTTTTGCGGGAGTATTGTCAGTTCACTATTTGTGATCAGGGAGAGTACTCACAATATGTTAGCAAAAAAAAACCTGCCCTTAATAGTCGAAAAATAAAGAGGAAAAGGTTTTAGCGAACTTTGCTGTCGAGCAGTTTGCCTTGACTATTGATAAGGTGAATTTCCAGAGGCATCTGACCCACCATGTGGGTGGCGCAGCTTAGACAGGGGTCGAAGGATCGGATAACTGATTCAACTCGGTTAAGCATGCCTTCTTGTAGTTGTTCAGCTTTGACGTATTTCTTGGCTACTTGTGTAACGGCTTTGTTGTAGGCGAGGTTATTGTGTTCAGTTGCGATTATCATGTTTACCTTGGTTATCATGCCTTCAGCATCGACTTTGTAGTGGTGAATCAAGGTACCACGGGGAGCCTCGGCAACGCCGACGCCTTCCTTGTTGTTTACGTAAGCTTTGGTGCATGTACGTTCGGAGAGCACGTCTGGGTCTTCGAGTATTTCCTTTGTTTTCTCGATGCAAAATAGAGTCTCGATTAGGCGGGCATAGTGATAGTGGAACGTGCTTTGAACGATGCCGTTCTTTCCCAGTTTCTTAAATTCCTTTAACTCTGCATCAGCCAGCGGCGTACCGCAGTGTGTGCTTATGTTCAGTCTGGCAAGGGGGCCGACACGGTACATTCCATCAGGGTAACCGCGGGGTTTGTAGTAGGGGAACTTCATGAAAGAATATGGTTCTACTGCTTCACCTATGTACTCGCTATACTTATCGCAGCTTAGTTGGTCTGCAACAATGGTGCCATCATTATCGACAACGCGTATGTTGCCGTCGTACATCTCCAACCCGCCGTCAGCGGTAACTAAGCCGAGGTACATTGAGGGGAAGTCGCCGTAAGTTTCAATTTCCTCGGTGCATCCAGCTAGCCAGTTTTTGAACATTGTAATGGTGTTGAGCGTCGTACTCAGTGCTTCAGGCAAACTAGACAACAGATAGTCAGCACGTTCCTTGGTCATTGGCCACTTTGCTCCGCCAGGAAGAATCCATTCGCTGGAGTGTATCTTTTTACCAGCGACATTTTCGATAATTTCTTGGCCGAACTTGCGGAGGCGTATGCCTTGGCGTGCAAGTTCTGGTTGTTTCTGTATTAAGCCGAAGACGTTTCGGATTGCTGGGTCTGCATCCATACCTAGTAGGAAGTCGGGTGCTGAGAGGTGGAAGAAGTTGAGTGCGTGCGACTGGATCATTTGTCCATTGTGCATTAAGCGGCGCAGAAGAACTGCAGCTTTTGGAGGATTGACGGCTACTATTTCGTCACATGCTTTAGCAGAAGCCAGAAGGTGACTGACGGGGCATATACCGCAAGACCGTGATGTAATACTAGGCATTTCATAGAAAGGACGGCCTTCACTAAACTTTTCGAATCCCCTGAAGTCAGTTACTTGAAACTTGGCGTCTTTAACCGATGAATCCTCGTTTAGTTGAATAGTTACTTTAGCGTGACCTTCTATCCGTGTGACTGGGTTGATTATAATTTCTTTCATTTTCATTGCCTCCAATTTATCCGAATTTGGATCTCCCTTCCATGTTAACGGGTAGTCCGCGCATAAGTCTACCAATTACCCAGTTTATGAGACCCGCTGGCGGTGGGCAACCTGGGATGAAGTAGTCGACTTTGACGACTTCGTGCACGGGGAGTGCCTTGGGTAGTAGAGTGGGGACGTCTGTTGGAATTTGTGGGTTAATATCAGCTGTTTCGATGTATGCGCGTTTCAACACAGCCTCTGGGCTTACTGGAGCAAGCGAATTTCTTAAACCTGTTACGTTTGCTGTGTCAGCACAGTCACCTAGTGAAATCAGAATCTTCGTTCGGTCTCTGGCAAACTTGATTAGTTCTTCTTGGTCTTCGTTCGCTACTGCGCCTTCAACGAGCGTCACATCCACATCTTCTGGGAAGACTTTGATGTCTACGATCGGGCTATAGACGAGATCAATTTGTTGCGCCAAATCTATCAGCGCTTCGTCTTGATCCAAAAAGGACATGTGACAACCTGCACAGCCGCTAAGCCAAATTGTTGCTACGCGCACCTTTTTTGATGATGCCATTTAACGACTCCTCCTGGAAAGTACAAACTTTGCAATATCCTTGTTCTTAGTCTCTGACAAAGACTCACCCTCTACATAAATCGCGCCGACGGGGCAAACTTTTGCGCATTTTCTACATGAAGTGCAAGATGTTGATTCGCCCCATTTATCATCGAGATCAATGATGACCTGGGCATCTCTGCCACGATTCTTTAAGTCCAATGTGTGAACGCCTTCTATTTCGTCGCAGACACGGACGCATCTTGTGCACAGTATGCAACGGTTGCGATCGATTACTAGAAAGTCGTGAGTGCTGTCAACTGGATGATTTGTCCATTCGCGCTCGAACATAACGTGGTCTACACCGAGTTCGTTGGCAAGTTTCTGCAATTCGCAGGCATTGTTGCAGACGCAGACTGAGCATATGTGGGTTCTTTCCGCAAGGATGAATTGAAGCGCCATTTTGCGGTATTCTTTGAGTTTGTCGGATTGAGTAACTATTTCCATGCCCATACTTACGGGGGTGACGCAAGAGGCAAACAGCTTAGGCGAACCATGAATTTCTACCATGCAAAGTCGACATCCCCCATAGCCTGTTAAGCCTTCTACGTCGCAAAGGGTAGGAATCGTTATCCCGTTCGCTCTGGCAGCATTTAGAATAGTAGTGCCTTCAGGAACAGAAATTTCGATGTTGTCTATTTTCAGCTTAACTGATGAATCACTCATTGCCTCTCAGCCTCCTGGTTAACAATGTTTCTGAAACATACACCCGCCCGGCATTTTGTTTCGTTGATGTGTTCCATGTATTCGTCCCTGAAGTAACGCAGAGTTGTTAAAACGGGGTTGGGTGCTGTCTGCCCTAAGCCGCAGAGGCTTGCTTCCTTTATGTAGTTACCAGCCTTGTCTAATGCGGCGATATCTTCAGGTTTGCCCGTGCCGGTTGTTATACCTTCAAAGATTTCCTTAACCTTCACCAGACCAGCTCGGCAAGGAACACATTTTCCGCAGGATTCCTCGACGCAGAAGTCTGTGAAGAACTTCGCTGTGTCTACCATGCAGGACTTGTCATCTATGACAACAATACCGCCCGAACCCATGATGGCACCTGCCTTGGTTAGAGAATCGTAATCGATAGGCAAGTCTAGCAGGGTCTCTGGCAAACAACCTCCTGAAGGGCCTCCCACGAGAACTGCTTTAAACGCTCGGTTATCTTGTATGCCTCCGCCGATTTCGAAAACTACTTCGCGCAGTGTAATGCCCATCGGAACTTCGATTAGACCTGGGTTGTTAATTTGCCCAGTAAGCGAGAAACACTTCGTTCCTGAACAACGTGAAGTACCTATTTTTGAGAACCATTCACCGCCGTTCTGAATTATCATTGGAATGTTGGCGAGAGTCTCGACATTTTGAATTAGTGTGGGTTTTCCCCAAAGCCCTGAATTTGCAGGATAAGGAGGACGTGGACGTGGCATAGCTCGACGACCTTCAACAGATGCAAGGATTGCGGTTTCTTCACCTGCAACGAATGCGCCGGCACCGAAACGCAATTCTAAATCAAATTTGAACCCAGTCTCAAGCACGTTATCACCCAATAAAGACATACCTCGAGCTTGAGCAATGGCTTTCTGAAGCGTCTGGATAGCCAGGGGGTATTCGGCGCGTATGTAAATATAGCCTTTCTCAGCACCCACGGCATATGCTGCTATTAACATGCCCTCAATTATGGCGTGTGGGTCAGCCTCTGCCAATGTTCGATTTGCAAAAACACCAGGATCGCCTTCATCCAGGTTAGCCACAATGTATTTGGGAGTACTGTGAGATCGAGCAACTAGGCCCCATTTTTGGCCTGTTGGAAAACCTGCGCCTCCTCTGCCTCTCAGTCCGCTTCGAGTGATCTCGTAAATTACACCTTGGGGAGTCATTGTTGCAAGGCATTTTACGATGGCAGAATAGCCTCCCATTGAGATGTAATCTTCGATTCTAGATGGGTCAATTTTACCTGCATTTCGAAGGACTAGTCTGTGCTGTTTCTTGAAGAATGCTTCATTACTATATAGCATGTCTTTGACAGGCAAACCTAAAACAATATGGTCGCGAACAATTTCTCTAACTTTTTGAATTGTGACGCTTTGGTATAGGTAATCGCCTGGCTCTATGACTACGGCTGGTCCCACGGAACAAGTGCCTATACATCCTGTTCGCGCAACTTTGCATTCTTTTTCGACGCCGAATTCTTTTACGGCGTCCTCGAACGCCTTTAAAACTTTCAGCGCACCGAAGGGAACGCAGCCGCTTGAGCAGCAAACGTTGATGCGGTACTTGTAAGCGCGTTGGAAATCAAGTTCGTGCTCCGCGATTTTCTGCAGATCAGATAGTTTCAACTTCTTCTCGCCCCTCCTTCAAGTGCCAAACGAACACGTTCAAGCACAATTTCCTTGTTGGCTTTCCCAATAACCTCATCGTCCACGATGATGTTGGGTGCCATGGCGCATGCGCCGATACATCTTGTTATAAAGAGGGAAAGCCTGCCGTCTGGCGTGGAGCTTCCTCGTTTCACGTTAAACTCTTGCTCTATTGCCACCATGATGTCTTCGACCTTTTTCACGTAGCAAGCAGTTCCGAGACAGCCAGTAACGACGTGTTCGCCTGGAGCCTTAAGTTTGAAATAGCTGTAAAACGTAGCCACTCCCGTCACTTTGCTCGGCGGAAGGTTAAGAGCTAGAGCGACATAGTTGAGCATATTCTTATCTAGGAATCCATAAATTTCCTGAGCTTTGTGAAGGATTTCTAACAGAGAACTTTCTTCGCAATGGTGTTCCTTAATAATTTTGTCGAGCATTACCTTACGGTTGTCATCCTTTAGCATTCCTTGATTCTCTCCGTTTTGTTTCCTGAATGCTGCAAGACAAAGCTTGCGGTTGACCTATCACCAAGCTAACTTCTATATAAAATTAAGTGAGCATGAAAAGAAATGCCACGGCGGATTCGGAAAATTATCCCGCCACGACGCTGAAAGCAAAATCAAAACGTGGGCGGGAGTTCCAAAATAAAACCAATCTGCCTGAGCTTTTCTGTGAGGACCTATCAAGCAATTCGCGCATCGTTTT
>DATJPJ010000045.1:0-4386 GCA_035506455.1 Candidatus Nanoarchaeia archaeon
TGCCGTGTTCTCTGCGTAGGCCAAACTCGATAACAGCTTTGCCTTCGGCGGCCTGTATTACTCTAGAAGCTTTTGTGGCTATCATCGTTTGTATGTTAATGGTGTTTAGCAGAAAGGTTTCTACGAGTTGGGCTTCGATTATTGGAGCGGTTACTCGGATGAGAGGTTCATTTGGGAAGACTATGGTTCCTTCGGGAATGGCCCAGACGTCGCCAGTAAATCGAAAATCTTGTAGGTATTCCAGGAAGTCTTCCTTGAATCCGAGCTTGCGCAAATATGTTATGTGTTTCTCGGTAAACTTAATGTGTTTCAAGTAGAGGAGTGCTTGTTCCAGCCCTGCGAACAGAAAGTAGCTTCTGTTAGGAGGCAACCTGCGGATGAAAAGGTCGAACGTTGCAGGTTCAAACTGTTTGTTGTCGAAGTAGCTGGCACACATTGTCAATTCATACAGGTCTGTGAACATGCTCATGTTGTTGCCAGTTTGAAAACCTAAGTAGCTGGGCATAAGTTAGACTGGACTCGTGGAGGAGATTTATCCCTTTGCCCAATAGCCTTCTAGGTAAAAGAGTTGAGTGCGTATTTTACGTTGATAGAACTTTGCGTGTGATCTTTTTCCCTAAGTGTTATATACGTTCAGTATCAAATGAAACATAATGTTCAATCTCAAATCCAGCCTTGCGGTTCGAATTGGTATATTCTTAGCGGCTTTTGCTTACTTCTCATTCACGTTCTATGAATGCGCCGTTGCCGTTCTTCACAACACTCATCCGGAAAATGCTCCCTATTGGGTGTGGGTAACCGACAGTTTTGGCATGCTTGGAATGGGTTTTAGAGCCGCAGCCGGCGTAATAGCCTTACTGACCAGTTTGTTTTTTCTTCTGAAGAGGGATCTTTCGAAAGCAGAGACATTGATGTCGATTAGATGGGTAATACTTCTTGAGGCGCTATACTGGTTTGTTTCACTGTTTCCAAGTGGTTTGTGGGGTTTAACAATTCTTAGCAACAGATATGCATTGACTTTTTTGGTTGACACAACAATACCATGCTTGTTCGAATCCATCGCGATCCCTGTGGTCTTCAGTGTGCTTTTCATAAAGATAAATGAAAAGAACCTCTATGTTTCGACGATAAAGTGGGGTTCAATTGCTGGAACCGTTTACATTTACGTTTTCTGGCTAAATAATTTCTGCAATTGGGCGGCTACTGTTTACACAAAAGGTATTGCCTATATCACTCTTTTTCCGGCTAATTCAGCTAACCTTTTCAGTTTTCTCTTAACATCGGTTGGGTTACTTGCAATAGCTCTGTATTCAACGTACCTAACGGTCAAGATCAATCGCTCAAATGACTTGGCAAAAATTGACCTTACGAAAGTTGGAACTGTCATTGTCTCCTTTGGACTCTATTTTGATATAGTTTTCATGCTGTGGATTTATCTTGGAAGCGTTGGAGGCTGGAGTTCATGGTACGCTTGGTTCTTTGGCCATAACGCTGATTTGTGGCTCATGATGGTGCCACTTGCGGGTATCCCGTTATTATTGGGAGCAGTGAAATCGAAAGCGTGGAAAAATCTAGCTTTGTCAGCTCAAGTTATGGGAGTTTTGTTCTACGGGGTATTTTTGGCCTCATACGCTTTTGACCTTCCATCGAACAACAACCTAATTGGCAATGCTGCTTACAGGACTCCACTTGCAGTGTTTGGCGGGTTGCTCCTAATACTTACATTCGTTTGCTTAGCAGTCGCATATGCACAAAAAAGGCAAATGTAAAGAGTTATCGAAGCTTTGAGCCATGGCAACTGTTCCTGCGAAGAACTGCTTCCTCTGCATTATTGTCGTTAGCCTTGGGGCGCATTAGGTGATGTTGAAGGACGTGCTGGCACCATAATTTACGCCTTTGAGCTTCATTTTAATAGTTTCTTTGTTTTGATTCAGACGTCACTATTTAGTAATATCATGACTTGTAAAATTTACGAATTTTGTGACTGTTGGGCGACTGTAACGCACCGTTATTAACTATTATATTTAATATTCATTACGTGAGCTTTGCGTATTGTTTTCGAGGAACAAAAGCATCAGTCATAGCTCACGTTAACTGAAATCAACACCAGGAAAGGATTTGAAATGATCGAAAGAAAAATATTGAGAAAGAAAAACATACGCGGAATAAGCACGTTACTTGTCGTGGCAGTTATTGTCGTAGCAGTTGTAGTAATAGGCGTAGGCGCATATCTAGCTACGCGAGGTGGCAGTGGAACCAGCCCCTCCCCGGAAGTTACCCCAACTCCTACAAGTACATCAACTGCAACAACGCCACCTTCAACAACACCTGGCTCAACTTCAACAGCTTCCACCGCAACACCAACATTAGCACCTACATCCACATCCGGTAACAATATTGCTAGCGCGACCAGCTACGAATTCAACGAAACGGGCACCGCCAGTAACGGAACAGTACTTGACACAATATATTATGCTACAAAAAATCTTGGGACACCCAACGTAGATCTGATAGAAGTAGTAACCACGCCTTCAAGCGGCACGCTTGAATACATCTTAAACGGAGCCCAGCAGAAAGTGTGGGTATATGAAGGCGGGCAATGGACAGATATATCCACCGAATACTCAACCACCTTATCCACTATACAATCGACAGCAGGAATATACGTAAACATGTTAGTAGGCTGGGGCGGCTCCGGAAGTTTCAAGTACACAATACCCAGCGGACAACCAAACGCAGGGGACACCGCGACTTTTACGAACATCCAAATCAACCCAATTCTTCCCGACTCTCTGTTCCAAGGACCTACGTAAGATTCGAACGAGAACGAAGATTGAATAGAGCTATGAAATATTCAACAAGAAGAACGGAAATGTCCTAAGAAGAGCTGGACAGTTTTCAGTCTCTGAATGTACAGGTTCAGAGATCCAGCAAATTTTTTTAAAATTAACCCGATGAACCGATTTTGTTTGGTTAAATGTAGCCCGTGAGAGATTCGAACTCTCGTCAATGGCTCCAAAGGCCACTATGCTTGACCACTACACCAACGGGCTTCTCTTCAACCCTCATCGGGTGCTGAGGTTGTAACCACACGCTTTTTCCTTATAAGCATTCTTGCAAACATAAACAAAACCGCGTTGAACACATGTGCGTTGCGAAATTATTTTCAGAAAGTTTTTAAGGATGACTCTCATTATAGATACGATGGACTGAGTTGTGACACTAAATCACATTCTAAAAACCACAAACCTTTTATATAAGATCAGTCCCTTTGCTTAAAATGCGCGGACCAAATGTACACACTTTTCTCAGCCCCCTCAAAAAGGGATGACGACGCTGTGAAGGTTTTGCGCAAGTGTGGAATGGAGTCCAAAAAATGAGTGAACAAAAGAAAGAAGCACCCGCACCCCGTCAACGATTAGTTGATAAATGCCCCGAATGCGGAAGCGTAAATTTAGTTCACGATTATGATACAGGTGAAACCGTTTGCGGAGACTGCGGACTAGTGCTTTACGAACAGATGCTGGACAAAGGTCCAGAATGGCGCGCCTTCACCCAAGAAGAAAAAGCAAGCCGCAGCCGAGTCGGAGTTCCAACATCTTATTCAGTTCACGATAAAGGTTTATCAACAGCCATCAGCCAAGTCGACCGCGACGCCTTTGGAAGAAAACTCCCATTATCAACCAGATTGCAGATGTGGCGCCTCAGAAAATGGCAGATCCGAAGCCGAGTCCATTCATCCATCGATCGCAACTTGGCCCAGGCAATGGCTGAACTCGATAGACTTAGCGACAAAGTCTACATCCCACCACCGATTAAGGAAAAAGCTGCCGTAATTTACCGCAAAGCCCTAGACAAAGGCTTAGTCCGAGGCAGATCAATAGCCGCCATAGCTGCCGCAGCTCTTTATGCCGCTTGCCGCGGAAGCGGAACTCCAAGAACACTACGTGAAATCGCCGAAGCGAGTCTCGTCGACAAAAAAGATGTTGCAAGATGCTACAGATTGCTGTTACGTGAACTCGACGTCCACATGCCGATTGCCGACCCGTTAACCTACGTCTCAAAGATCGCGGAAAAAACGGGAATCTCTGGCAAAACACAAGGCGCCGCAATAGCCATTTTACGAGAGGCCAGACGGAAGCGCGCAGCCGCAGGAAAAGACCCTATGGGCTTGGCTGCAGCCGCACTGTACATTGCATGCTTACAAAACAACGAGAAAAAGACCCAAAAAGATATCGCAGAAGCAGCCGGCGTAACCGAAGTCACCGTACGAAATCGCTATAAGACGCTAAAGAAACAGCTCAACCTGGAATTGCCAGACTAAAAGTTCATTATTTTTCTTCTTCTTTTTCAAGTTCCATATAAACTGAACCGAAGTATCCGCAT
>DATJPJ010000046.1:0-7691 GCA_035506455.1 Candidatus Nanoarchaeia archaeon
TCAGAAATCACTTGTACCTGAAACTTTCCGCAGACAAGTCGGATCTTCGAGATATTTCGCAAAAACTGACTGATCGCCGTTATTTCGATGTCATGACGGACATGGATCGCCTCTTAGCTAAAATGGATCGCGTTGTCGAGAAAGTCAACCATGCACCTTACGGTTACAGTGGCTTTTTTGATGCAGTTAAAGTAAGAGAAGAGAACCTTGATCACATGATAGACTTCGACAATAAACTAATTGATGGTGTAAACGCACTATCAACTGAAATCGACGCCTTCAAGTCAGACTTAGCGAGCGGTCAAACGTCGAACTTGAAAACGCGGGTTCAAAACGTTACTGACAAACTGGGAAGTTTGGAAGATACATTCGATCAACGTAATGAAGTAATCCAAGGAGTGAGCTAAAATGCCACAAGTAATAGAATGGGTTAACGCAAGTGCGGACGATATCATCTACAAGTACCCAATCGAAGACATCACATGGGGCGCACAACTAGTAGTACATGAATACGAGGTTGCTGTGTTCTTCAGAGACGGTAAAGTCTATGACGTTTTCCAGGCTGGCAGGCACACATTAACGACGTTGAATCTGCCTTTGCTGACGAGTTTGCTGACACGCATTGCAGGATTTGGTGCCAACAAGCCTTTCAAAGCCATGGTTCTCTACATTAGCACGAAGGTTTTCAACGGCAAATGGGGCACCCGCGCCCAAACCACTGAATTGGCTCCATTGCAAGTGTTTGGGCAGTTCCTGTTCAAGATCGAAGATGCTTCGTTGTTTGTCACTCAAGTCGTCGGTGGGCAGAATGTCTTCACAACTGAAGATGTCAACAACTACTTGCGTGGCTTCCTAAACGAGAAGATCATCGCTGAACTCAGCCACTACGATCTGGTCACGGTCTTCACGCGACTGCAAGAAACCTCCATCATCGTCAAGAACTCGGTCATGGACTACTTCAAACGACTAGGCATAGAATTGACTGATTTACGGTTTGAAGGTATCGACACCACCCCAGAATACCGCGAACGATTATTCTGGCTTAAAACAGGCGGAACTCCAGCGGACACCGTACTGCGCATGGAAACAGTGAAAAGCGCAGCCCAATCCCTGGGACAAAGCGGCGGTGGAGGAGGAGCAGGTTTAGGCACAGGCATGGTCCTCATACCTCAAATCATGAATTCGGCAGGCCAAGTTCAAGCACAGGCTCCAACAGCAGCTCTCGTGATATGTCCCAAATGCGGCGCTCACGTACCCGCTACGTCAAAGTTCTGTCCCGAATGCGGAACTTCTCTCACACCACCATCTGCAGCAACGATAAATTGTCCGAAATGCGGACACTCAATACCCGCGAGCTCAAAGTTCTGCCCCGAATGTGGAGCTACAATAACCTAAGAAGGTCCAACAATGTCTGAGAGCAGAAGGCAACTACTGTCAATCGGCGTATTCTTCATAGTCGCGGTAGTGGCCATACTCCTCTACGCAACCAAAGTGGTTCCAGATTGGCTGAACATTTTTCCCGTAATTTTCCTACTGTTCGGCGTTTGGATGCTTGTTCTCGCTGTCATGCGCGCCCAGAATCCACAGAAATATGAACGCGAACCATTTGGAACATTGGAAATGGGTGTACTATTGATGGCGTTAGGTGGCGCTTGGTTGTTGTGGCAGACAAATTGGCTGTATTCGGTAGCTCTGGTGTTATTCGTTCTTGGTGCTGTAGCCATCGTTTCCGCGATGAGACGAAAGAATCCTTGAGCCTTTTTAGCTCTAAACATTTTTTTATTCCCCTGTGTAGTCACATTGCAGAAGGCTAGTGGTTATGACTGAAGAAATCATAGGGCACGGCACATGGTACGACTTGATGGCCAAAAAAGTCATTGATAGAGAGCAGCAGCTGGGCAGAGACATGAGCAGAATCCGGACGGAGATGGGTCTGGGCGCTTCGGGCTTCCCGCACATCGGGAGTCTCGGTGATGCTTCACGCTCTTACGCAGTAACTTTGGCAATGCGGAACATGAGCTATAATTCGGAGTTGGTGGCTTACTGCGACGATAAAGACGGCTTACGCAAAGTGCCTGCTGGTCTATCAAAGGACCTTGAGAAGTATTTGGGTTTCCCGGTCTCTAGCATTCCAGACCCGTTTGGTTGCCATGAGAGCTTTGGCAAACACATGAGTAGCTTGTTGCTTGAAGCTCTTGATGAGTGCGGTATTGAATACAAGTATTACTCGGCCAAAGAAGTGTACGAAAAAGGCTTATTGCTGAACGAAATACGAACAATTCTCGCTAACGCTAAGAAAGTTGGTGAAATCGTAAAGGAAGAAGTAGGGCAGGAACGATACACTGAAGTTTTGCCGTTTTTCCCAATCTGCGAAAAATGTGGACGTATCTATACAACTAAATCCTATAAATTTGAGCCTAAAACGGATAAAGTGCTCTACAAGTGTGAAGGTCTGGAAATTCGTGGCAAACTTATCGAAGGCTGCGGGCACCAAGGAGAAGCCGATATCGCCAAGGGTGAAGGTAAACTGACCTGGAAGAGCGAGTTTGCTGCCCGATGGAAAGCTCTAGACATCCGGTTTGAGGCTTATGGCAAAGACATTGCTGATTCGGTTCGAATAAATGATCGAATATGCCGGGAAGTTCTTTGTTTTGAACCGCCAAACCATGCCAAATATGAGATGTTTCTGGACAAAGGCGGGAAAAAAATCAGCAAATCTGCAGGCAACGTGTTTACGCCTCAAGTTTGGTTTAACTACGGTTCTCCTCAGTCGTTGCTTCTCCTAATGCTCAAGAGGTTTGTCGGTACCCGCACACTTGACGTTTCAGATATCCCTGCATACATGAATGAGATGGATAGCCTGGAAGACGTGTTTTTTGGCAAAAAGCCGATGAATGAAAAAGAAGCCGCACGGCTCAAGGGTTTGTATCTATACTGTTGGGTTATGAAGCCGCCCGTGAAGCCAAGTGTTCATGTTCCGTACAATCTAATGGTTTTTCTAGTGAAGATGGCCCCTAAAGACGGCGCGGAGCAGTTCATAGCCGAGAAGCTTTGCAGTTACGGCTACCTACAAAAAGGCCAGTTAATTGATGATGCTCTTAGGCAAAGAGTCGAATACGCTTCAAACTGGCTGAGAGATTTCGAAGAAATCAAAGAAACTCCCGTAGTTCTGAAAGAGGAAGAGAAGAAAGCCCTCACTGACCTCATCAGCGTTTTAGCAACGACGGAAGATCCAGACCTGATTCAAAACGGCATATTCAACGCCGCCAAGAACAGCGGCTTGCAGCCCAGAGACTTCTTCAAAATCCTCTACACAATCCTGATGGGTGCACCCCAAGGTCCCCGACTTGGACCTTACGTTTTGGCAATGGGCAAACAAAACGTTTTAGCCGCTCTCAACCGAGCATTAACCCGGGAGATAAGCGAGGTTCCTACAGACTCGTCTGCTTAGACCACTATTTTTAAGTTTAAGCAGCGTATTTACTATTTTGCCTCAATATTTGTCGGCGAAAATCAATTGTGGGGGCCCGTGGTCTAGTACGGATTATGACACTGGCCTGCGGAGCCGGAGACCCTGGGTTCAAATCCCAGCGGGCCCGCCACCCCCGTGCGAATATTTATTCGCCTATAACTTTTTGATTATGACGTCTGTGCAAGATAAGGTAAGATGCCCCAGTTGTCGCAGTTGCCACTATCGCTATGAATGCTACTAAGACATAGGCTCCGGGCAAACCAGTGCCTAAGAACCCAACACCTTTTGTGTAGGAATAATAGAGCGGTGAGGGCAGAGAATATGGTGGACTCTTAGTCGTCAGCAAATAATCATCGGGACAGATCCAAGTTGTGTCGTTAAGCTTCAACCAGACGTGGTATTCTACAGGAGCCAGTCTTGTGGCAAACACTCCTGAAGGAATTTTGCTCGGTACCGCATTGACGGGGCTGATCCAAGTGTAGTTCTTAACGTCTTTGAAGGTCGGCATGCTCGAGGTTATTATCGAGTAACCACCGAAGCTGTAACTGCCATTGACGATTTCTTGGGCGGTGGGCAGGTTTGGCCAGGCGGTGTTGATTTGGCTGTTTGTCAACGGAAGTGTCTGGTCGGGAAGCACTTGGTCGGTAACGACTATGTTTTTAGGAACAAAAAGCGCAACATACGCCAACGGAACTATCAGCAAGGCAACGATTTCTACAAGCAAGACGCTGCCAAACACGGGCGCCGATAGTCTTGTGAGGTTCGCATATGTCGGCTTGTTTGGCTGCGGGCACCACTTGAATATTCTTTTAAGTCTACTCATTCTTTTTCGCCCGTTATTCGTGAGAACAAGGTTTCCGCAAATTCTGAGGGCAATGCGGAAGCGATGTTTTCTGGAAGTGGGATGTTTCGTTCTTTTGCCTCTGCGAGGAGAGCTTCTTTGCAGGTTTGTATTTGTTCGCAGTTTTTGCAGTCGCCTTCGTGCTTGTACCATAGTTGGATGCCGTTTTTGGCTGAGAAAGTTATTAGTGCTTTGGTTTGGAAGTGTGTGCTAAAGCCGATTAGGACTCCTGTGGCGGGGTTTACTGTTTGTATTTTGATTTTGTTGATTTTGGCGGTTTCGGTGAGTGATTGTGCGACTTTGGAGTTTGCGATGTCGAGCGCTTTGTGGACGGTTTGTCGTGTTACGTTTAGTTTTCTGGCTACGCCCGCTTCTTGAAGGCCCGTGCTTTTTAGGTTCCAGATTTGCTTTTGGGTTGGAGTTAGGTAACCAGTGCTCAACGTCATGTGAATCCCTGCTGTAAGCCACTTGTGACTTACGTAAGCCATATACGGCTTACAAATATAAGTTCTTCTTTCGATCCATGCGGGTGTACCACGCATGAATTCTTTTCGATATTTGATAAAGCAGGCTTCCAATTGCGATGGCAAACGCTGGAAACGCTGGCAAAATATACCAGTAAATTCGGGTTTGGGCGAACGAGAAGAACATTAGTACGATCGCCATCCAAATGATCAGCAAAGTGTCTGCGTTTGAACGCTTAAAAATGGCTTTGAACCCGCTCACTATTGCTGCGATTGGTAGAAGAGCTATCCAGAGCAGGATCTCGTTTTGCGCCAAGTAAGTAAAGTAATAGAGATAGCCTGCTGTGTGCCCCTCCACTGGAGTCACTATTCTTGTAATGGTGCTGTAGCCAAAGTAGCCCTGTAAGAATGGTGAACCATAGCTGGCAGTCATGTAGATAAGCCATGGAGAAAAAACCAGGAGTCCTACTCCCCAAAATAGCGTGAAACGTTTTGTAAATAGGAATCTAAAGCTCTTACTCGATACGGCTAGGTAGACGAACAGGATCAATGCGACAAGCAAAGACTCGACCTGCTTTGTCATAAACGCCAAGCCAAAGAAGATGCCGCCAAGAGCTGCGTACCGCAAAGTTTTTTCTGAATTTTCACTTAAGACAAAAAAGTAGATGCTGCAAACCGCGAAGAAAACGAATGGAACATCAGTCATGGCATGCCGGGCAAAAACGAAAAACGTCGAAAAAGTAGCCAAGATAATGGCTGACATAAACCCAACATAGGAATTGTACAGTCTCTTGCCGAGGAAGAAAACGGCAACAAGAGTCAACGTGCCAAGTACGGCAGCCGCCAACCTTGAAGCAAAGTTGGTGACACCAAAAGCTTGGTATGAAAGCGCCATCAGCCACATGTTAAGAGGCGGCTTAGATAGGTAGAAGGACAAGAAACCGTCTGCCCAAGGCGTTACGTAATCTCCGCTTCTTACCATGTGATTTGCCCATTGAGAATACGCCTGCTCGTCCGACATCCACATGTGACCGCTTCCTAAATTGATGAAAAAAATTGTTGAAAGAGCAAGAATCGCCACGAGGAACACTGAATCATGATGAGCTGAAAACCACGAACCCAACCCGCCAAACTTGGAGCCCGTTTGAGACTTTGATGGATTGCGCCAGTTAGAGCGAATCTCTCTAACGATTAAAAAAACAATAAAGAAAGCAACTGCAGCTGCAATCGCGTCGAAGGCGACAGTGGTCCAAGATAAAGTACCATTGAAATATTGATGCAACGGCTCAGAAGCGGGACTATCTATAGTGAACGCGTAAATGTGATAGTCGTCGCTACCCATGTACAGAGTGCCGCCGGCAATTGTTGGCGAGCTTTCCACATAGTCCCCGGTGGCGAAACTCCATTCCTTTTCACCCGTGGAGGCATTGAGGCAGTAGATGCTGTAGTCGAAAGAACCGACGTAAACATTCCCGTCGTCAACCGAGGGCGAAGACCTAACCCAAAAACCAGTCGGAACTTGCCAAACGAGCTTACCCGTTGAAGCGTTCAAGCAGTATATGCTGTTGTCTTCTGAGCCAACATAGACGCATCCATAAGCGAGGGCGGGAGAAGAAGAAACCCCGTTTTGCGTTAAGTACGTCCAAGCTTCGGCACCTGTGGAAGCATTCAAACAATACACGTAGCCGTCGTCAGAGCCCACAAAAACGTATCCTTCATACACTGTTGGCGAAGACTTCGTGGCTCCAGTGTGAATTTGCCAGAGTTCTTTGCCCGTGGCCGCATTCAAGGCATAGAGGTTGTAGTCGTCCGCGGCAATGTATAATACTCCATTCGAGACTGCGGGGGATGAATTCACACGAATCGACGTCGCAAAACTCCAAAGTACAGCTCCAGTCTCAGCATCTAACGCGTAGACATTTTGATTTCCTGAGCCTATGTAGACGCACCCATTCACGATCGTGGGCGAGGAACGCACTTCACCGCCGATTTGAGTTCTCCAAAAGAACGCCCCAGTTGCGGCATTTAAAGCGTAAACGTATCCGTCATCAGCGCCAAAATACACATTCCCAGAATAGACAGCAGGCGAAGAGGCAATCACTTGCCTGATCGCATATTTCCACACCAGATTTCCGCTGGAAGCGTTGAGACAGTAGAAGAAACCGTCCCAACTGCCAAAGAAAATGTTCCCGTCAGCAACTGCCGCGGCAGACCGCACAAAACCACCAGTTGAAAAAACCCATGAAAGCTTAGCAGAATCCGTAACGTTACCTGCTGTGAACCCACTGTGACTAGGATCATGACGAAACATCGTCCAGTCGCCAGCTTCAGAGTTGCCCGCAGCCCCCAAGGTTGTGGGCGCAATGCACACTGGAATCGTGATGAGTAAAGCGACGACAACCAGAAGCAAAGAACCTTTTTTCATTCAAGCAACCTTTCAAGCAACCACTCTTAGAGTAGACCATATAAAAGTTTAACCACAAGAACCGCAGTGGACCAACTTGAGCGTCTTAGAAGTGAAACAACCTATTCGCAAACCCTTCTTGAGACAATGGGACAATCGCAGGACAATTGCCAATAAGGTGCTTTCACAAAAAGCAACCCGCGTTAAACCCAGAAACAAGGTTTTTCTCCATTGTCGCGACGATTGAAAAAATTAATGTCGCGACAAATGACCGGGGTCCAAACTATCAAGCAATCCGAGTTCAGCCTAAACCAAACTATTTCATTGATGACTCAACTAAGCGCATCAACGGTTTGGCCATTTGAAATAACAGCTTTTAAACTAATACACCCATAGAGTGTTTTGGTGCCCTATGGACAAGACCGACATGAGTTTAATAATGCACCTGTCAGCCAACTCTAGATTATCCTACGCGGAACTAGCCAAGAAACTCAACTTGTCCGTCAACGC
>DATJPJ010000047.1:0-4187 GCA_035506455.1 Candidatus Nanoarchaeia archaeon
TTCCGAAAACTCGATTGGCGAGTTGTGGAAATGGTACGACTCTTCTGGGAAAAAAGGGGTTGCCAGCTTCTAAAAGTTTGACAAAAACGTGATGGCTGTTTTTGTCGCTCACATTGTTCTTTCGGGTTAACTCCAGACTTAGTTCCTTGATTGCTTTGATAGTTCTCATTTGTTGTTGGGTCTATTGAACAGGTTTTTTCCGAGCTTGGCGCAATTTGTGTTTTTTCAAGGCAACAGGTTAGCCGATTATGCGAAATTGCTCAAATTGATCGAAAATGGCTTTATTTAGTTACTGAAAAAGCAAGGGGAACACTAATTATTCCAAGATTTTCGATGATTTGCTGGTTTGCTGGAGTTTTGGACCCAAAATATGAGAGAGAATGAAATCCAACGAGTGAGTTGGTAATTGTTCCAGAACCCTCTCAGCCACTTTTTTGTGACCTTTGTTTTCTTAATAAAAAAAGAAAGAAAGGAAATTGGTTTTATCTGCGTCTTCGTAAGATCAATGCTGCTGCAGCTGCGATGATAATGATAACTACTATGCCGATGGCGATATAAGTTGCTGTTGGCGCTGCGTTTGTCGGTGGAATGACAACTGGACTTGGGGTGGGTGCTGTTGTTTGCGTTGATGTTGTGGTTGGCACTGCGGTTGTAGGTGGAGGTGTTGGGGAGACTGGTATTGCTGAGGTTTGTGCGGATGGTGTTGCTGCTGAAACGCCTAAGGCTGTTTCTGCTGATGAGGCGAAGTATGAACCGGATCCTGCAAAGCTGGCGGTTATTGTGTATGGTCCTGGAACTGGGGGAGTCCACATTAGTTTGTACATACCGTTGATGTCTGTTGTGGTGGTGCCTATGACGTATGTGTTGTTGTTGGGGTCAGATACGCTTAGAGTGACGGGGACGCCGGTTGCGTTTGTTGGTTTGGGTTGTTGTTCGTATAGGTAGTTCATCCAGGCGCTCATGCTTTCGTCTGAAATAGCAGGTGTGCCTGCGGCTGGAGTTCCAAGGGAAGTTTTGCCCGGTGACTGATCGGTTACGGTGCCTTGTATAAGGACGCTTGATCCTTGTTGTTGAACGTTTTCTGGTGCTGAGACTGTTGTGGCGGTTTGTCCTTTGCCGAAGCAGTATATTGAGTTGTCATAGCCGTTAAAGCCAACTAGGTATCCGTCTGCGACTGCCATGCCTGAGGTGAAGAATCCGTCAACGCTCCAGATTTTCTGTCCTGACATTGCGTCGATTGCGTAGAGTTGTGCGCCGCGGTAGACTGGGTCGCCGTACTGAATACTTGAAGCGGCAAAGACTTTGCCGTCAGCGACGACTTGGGCTGATTGCATGAAAGGATATGTTGATGTGCTTGTTTCTACTCCGCTTGTATCGCCTTCGAAATTCCATATGAGTTGTCCGTTGGTTATGTTTAGACAGTGAATTCCGTCTACTGACATTGCGTAGATGTTGCCGTATGCGTCTGTCTCGTATTTTGGTGGCGAGGATGGTTCTGAGCCCCATGCGTTCGGGTATGGTTGAGATGGTCCCCAAACTTGTTGTCCTGTGTAGATGCTGTAGCCGTACCATTGCATTGAGTTTTCATGGAATTCTGGGTAAATTCCGTTTGATATTTCGCCCATTAAGCAGTAGTTGGTGATGCCGGCTGGGAGTGTTCGGTTTACGATCCACATTTGTTGTCCTGTTTGTGCGTTTAGGCCGATTTCTGTTTGCCAGTTCATTGCAACAGAGTTGCTTCCGGTGGTGGCGATGATTACTTGATCGCTGAGGCAATTGATGACTTCGCCTGGGACAGGTGCGGGTTGGGTTGCGTTCCACATGTATCCGTTTATGCCGTTAACTGTGCGTCCTAGTGGCGGTCTCCACATCCAGTAGAATGCTTCTCCAGTTGAGAGGTGTCCCAAGTTGTTGTTGGGGTAGTCGAGTGCTTTGGTTGAGTTCCAAAGTGAGAACCAGCCATTTGGGTTTAAGGTGTAGATGAGCATCTCTCCGTTGGGTCCGTAGGTAACGGTGCCAGCTGGTACGTTTGCTATGTTGCAGATCCAGTTTCCTGTGAAGGCGTCAAGCATTTCCCAGACGTTGCTGTTTACGGGTGCTGTGAATGATGTCGTAGTGCCGTTTAGCATAGTGTCTGTAAAGGTTTGGGCGGTGTTCAGAGTGTAGGTTTCCCAAAGGTATGGGATGCCTCCTTCTTGATTGGGTGAGTAGTAGTTCAGGATTTGGCCATATTTTATTTGTGGGTAGCACCATGGTATGTCGGTGGCTCCGATGTGGGCGCTTGTTTCTGACCCTATTTGTACTGGTCCAGTGCTGTTTTGATACCAAAGCTGTTGTCCTGTGCGCAGGTCGATGGCGTAGAAGCCGTATCTAGGGGCGGTAGCTGTGTTGTAGTAAAGTACGCCGTTGAGAATTATTGGGGGGTTAAATGCTGATTCGTAGAGTTTGTCTGTATAGTAGTTGCTGAGAGGTGTGTTTCCGTATTGACCTCCGATTAGGCCTCCGACTTGTATGGGTCTTGTCCACACGATGTGGGCTGTATTTGGTGCTGTGGTGTATGGGTTGAAGTTGCTTGTTTGGTTGTAGCTTCCGTAGAGCCAGTTTCCTGAGATTTGGTACCATTCTTGATTCTGCGAGTTTATTGGTCTTTGCCAATATCCTGTTGGAAGAGGAGTTTGAGGTAGTGGGGTGACGGCTTGTTGTTGCACCACAACGGTTGTTGTGCCGTTGCTTGGCATGTAGTAGTCTCCTATTGAGGCTGACGTGCTGTATATTGATGGAACTGGTGGCGGATTGGCTCCTGCTAAGGTCATTCCAGCGAAGCTCATTTGGAATGTGTAGCTGCCGACCACGGTTGGAGTGAAGGAAGTGAAGGCCCAAGCGGTTGGATTGGATGTGAATGGTCCTAGTGATTGAACTAGACCGGTTGGATCGGTGATTTTTAGCGTGAATTTCCAGTTGTCACCGTATATTCCGTTGGCGGTTGGCGAGAATGGCCATAGCCACATGTCTACAGCTACGGATTGACCGACGCCTACTGGGTTAGGGGATACGCTGACATATGCGTATGTTGGGACATTCCAAGGCGGGTTATGCGCTGTTGCAGTTGACATACTTGCCATGATTGCAGAGACAGATAGCAGCAGAACTAAAGCAATTGTCCACATTGTTTTGTTTTTTTGAATTTTCATTTTTCTCTCTCCTATTTTTCATTCTGTTTCGGTGTTATAAAGTCTCATCATATTTAAAATGTAGCAAATTCCACTGACAGTTCAGGCACCATTGGGTTAATTGCGTGTTTCGAAATTGATTCGCCTATAGGGTTTGGTTTTCAGAGAGGAAAATGAGCTGAAGCTTTTTCAGGGTCAGAAGTCGGCGTGTTGAGGCTTTGTGACTTCTAAAGGCTTATATTGAAATAGATCAAATAAGACCTTGGATGAGGTTGGATTAAATGAAAGGGGCTATAGTGTTCCTAGCAGTGTTTGTGGTTGTTTTCTTAATATCTCTTGGTGCAACTTCTATTCCGCCTGGACAGGCTTTGTACAATTTGCTTAATCTGCCTAATGCGGTAACCACATACAAGGTAGGCGGGGCAATCTACGGTGATGTTCTGATAAAGGCTATCTTCAACGCGGTGGTTTACGGAGTAATCGTTTGGCTAATCTTCACGATAGCGATGCGGGTAACCAAAAGAAGAAACTAATTCATTGCTTTTTTATTAAGCAAAATTTTTTTGCAACCAAAAACCGTGTTCATAACTCACGGAAAGATGTCTCAATCCTTCTTTGCTTAAAGTCCAGCGCTCTTTATCGTCGACTTGTTTTTCATGTTGCTTCTTCGTATTCTTTCAGGACAAAAATTTTCTCCTTAATATCAAAACGAGAGCACCGAGCAAGACAGCTATCACCACCACCAATCCAGCGACAACAGCATAGAACCATGTTGGCACAGATTGAACGATAACTTGGGTAGGTGTTGGCGAAGTCACTACGGGTGAATGGGGGTGAGTCTCAGTTGGAAAAGCAGTTGGCGTTGGTGAAGTCGAAGGAGTTTGTGCTGGGGTTATAGACGGTGTTGGAGAAGGTGTTGATACTGGAATTGCTGGTGCATCAAGATTCGGTGAGGTCAATAATGGAATAAAACTAACTGTTACGATGTCAAAACCATTCCACATGTAGTTGAATGTC
>DATJPJ010000048.1:0-3942 GCA_035506455.1 Candidatus Nanoarchaeia archaeon
TCGGAGAAATGCCGAAGCGACAATTTGCTCCTTGGCAAAAGGTTTATAGTGAAACTTTGCTTTAGTCAACCTGAATATGAGGGGAAACGTAGCATGACCTGCTACAATAATAAATTCTTAGAGGCAAAGGAATGATAACTTTAAAAGCCATATCATCAATAACGGCTTTCGTTTTACTACTAATCATGTTGGATGTAATTCTCTTCGCAGGGATCAGTCAAGCTGCCACGCCGCTAAACGTTACCCAGACTTCCTCTTCAACCTCTGTCTACAGCGACCTGAGTCAGTACGAGTGGCCTCAGTTTACGGGTGATGCAGCATTTTCACATTTTTCTTCTGGACCCGCACCTGAGGCTGCAGACGTTCTTTGGAAAACTAACATCGATGGAATTCAGCCTTACATTTCAGCGTTTAACAACAAAATTTACGTTTGCACACAAACCACAGTATATGCAATAAATGAGTATAGCGGACAAGTTCTCTGGGGCGTTACGATGCCTCAGTCTCAGCCTTGGCCCGCAGTTTACAAAATCGACGCTCACCATATGGTGATAGGAAACAGTTGCTACGACCCTGACACGGGGCAGGTTTTGTGGACAAGCTCAGATTTTTCGGCCGGTCCAGTTCCCATCTTTAACTACGGCGCTTACAGTCCTGAGGAAAAAATGTTTTTCACTCGTGTAAACTCCTTCGTGCAAGGATGGAATTTTTCCGATCCTTCAAAGCCGCCTGAACTGCTGTGGCAACAATATGTTGCTGGAAGTGGTATAGATGGTTCGGGTATTCAGTACGGAGATGGCAAAGTGTACCCAGGATCCTTCGAGGCACATCAAGTGGCTCTGGACGCTAAAACAGGCCAAATAGTTTGGGACACAAATACTAAAGATGCAATGCTGTTCTCTGGAACATATGATAATGGTAAGTTCTTCAGAGGAGGTGCACATGACAATACCTTTTACGCATTCGACGCTACAACAGGAGCAATACTTTGGACATACTCACCCGGCACCGCGGACGGCTACTTTTGTACGGGTACTGCAGCGGCATACGGTATGGTTTATGCACTTAACCGAGACGGAAACCTTTACGCCTTCGATGAAGACACTGGCAAACTAGTCTGGAAATACACTGGGCCAGGTCCACTTATGTTCCCAGGCAATCCTACTATCGCCGATGGTAAAATTTACGCAACAACTGGACAGGCCCAAGACTACGGAGGCATAAATAGCACTTCAGAGTTCGCCTGCTTGGACGCTTACACTGGACAAGTTATCTGGAAGATGCCAATCGAAGCGTTTGCTCCTCGCGAATCTGTGGCTATAGCCTATGGTAACTTGTACCTTATCCCCGGCGATGTGACCACAGCGGTGGACACAATATCCGGAAGCGAATATTCTACAGCCAACCAAGTCTGGGCTATCAGCACAGTCGGTTGGTCAATGTTTCGTGATAATCCCGCACACACTGCAGTTGGTCAGTCAGGGCCTGACAATCTAACGTTGCGATGGACATTTCAAACGGGGGGTGCCGTGGTTTCGTCACCCAGCATAGATGATGGGATTGCATATTTTGGCTCACAAGACAAAAACATCTATGCTGTGGACGCCCGAAGTGGTAGCCTAATCTGGAAATTTGGCACGCAAGATCGCATAGAGTCATCCCAAGCTATAGTCAACGGCAAAGTTTACACAGGAGCCGACGATGGCTACATCTATTGCCTAGATGCTTATAACGGCAGTCTACTTTGGAAAACTCTTGCAGGCGGGGATTTACCTGGTAATTTTAATGCTGCAGTGCAGTTGCGATCTTCGCCCACAGTTATAGGCGGCGCTGTGTACGTTGGAGCGCTCGACAACAAAACCTACTGTTTAAATGCTAACGATGGGTCTGTTTTCTGGACGTTCCAAACGTTAGGTTTCATTACTTCTTCTCCAGCAGTCGTTGATGGTGCAGTTTATGTGGTTTCGCAAGAACCACAGGCAGGTGCACTCTATAAACTCAGCGCGAACAATGGTGCCTTAATGTGGAAACACATAATCCCATACGAATCAGGACTAGGGGGCGGAACAGATATGCATGCTTCTCCCACAGTGGCTAACGGCATGGTTTTTTGCTCTTCTTCGCAATCCGCGCACTATGCAGTTAACGCCACGACTGGTGAAACAATATGGACGTATAAAGATCCCACCGCAGGGGAGTTCATTGTGAGTTCGCCAATTTACGAGAATGGCGAAGTGATCATTATCGACAAGTTCTCTTTAGTCTCCCTTAACTCCACAGACGGGCATATTCTATGGAGTAGCTTTATTGGTGATGAACTATACGTTTCCCCGACATATGCTGACGGGAAAATCTACGAAGTCACTGATGAGCGCTCAATCTATGTGCTCAACGCAACCAACGGCACAAAACTTGATAGCTTTCCCATGGGTTCCAACAGCTGGTCTGCTCCAAGCATCTATGAAGGCAGAGTTTATGTCGGCTGTAACGACTGGAAAGTTTACTGCCTTTCTGAATACCCGCCGCTGTCCAGTAGCATCACTGTTTCATTGCAAAAATCTAGCGCCCAAGCCGGAGAACTCATTACAGGAGCAGGTCAGCTAACACCAGGCGTAGCAGACACAATCGTAACTGTTATGCTTGTTGACCCTAACAACACTGTAATCAACAGCCAAACTATAACAAACGATAAAGGTGCCTTTACTTTCACTTTTACTCCCTTCGTGCCTGGCAACTGGACAGTTGCGGCTGAATGGCTCTCGAACAAAGGCTTCTACACATCCTCTGTGAGCCAAATGGCAACTTTGTTGGTTAATCCCCAACCCACCCCGTCACCAACACAAACACCGACCCCTACCCCAACGACCACACCTTTCGTTTCACCTACTCCTTCACCCGTGCCCTGGGACAAACTAACATTTCAAGGAATCCCCATTCTGTACGTCTACTTAGGAGTTATCGCTGCTCTCATAGCGGTAATTGCTATCGCAAGTTACTTCTACATGAAAACATCCAAGAAACAGCCAAGCACCGGATTGCCTTAAGATATGCTACTAGATATGACGAAAAAGGGTTTTATATAATCGTTCGCAACATGAGCAAGCAGTGAACTCTTCGATGGGAAAAACTAGCGTTGCCGTATTCAATACTCAGCCTCCGCATCTCTATTTTGGAGGAGTTGAACGCCGTATAATGGAAACAAGTAGCCGGCTGAGTGGAGAAATAGACTTTACAGTTTTCAGTGGAACAAAGGAAGGTTTCCATAAGTCAGTTATTGTAGACGGTGTTAAAATCGCACCGTGCAAAAGTACAGATATCCTTTTTCCTCTTGATAACTGGACCTTCAACCATACCCTCAAAAAAACGGCGACTCAATTTCGAGCAGACATATACGAATCGCACAACGTCAGCGGATATGGACTCCAAAAAGTTCTTCAAAAACAATACGCAAAGACACAATTCATAACAACAGTTCATGGCGTCCTAGCAGACGAATACGCACGAGCGCAACACGGTGGCCGAGCTT
The DNA here is from genome assembly GCA_035506455.1 of Candidatus Nanoarchaeia archaeon. GTDB lineage: Archaea > Thermoproteota > Bathyarchaeia > Bathyarchaeales > Bathycorpusculaceae > JADGNF01. The sequence continues at coordinate 3,527 of DATJPJ010000048.1, forward strand.
CAGCAAGAGGTAAACTGGCAAATTTTTTTATGAAACAGCTCGCCAAAATCGAAGGTGAATCCGCCAGGAATGCCTCCTTAGTCGTTACAATAAGCAATTATTCAAGCCAGAAAATTGTTGAGCTTTACGGTGTGGACAAGGCGAAAATTCGGATAGTGCCAAATGGAGTAGATCCTCGAAAGTTCTTGCCAAACGGCAATTGCGTCAAAACCAAGGAACGCATCGGGGCAGGCAACAAAGCAATTGTGCTTTTCGTTGGTAGACTTATACCCCGCAAGGGACTTTTACGTCTTTTGGAAGCGGCTAGACGGATTGTCGGAGAACGTAGCGAAACACTCTTCGTTATAGTCGGAGATGGCCCTCTTAGGAGCCAAATCGTCAACGAGGTAAATAACTCAGGTCTCGCAAATAACTTC
>DATJPJ010000049.1:0-5677 GCA_035506455.1 Candidatus Nanoarchaeia archaeon
GTTCTTGCGAAGTCGTTTAGCCGCATCCACAAATCCAACCTCATAAACTTTGGCATCGTGCCCTTGGAGTTTTCTAATCCGGCGGATTATGAAAGGATAACCTTGGGAAGCAAAATCGAGGTTAGCGACGTGACATCGGTCTTGAAGGGGCAATCCGAATGTTTAACCTTGAAAATAGATGAACTTCCGGTTGAGTTTGAATTAACGTTAACCCGCCGGCTTCGAGATGTACTCCTCGCTGGAGGCTTGCTTAACTACACACGAAGCAATAATCCTAACACGCCCAAAACGGCATCTGTAGATCAAAGAGATGGTGAATCAACATGATGAATTCCCCAGCCAAGAAAGAAACTAAGGACACTGGTTTGAGAGGCGTTCTAGTCGCTGACACAAGCATCTCGATGATTGACGCAGAGAAAGGTGAACTATCTTACAGAGGCTTTGACATCCATGATCTCGCATCATACTCAACCAGCGAAGAAGTAGCCCACCTACTCTTGTATGGCACATTGCCAACCCCCGCTGAACTAGAAAGCTTCACGCGGATGCTTGCGGTAGATGCTCATCTTCCCGCTGCACTAACCAACCTTCTTAAGAACACGCCCCGAAGCGCGAAACCTATGGATGTGCTTCAGTCAGCAGTGGCATCATTAGCATATTTTGATCCTGAACTTGCAAACGAATCCAAAGAAGCTGACCAAAAGCGAGCAGTCAAACTTATTGCCAAACTGCCAACAATAGTTGCAGCGTGGGACAGAATCAGAAGGGACCTAGCACCCATAGCGCCCAACTCGAACCTTTCTAGAGCCGCCAATTTCTTGTATATGCTAACCGGGGAATTGCCTGATGAACAAACCGCAAGAGACTTGGACACTTGTCTCGTCCTTCATTCCGAGCATTCATTTAACGCGTCAACTTTCACTGCCAGAGTCGTTACCTCAACCCGCGCCCACATGTACGCTGCTGTAAGCGCTGCAGTTGGAGCACTTTCAGGTGAACTTCATGGCGGGGCCAACGCGCAAGTTATGCGAAATCTAGAAGAAATCGGCGAGGTAGCTAACGTTGAAGCTTACGTCAAAGCCGAATTTGACCGCCACGAACGGGTCATGGGCATGGGTCATGCCATTTACAAAGCCTTAGACCCTCGAGCCGAACTCCTCAGACACTTGGCGGAAGGATTGGCAAGAAGAACTGGCGTGCCTAAATGGTACTTAATTACACGTCAGATCGAGGAAGTTACACAAAAGGAATTCAAAAAACGAAAAGGCGGAGAAATCTATCCTAACGTCGACTTATACAGCGCCTCAGTTTATCACATGATGGGCATACCCGCAGACTTGTTTACGCCAGTCTTCGCTTCAGCACGCATCTCGGGCTGGACCGCCCACATCTTGGAAGAAAAATTTCCAGCGCCGCCCATTAAACCTGTGCTTTACCGTCCACGCGCCGAATACGTTGGAAACTATTGTGGAGAAATAGGCTGCAAATATGTTCCGCTTAGAAAAAGGGGTACCGCGGCCGTTTTACCTAAATAAGAACAGCTTATAAGTCTTTAAACGTCAACTACAACTTGCGGAAGGTAATTTTTTGGACACCCGAACAGAAACAGACTCACTAGGACAGAGACAAGTCCCGAAAAACGCCTACTACGGAATTCAAACTCTTCGCGCAATCGAAAACTTTCCTGTAAGCGGCGAAAATGTGCCTACCATATTTGTCTACGCATACATACAGGTGAAGAAAGCCGCTGCCATAGCAAATATGCATGTTGGCTACATAGACAAGACGGTCGGCGCCGCCATAGTTCAAGCCTGTGATGAGGTTTTAGCGGGCAAGATGCTCGACCAATTCGTCGTCGACGTCTTTCAGGCTGGCGCTGGGACATCTTTTAACATGAACGTAAATGAGGTCCTCGCCAACCGGGTTTTGGAGCTTTTAGGCAAAGAAAGAGGCGATTATAAAAGCGTCAGCCCAAATGACGACATAAACAAGGGGCAGTCAACAAACGACACATTTCCGACGGCGCTGCACGTTGCGGCGCTCTTGGCGTTGGAACCCCTGCTCGTGGCTTTGTCAGATCTTTCCGAAACTTTTGAAAGGATAGGTCGCAAGTACGCTAGTGTGATGAAGTCAGGGCGAACCCACTTACAAGATGCTCTTCCCGTCACAATTGAGCAGGAGTTTGGAGCCTACGCCGCAGCAATCGGTAGAGCTCGTCTGCAATTGAAAGAGCGAAGCAAGAATCTCGAAGAACTCGCACTCGGTGGAACCGCAGTTGGCACGGGTGTTAACGCGCATGCTGACTTCGCGGCAGTGGCGATTTCAGAACTTACCAAAATGACTGGGTTCGACTTCAAGCCAGCTTCGAACAGCTTCGAAGCCCTTCAAAGCCGCAGTGCAGTTGCTTCAGTTTCAAGCGCTCTCAAGGAGCTTGCTCTCGAACTTATTCGAATCGCGAACGATTTGAGGCTTCTCTCTTCGGGTCCCACGACAGGGCTCGCGGAAATCATGTTGCCCGCTGTGCAACCAGGTTCTTCAATTATGCCTGGCAAAGTGAACCCCGTGATGGCTGAATGCCTCAACATGGTGGCTTTCCAAGTTGTCGGTAATGATCTGGCAGTCTCGCTTGCCGTGCAGGCTGGCCAACTGGAGCTAAATGTGATGATGCCTGCCATGATGCACAACTTACTACAGTCGATCCAGTTATTGAGCAACTACCTCCCTGCATTCACGAAAAAATGTGTTGAAGGCATAATCGTCGACACAGCGCGTTGCACTAGCTACGTTGAAAAAAATCCGTCGCTGGCAGTCTACCTATCACCAAGCATTGGCTATTTAGAAGCAGCAAAAATTGCAGAACAGGCGCTGGAAGAAAAACGCAGTGTCAAAGAAATTGCCCTCGAAAAAGGCGTACTCAAAAATGACGAAGCCAGCAAAATTTTTGAGAAGGACTTCTTGCTTGGCAAGAAGGGAAGAAAGTAAACTTGAGGGTGAAGCTTCGCTTTCATGTCTGACTCTTATGATTGGGATACAGCATACAAGAACCATAGTTTTGAGCATTGGGAATTTAACTATCCTTCACCTGAGCTTTCAGCTCTAGTCGCAACTGGCTCCTTTAAAAAGAACTGCAAAATGCTTGACGTTGGGTGTGGAGGCGGTTTAGACGCGATTTTTCTTGCCCAATCAAGATTCAACGTGATAGGCGTCGACATCAGCCCCACAGCGCTTAAAATCGCAAAGAGACGCGCCAAGAAAGCAAATGTTAAGGTCGACTGGCGACTTGGGAATATCCTTGATTTGCCAGTTGAAAATGAATCTATAGATTTCGTGACCGACCGCGGACTATTTCATGTGGTTGAAGACAAAAATAGACAGACATATTCATCGGAAGTTCATCGGGTGCTAAAACTTCACGGACGACTGTTAATTCGTGGAGCTAGCAAGGAATCCTCTACAGGTGATCGGTTTAACCCCGTGACTGAAGAAGCAATGAAAAAATATTTCTCGTCAACGTTCAAGATAGGGCCCGTTCTTCCTCTTCCCTTGTTTTCAACAGTAGGCGTTATGGATGGGAGAATTGTGGTTCTGAGAAAAACAAAATGAACGAGAGACTTTGTTTCAAATGGGCAACAAAGAATTTGCTGTTTTCGGCTATTTCTTTTGACGTAATTCATCTAAAATTTTCCGTTTAACTTCTAAGATGTGCTTGGTGATTTGAATTTCTTTGGGGCAGACCTGTGTGCATTTGTAGTAGCTTTTGCAGCTCCATGCTGCATGAGGTTCATCCATAATCTGGAGCCGCTTCAAAGTGTCTTTAACGCGGCTGTCAAAGATGTATCGGTGGGCGCGCACTATGGCGGCGGGTCCTATGTACGCGGGGTCTTCTTTTTGATTAACGGGGCAAGCGGCAACGCAGCATGCACACATTATGCATTTTATATCGTTATCGAATAAGGCGCGTTCTTCGACTGTCTGAAGGCTTTCTTCGCGTGAGTTTGAATGTGTAAAATTAAGGTCACCAGGCGGGTGAAGTGATTTTTCCCGTTCAAAGAACGGTTCCATGTCTACTACTAGATCTTTGATCACAGTGAAAACGCTAAGTGGCTCCACTAAGATTTCTTTGCCTTCTTCGTAATCTTTGACGAGCTTTTGACAAGCGAGTGCTGAGACGCCGTTAATGGTCATGCCGTCAGATCCGCATATTCCATGTGCGCAACTCATGCGATACGCCAGACTTCCATCTTGTTCCCAACGCACTTTGTTTAGCAGGTCCAAAATTCTATCTGTAGCATCTGCACTAACCGTGAATGAATCGTAGTGCGGTTCTTTGTCTTGTTTTGGGTCGAAACGGAAAACCTTCAACTTTACCATCATGCTAGTAGATCCTCGCTTTGGGTTCAAACTTTGTGACAACCACGGGTTTGTATTGCGCTTCTAGTCCGTGATTTCTCTGGAATACAAGCGTGTGCTTGAGCCAGTCGATGTCGTTCCGATTTGGGTAATCGCTGCGATAATGCGAACCCCGGCTCTCCTTTCGTTGCTGGGCAGAGAAAACGATTATTTCAGCCGCATTAAGCATGTTGCCAAGCTCGAAGGCGTCCTCCAACTCGTAATTGAAAGCTAATCCCTTGTAGGTCAAACCTATATCTTGATACCTGACCTTAAGATCACGAATTTTTGCCAATGCCTCACTGAGCCCTTCTTCATCTCGAAACACGTTACACAACTGGCTCATGGTTCGCTGCATCGTGTCCCGGATTTCAGCAATTTTTTCTTTTCCGCTTCCTTCAATTAATTTTGCAATAGCGCTGGAAAAAACTTGTTCTGGCTTTTCTGGGAGCGGCGGCATTTGATTTTTGGCAACATAATCGACTATGTTTTCGCCTGCTCGTCTCCCAAAAACCACCAAGTCAACCAGCGAATTTGTTCCAAGCCTGTTTGCACCGTGAACACTCACGCAGGCGCATTCGCCAGCTGCGTAGATTCCAGGGAAAATTTTTGTTTTGCCATCAAAAAGTACTCGTCCATTTGCGTCAGTCGGGATGCCTCCCATCATGTAATGGCATGTCGGGGCAACTGGAATGGGTGTTTTATCTGCTTCGATGCCCAAATATGTTTTAACGAATCCCGTTACTTCGGACAGTTTTTGATCAAGTTGCTCTTTGCCCAAATGGGTCAAATCCAACAGTACATAGTCTTCGCCGTTTACACCCCTCCCCTGGCGAATCTCTGTCAGAATTGCCCTCGATATTATGTCTCGCGGCGCCAAATCTTTCAAAGTAGGTGCATAGCGTTCCATGAACCTCTCGCCTTTGCCGTTTCTAAGAATTCCGCCTTCCGCCCTAGCCGCTTCGCTCACTAATATGCCCAAGCCATAGATCCCGGTAGGGTGGAATTGCACGAACTCCATGTCTTCAAGCGGAACACCTGCGTCGAGGGCCAACATGCAGCAGTCCCCAGTGGATGCGAACGCAGTGGATGCCGTCTTAAAAATTTTCCCGCAACCGCCGGTCGCGAGGAGCACAGCTTTGGCGTTGAATACAATCGGTTCTCCCGTTGCCAGTATATATCCTCCTACGCCGCAGCACTTTCCTTGCGAGATTAACAGTTTCTGGGCGAAAACTTCGTTGAAAATCTTGACGCCTCGAACCATGCAATGGTCATATAAAGCATCCAT
>DATJPJ010000050.1:0-36123 GCA_035506455.1 Candidatus Nanoarchaeia archaeon
CCAATGTTCAGCCAATGTTCAACATGGGTGAGCCAGTCCTGGGTTAACGGGCCGGGAGACGGGTCTGGACCCCGGTCATTTGTCCCGACAATGGATTTTTGCATTGTGGGACAATGGTGAAACTAGTCTTTTGGAGTCTGAAGCAGGTTGGTTTTTGTTAAAGCAGTCTGCCCCCAATTGACCACCATTGACCCAACTGGGTCAATGAAGGGGTTTGTGAATGTGTGCGGGACTGTTTTTGGTGGCAGGTGGTCGGGGCGCTTGTTGCTTAGGATTCGGGGGGTAGCTACAAATTTTAGGGTTAGGCCGTTTTGACGGTTCATTTTAACAGCCCTCCCTCTACAGCACTACATGGTCTTTGCGACAGCAGCTTAAAAGCAACAAACAGACCACAGGTTTTCCTCGATAAGAGGAGCGCAAAAACCGTGTCCCAAAACCTGCTAGTCAAACCAACAGCGATAATTAAGCCATCAACGATAGCGAAGCAAGAACTGTTATCGCTTAACATGCCTGCCATAACCAACCTGTTTCCGGGGTTCGTCCCAGGCGATTTTGCTGTCATCTACGGCTCCCCGTCCGTGTCTTCCCTTACCTCGCTCCTTTGTATCCGAGCCCAGTTGCCCGCTCAGCTAGGCGGTTTAAGCAGCAATGTCGTATTCATTGATGGTGGAAACTCGTTTAGACTGTACAGTATTTCTCGCCTTGCGCAGGTTCATAATCTTGATCCCAGACAGACACTTGATCACATTTTTTTGGCTCGTGCCTTCACGGCGTACCAGATGACCGCTATACTCATGGAGCACCTAAACGATGCTGTTAACAAGTATCATGCCAAAGTCGTTATAGTCTCTGATATTGCAGGGTTGTTCCTCGATGATGACATTCCAGATGAAGAAGCCCGTCGTGTCTTTAGTCAAGTCATCGCTAGCGTGCAGAGTTTCGTGCGTGAAAAACAGATCATACTTGTCGTTACGTGTCCGCCGCGACAAAACAATAGTCGTAACGCTTATCTTCAAACAGTTGTTAGTCAACGCGCCAATGTTGTCATAGCGCTTAGGCAAACCATGTATGATCGTGAGTTCGAGTTGGAAAAGCATCCTAGGCTAATGCTGGGTACTGCTGAGTTTCCTTCAGAAAATCTTACTCTCTCCGACTTCTTACCACGATAACTGTTTGGTTAAGAAGTTATAGTTGCTTTAGTAGCTGGCATGCCATGCATAGTTCGCTGGCTGCTGGGTCTCCGCATTTTTTGCATTCTTTGAATTCGCCCTTTTCAGTTAAGTTCATTATGGCGGGGCGTAGTTTCTCTATGCTCTTGTAGACGGTGAATTTGGTTCCAGCGTGGCGTTCTTCTATGTGATTAATGAGGTTTCGGATGTCGTTGCGTAAAGCTTCGCCGGCGTAGGGACAGGGGGTGCTTTGGAATGATGTACCTTTCACGTAGGCGTAGAGTGCGCTTTCGCGTTCTGGGATCTCGCAAAAGGGCTTGATTTTCTGGATTAACCTTGGGTGGACTTGGTCAGTGACGGGTTTCTCTACCGCAAGTTTGGAAATATCGCCGTGGAAAATATTTAGCATTGAGGTTTGGACCTCATCGTCAAGCGTATGTCCTGTGGCTATTTTGTTGGCATTCACATCGATGGCGGCTGTGTTGAGAGCTTTTCGACGCAAGACTCCACAAAAGGCGCAGGGTGTTAGCTGGTTTCCTTTCTTGCGTATGCGTTCCACAATCTCGTCCAGCGTGAAGCCGTACAGTTGCTTAAAGCTAACTGAATGATGCTGAATGCCAAGTTTCTTACAGTTCGATGCAGCTATCTCTAAAGCTTCGTCGCGATAGCCCTTTATGCCCTCATCAACGGTGACTGCCACAAGTGTCGCTCGAGGATATTTTCGTTCCATTTTCGCAAGAACCTGCAGCAAACTGATGCTGTCTTTACCGCCTGACACTGCGACGGCAACGCGATCCTTATAGTCGAGCATCTTGTACTTGGCAACTGTTGCTCTGACTTTCTCCTCAATGGACTCAGCAAAACAACGTCTGCAGAGGCGCTCACCGCTATAAACTCGATGGAAGAACGGCTCTTTACGTTTGCAAGCTGAACATTTAACTGGCGATTTGCTCAAGAGGCGATTCACGTGTTAGCATTTGGGTTGTGGAATCTTAATAAGCATGCTTGGTCAAACGCAATTTTCTTAATGTCTAATGGTCATTGCACGTTTCAAATGTGCTTTTCTTGGGCTAGACAAAATAATAGCTGGCGTACTATCAGTCTTCCAAGAGCGAATGGATTTGGTCGCTAAACCCGAAAGGTGTTACGAATACAAGGAAGTGACGTATAGTGCCGAACACTGGATACTTTTGCAGCAAATAAGAAAAAAAGCCAAGCGTCTCCTTGAAGCGCTAAAAGCGGTTAATATTGAGGCGGTCGTTCATGGAAGCGTTGCTCGAGGTGACATCCGCAAAGGTAGCGATGTGGACGTGTTTATTCCTAACCCGCCCAGTAGCTTTTTGATAGACTCTGCTCTTGAGAAAGCAAACATTCCCGTTAATTCAAGAACTGTAATTCAGGCCACCCCTCTTTACGCCATGAAGGCTTACGTCGAAATCGAGGAGGCAACGACTGTTTCGTTTCCGCTTATGAACTTGCGCAGAGTGGAGCGTGAGTTTTACAAGTTCAGCGGCGAAATAACTATTGGCCAGATTTGTGCGGACGTTCGGGTTTCTGGGGTTGATAAGCGGCTAAGGCTCATTGAACCCACAGAGAGAGGTCACGTTGAAAGCAGTGTCCTTGGCAGGGCAGAGTATGTTGCAAAGTCCCTTGGGATTTCGGCGGAAACCGTGAAGGATAGGGTTCGCGCCTTAACTAAAAGAAACACAGTTGGAAGAACCGGCGTTTTTATCAAACAAGTGCTTTCGGCTGACGAGACATTCGAAATGGTTTTGAGTCGGCTAGCAGCAGAGAATCCTGCGGTAAGACGAAAGCTAAGATCTTTAAAATAAACTAAAAAGAAAGTTGTTGCAGCTTATGGTTTTGCTGCCGCTGACTCGTCTCCTGGGTAGAAGATGAGGTCTTTTTCTTCTAATAGCTTTTGAATCTTATCGACTGCTTCGAAGACTTGCTCTTCTTTTTTGGCTCCTACGCAGACAAGTTTTCCAGCGCTGAATATTAGGAAGACAACTTTTGGTTCGTCCATGCGGTAGACTGCGCCCGGGAATTGCTCTGGTTCATACATTACTCTGCCAAGTTTGTAGACGAGGCTTTCGAGATCAATTTCTCCACCTAGCTCAGCAGAGGCAACGATGTTTTGGATGTTGACTATAGGTTTCTCGGTTATCTGTATTCCTTGACCCCTGAGCTCTTTAACGACTTTCTCGACTGCGGCTCGTGATTCTTTCTCAGATTTTGCCCCTGTGCAGACCATCTTGCCTGTGCCGAAAATTAGAGTAGCTGTTTTGGGTTTCTTTAGGCGGAAGACCAGACCTGGGAAGACGCTTGGGTTATATTCGGTTTGGGGGAATTTCTCCACAATTTTTTGGAGGTCAATTTTCTGGTTTAATGAAACTGATGCTACAATGTTCTGGATGGAAATTTTGGGTATTCGTTTGCTCATTTCTGATTCCCGTATCCGACCTGAGTTATATATAAAGGGGTATATAAAGGGCTATATAAAGACATGCGGTGATTGAAAAGCTGTGAGAATCTAAATTTGCACCTTCATGTGGTTTTGGACGGAGTTTATCCGCGATATATCGGAAATCTTAGAAGTGCGGCAATTCCACCAAGTGCCAAGAGTTTTGAGCCCCCCTCATGTTCGGTGCTAACGACTGTGACGCTGCCGCTTCGATGTTCAACACTCTGCATCAACTTCTCTACTTGCAGTCGTATTTTATCCTCAGAATCTCGAAGCAGATTGTCAGCCAATATGAGTTTTTCTATGGCACCCATATTAGCGGCGTTTTCAACGTCCTCAAGTCCGTAGGCTATGTTGTTCTCTCCTTTGCCCAGTCTTTTCATGACTTCCTCCATGACCTCTGTTTCCTCGAGTACGCGTATTTCGTGCGCTGCCTTAAGCAAAACTCCTGACCGGAGAGCTTCGTATATTCCAGCTATGCCTCCGTTGTTGACGCTTTTGACGTCGACGAGTGATTTGGCCATTTCCCCGGCGTTATCTTTGAGGTAGGTGGCAAAGTCGTTTTTTACAAAGCCGACACCAACGATGACTATGCTGCCATGTGCTTGTGTCCAGAGTTGGTTGAGACTGTTAAGGGCTCGTTTGAAGTATTCGTTGGTGGCTCCTTGGCGTTTTTCGGCCTCACGTTTTCCTGGAAGTCGTATGCGTTCTTCGACTTTGACTTCTATGCCGTATTGTTTTGTTTCGGCTATAGCGTAGCCTTCGTCGTCAATGGATAAAATGAGCAGTGGTTGTTCTGCTTCGCTGGCTTTTTGCAACCTGTCCAGCAAATGTTTTGGCCATTCTGGCTTTACTATTGTGACTGGTTGGTTAAGGCTTACAGAAATAGTGTGGTGAGCGCCCGATGGAATTATGTCTGGTGCGTGGATGATGATTCCGTGCACTCGAAGCTTGGCAAGAAATCTGTCCCATGCAACGGATTCCACTTTTACTCCCATAAAAGCCGAGACTCGTTCTCCACTTTTTGGTCTGGAGGCTTCGCTGTCCGTTTTTATGGCGCGGCTTGTGTAGGCGTAAACCTCGTCTCCTTTGTATATGACGTTGTATAGGTGCCATAGGTCGTCTTGTGTGTCGGGGACGACTTTGAGGAAGCCTTGGCGAAGGTTTTTCTCTTGTATTCTCAAGTATTGCACTCGGCTTTGTGTATTCAAAATGGCTCGTGTGGTAGAAATATGCTGTGGCGATGTAAGTCAGAACGCGAATTCTAACGGTTGTACTATTTGGTTTTTCTTGTTTCAGAGGTATCGATTTGCTGCTTTTGCCCGCATTCGGGACAAAACTGGGCGTGTTCCGGAATTCTTGATTGACATTTAGGGCAGATCTTGAGTACTATCTGAAAACGTAGGCGTGCCCCGCAGAAGCTGCAGTAGTTGAATGTAGTTGGCAGTTGCGCATTGCATTTTGGGCAGGTAACTGTTGGAGTATAAGTTGGAACTGGAACCATAATGAAGCCTGTTGGGTGAGTCATGACGCTTCCCACAGAATGACGGTTCGCGTGCCTTTTCTAGTTTTTGCTCGGACCCTGCTAGCATTCAACTTAATAATGAGTGCGAGAGTTGATAAATTATGAACTCCGAAATCAAAGTTATCAAGCAAATTGCACCCACCGACTTAGTGTTAATCTGCGGGTTGCCCGGCGCAGCTTACATTGGAAAACTCTCTATCGATTACCTCGTTCAGCAGTTAAAAGCTGAGCCCATCGGAGAGATTTACTCTCGGTTCTTCCCGCCTTACGTAATCATTAAAGAAGACGGACTAGTTGAACTCATGCGAAACGAATTGCATTATGTCCGAGATGCCACTGGCAAGGACATAGTATTTCTATCAGGTAGCGCTCAGGCTTTTTCACCAGAAGGACAGTATGAAATAACCGAGAAAGTTTTAGATTGGGCGATCGAAAAAGGTCTTAAACGAGTTTACTCAGTCGCTGCTTTGGTGACTGACAGAGATTTCGAAGCGCCCAATGTTTTTGCCACAGCAACTTCAACGCCCTTATTGGAAGAAGCAAAGTCTCATGGTGCGCAAGTTTTGGACCATGGAATAATTGGAGGCGAAAACGGTTTGATAATGGGTCTTGCCAGGAAGAAAGGCATAGATGGAATCTGTTTGCTCGCTGAGACACATGGCTACCAAACTCCTACTGGCGAATACGTTATCGATCCACGGGCTTCTAAAGCCGCATTAAATGTGCTCACCCAGTTCTTAGGAATCAAGGTTGACATGGAACTTATGGATAAACAGGTAGCACAAATGGATGAAGCGATTGCAAAAATGGCGGAGATTGAGCGCCGGGTTCGAGATGAAATGACTCAATCGGGTAAACGTCCCAGTTACGTCACCTAGTCAGAGGATATGCGGATGCAAAACGAGGACGTCTGGATAAAGCGGTATCAGATCCCGACCTTGAAAAACCCCGTAGCTATAGTGGGTTCACCAGGGCTGAGGTCAATTGGCAAACTCGTTGTAGACAACCTTGTTGACCAGACCAAGGCGACTTTAGTTGCCGATTTATATTCAACGCACTTGCCCTCGATTTATGAGACTCAGCCATCCTATGCAGCTCACCCTTCAATGCCCGGCGAAGCGGGAGCAGTCGTTGAATCTGGAAAAGTTGACTTGCCCAAAGTTCAGTTTTATGCATCTGCTGAGTTTTCAGTTATCTTTGTTCGCGGTTATCACCCAAACTTCGAGGGTCAATATTTGGTGGCCCAGAATGTTGTGGATTTTCTTGCTGAAATGGGTGTTCAACGCATGGTTGTTGTTGCAGGTTTTGGGACGAAGGACAAAAAAATTGTTTGCGCTGCCAACAACCCGAAGTCCATTGAAGATATGAAGACCCGTTTCGACGTAGGCTTAGGTTATAAAGGTCCATTTATGGGTTTTTCTGGATTGGTTTTCGGTATGGCAAAACTCCGGGGCATTGAAGCTGTTTGCCTTTTTGCTGGAACTGAGCCTGTTGAAGAGAATTTGGAATTTCCTGACGCTGAAGCCTCGGGCAGAGCAGTTGAGTTACTCAACAGAATGCTTAGTCTAAAAAAATAAGAAAATCCCTATTTCTTTAGCGGGTTAGTTTGCGAAGCTTGCTGCCTTTGTTTTTTTCGGTAAGTGTCCATAAACTTGCTATAGTAATCGCATGGTTGGAAGACGGGAGCATAACTTAATTGTTCCTCCAATCCGCATGCGCATACGGCATATACAGCTTTCTTGTTAGGCTCGGCTAGAATTTGGAGTCGCTCTTTTCGGCAACCAGGGCACCAGTATGGACCATTGACCATTTTTGTTGCGTCTTTAACGAGGATTTTGATGCGGTTGTGCGGCGTTCGATAAGATTTGTTAAGAGGACACACGTTAGTTTCCCCCGATGGTTTGATAAGCCCTATTGAGAGAGTCAACTCTAGCATATATTGTTCTCCTAACGAGGCCAGATATTTATTAAATGAAAATTAAGGTCCGTGCGGTACGGCAATGTTTTTGTACAAAGAATGCTCTGACGTAGATGCGTGGCTACGATGCCATCACCAAAGTATCACATTTATCTCGAATACGATGGAGAAATCGCGAAGTCAGGCATGCGATTCAACCTGTCAGCTGAAGAGCTAGATCGAACATTCCTAACACCTTTCAAAGTCGGCAAGCCTTTCTGGTTCCTAGGCAAGCTTCTTGAACCCGAAAAAGTCCGGAAAACTGTAATATTCTGGAGCTATGAAGACGGGGGCGCGTTGGTTCTGCCCAATCGCGAAATGGTAGCAGGGCACAAAGACAAAAAATTTGTCATGGAAAAAATCTGCGCCGGAAAAGTCAAAGGAGTCACGGTTTGCACAGAAAAATTTCTGGCACGCACCGAAACTGGCTAGTAGCTTTTGCAGGGATAACTCTAATGCGGGTTCGTTCTTAGATGTTTTTCTTGGCATTCAATAGAGCAGAATCCGGTTTTTCTGGAGAATTTTTGGGCGTCTTTGCTTCTGGTTTTGGGTGGTTCGCCACAAACTTTGCACTTCATTTTCATTCACTTTCCGATGAGAACCAGGTTCTGCCATATCTATTTAAACCAATCATGCTATAAAGATGAAATCGAAATTTTCGGAAATAGATGAGAGAACGCTGATCTGAAAATTTTCTAGGCTACATAACCCCGCAATAAGATGTAGGTAATTTCGATTTAGTCATTTTCTTTGGAAATCATGTTTTTCGTTTTAAAAGCTTAAGCTTAACCTTGAAAAATTACGACGTGAAAACCACATTACTTGAACTTGCGCCTTAGACATTTTTGTTGCCCAGAAAACTTTAATTAAACATCAGTGAGTAATGGAAGGCGAGAACCAATTTGGCGTGCGGGATTCCCCAAGCCTGGTATGGGGCAGGCCTGCTAAGTCTGTGGTCGAAAGGCCGCGTGGGTTCAAGTCCCACATCCCGCGCCAATATTTATCAAAAGCGTCACTATTTGAGCTTCTTTCAAAACTGCCGCTGATTATTTGGTGACTAAAAAATAGATTGGCATTTTCCGCATCTAAGTCGATACGGTTTTCAAGAAATCAGCCAGTTCCATCGTATTTATCTCATAGTTGAAATGTTCCAGAAGATTGCGCCCATCTTGCTCTTGCACAGCTTGCATTTGTATTTGTGCATCCCTCTATTGTGCGGCATCTGCACAATCCCCATTAATCCATACAACTATTTGCGCACTTAGACACATATACCTATAAGTGTGTAAGTGCCTATATGCTTATATAACTAAGCGAACTCAAAACATCAAAAAAAATTGAACAACATGCAAACATCAATAATTCGCTTATTTCAAAAACAGGTGACAAGAAATGGGTCGCATTAACGTTGACATCTCGGATGAGGTAGAAAAACAGCTTAGATTAAAAACAGTGGAAATATTCGGCGGCAAAAAAGGCGACTTATCGAAAGCAGTTGAACAAGCATTAAGAACATGGCTCAACAGCGACAGTGAAGTCGATCCGTCAATACGTTGACAACTATTTTGAAAAGCCTGTGTGAAAGGCAAGGGCAAGCGAGCTAGCCTCGAGCACCTTCGTATGAGGGTTATGGGCAATCTAGCTGGAAAGTACCTTTACAAATAGTTCAATGCATGCCATGACAATAATGTTCGCCGGTTCAGAAAGAAAATTCCGAGATTATTCTCGCAGATTAGTAGTGAGTGATGGAGTCAAGAAAATGAGTATAACCCAAACGATTAAGACTGATCAAGTTTCAAAAATTAATAGGTCCTTAGTTGATAAGTGCCCTGAATGTGCAAGCAAAAATCTGGTTCACGATTATGACTCGGGAGAAACCATTTGTGGTGATTGCGGTCTTGTTCTGTTTGAGCAGATGTTAGATAAGGGGCCCGAATGGCGTGCTTTTACACAAGAAGAAAAAGCATCACGAAGCCGCGTTGGCATGCCCACCTCATATTTAATTCATGACAAAGGATTATCCACAGCCATCAGCCAAGTTGATCGAGATGCCTTTGGAAGAAGACTACCGATGTCCACTAGGTTACAGATGTGGCGTCTTAGGAAATGGCAAATACGAAGCCGAGTACACTCGTCCACCGACCGAAACCTTGCCCAGGCCATGAGTGAACTTGAACGTTTGTCAAGCAAAGTAAACATCTCACCGCCAATAAAAGAAAAAGCCGCCGTTGCCTACAGAAAAGCGCTTGACAAAGGCTTAGTTCGAGGAAGATCTATCAACGCAATCGCCGCAGCATCTCTCTATGCTGCTTGCCGCAAAAGCGGATCAGCCAGAACCCTTCGCGAAATCTCCGAGGCAAGTCTCGTTGGTAAGAAAGACGTCGCAAGATGCTATAGACTGCTCCTGCAAGAGCTGGACTTTCACATGCCAATTTCTGACCCAATGACATACGTTTCAAAAATTGCAGAGAAAACTGGAATATCAGGCAAAACTCAAGGAGCAGCCATAGCTATAATCAGAGAAGCTAGACAAAAACGAGTTTCCGCGGGAAAAGACCCGATGGGTTTAGCTGCAGCAGCACTCTACATAGCATGCTTACAGAACACGGAGAAAAAAACACAAAAAGACATTTCAGACGCAGCAGGAGTAACTGAAGTCACTGTGAGAAACAGATACAAGGGCCTAATGAAGCAGCTGCACCTCGAAACACCCGACTCGCCAGTGGCAAATAAAGCCAACCTTTGTTTGTCATAGGTTTAATAGTTATTCGTATCGAATTCAGGTGTGGGTATAAATCTAACTTCGCGCGCCATTACTTCCGATTTTAGCTTATTTTTGTGACTATTTTTAAGTAATTAGCCCAAGTAGGGCCTCAAATTAGGCTGTATCGTTATTAACCTGCTTTTAGGTTACAATTGTGTTTCTGAGGAAAAATGCCTGCCTGTTTTTCGCGGAGTTTGTAAACCTGAGTTACGTTTGTTTTTAAGGTTCAAGATCGATATTCTATTTGTGCCCAACTATTCCAAACAACCATTCTTAACAGCTACCGATGAAGAATACACGATGCTTATTGAGGTCTGTGAAGAATTTGAGAAACAGAAAATTGACAAAACTGCCCGCGAAAAATCTGGGAATCCAACCGAAATAATCATTCGCAATCACCTCCTAAGAAGAAACCTTAACCTTTCAAAGGTTCCAGAAGTAACATTGCAAGGATCGAAGATCAAAAATGACTTGCTTCTTCTGAAGAACAAAGTAGATCCAAACCAAGAAAACTTCCCAGTTGACAGTGTGAAAATGGTAATTGAAGTAAGAAACAGCGGTGTCGGTGGCAAAACTTTAGAAAACGGAAAGCGGGAAGATCCCAACAAGATACTGCGCTTTAAATTCAATGAGCTCGAAGGAACCACTAATATGAAGAATTTTGCCGTTATCGTTCTATCTGAAACGCTGCTTCCACCTAGAACTCCCAACAAGTGGCGATTCAAAGAAGAAGTGATAGGCAAAAAAAACTGCAAAGTCTTTACCCTGGTTGCACGTCAGCTGTATCCTCCTGGCGGACTCTACGTCAAGTCCAACATCGTAGAAATGCTTCAAAATAAGCAGATGAAAAAACCGGAGAATTTCAACAGCTGACCAATTATCTTCAAAATTTGTAACCTCAAAAGAAGTCTTAACCTCGTTTAGAACGGTTAAGCTTCAATAGCCCCTCCGGGTCCAGTTTTAGACCTTTAGAAACAACTCAAAGCAGAATAATAACGATAACGACTCCATACTAAATTTGCGTGTAGGTTAGAAAAAAAATTTGGTGGAGTATTATTGCTATTCGCGTCATAATAATTGAAATCTAAAATATTCTTTCTTCCATCGACTCATCCTGAGAACCATTTTCCTTCTTCAACAAGCAGTTGTCTGAGTTATTTACGATATTAAAAATAATGAAACACAGACCTCAGCGAGAAGGAAAGATATCTTCAAAAATGAGAACGGGTCCTTCTTTTGTAAGAAGGAGAATTAAATGTCCAAAAGAGGAGAAACCGGAGAACAAGATCGAGGAAAACCTCAGCCTCAGAAGAAGAAAGATAGAGACGCAAAACGCAAGGAAAAAAAGTTGGCCAGACTTGAAAGACAAAAGTCCAGATAGATTCTTGACAAGCATGCATTCTTTTCTAGTTTTCTACTTTCCAAACTGACAAGCAAAAACAGTAAGAATGCTCTGCTCATATTTCACATGGAATTTAAATGTGGGTGTAACATTCCGCGGCATTTTCCAAATTTGGCTTATTTTTTCTGTTAGTTTTAGAAATTGAGGAAAAATTATTGTCAGAAAAACTCGTTACCACAACAATATAGGGTTGAAGCCATGCCATGAGTCTTTTACATGTTCCAGACTATAATTCAAAATCCTCAAACTTTGGATCAAGGGAGCGGTTTCAGAATAGCTGGAGCAAGTGCTTCCCTGCCAAATTCAGCGCAGAAGATATAGCATCTTTCTTAAAAAACTACCTATACTTACTTGTATACCGATTTACCATTTATCTCATTGGGGGGCAAACGAACTATGAAGGTCGTGCCTTTTCCCTCTTGGCTTTCAAAAGTTACGGTTCCACCTAAACCTTCAGTCATACGTTTAACCACAGCTAAACCAAACCCCTGACCCTTAGATTTTGTAGTCATCATGGGCGCAAACAACCTCGGTTTAATATCCTCAGGAATGCCAACACCTGTGTCCTTAACGGTAATCAAAACGTCACTCTTCTGCTTGTCAACATAAGCCCGAATTGTAAGTTCACCGCCGTCTGGCATAGCTTGGATTGCATTCAAAGTCAAATTAGCAGCAATACGTTTAACAAAGTCGGGGTCAGCCTTAATTTTTTCAGCTTTTTTCTCAATCTGAACACTCACTTTAATGTTCTCAGGAACGCTAGTTTTGGACAATATCTCAGTAAATACCGATCTGATGCTTGTTTCTTGGGCTCGTGGATTAAGCGGTCGAGCATAATCTTGGAGGTCGGCTACAATTTTATTGATATAATCAATGTTTTTCTCGATCTCTGCCAAGTTTTCAAGAGCGTTTGCCTTAACTTCGTTTTCTGGGAGGCCTGATAGTTCTGCTTTGGCCAAGAACAAATCACCAGTTATTGCTTGGAGCGGATTGCGTATATCATGGCCAACCATACCCGCTGTTGCCCCAATGGCTGCTAAGCGTTCAGCATCCTTTAGTTTCTTAGCGCTTTCCAGAGCTTCAGCTTCGGCTTTCTTACGTTCCGTAATGTCTATACCCATCTCCAAAATGAGTGTTGAACCGTCTACTTCCCTGAATGGAAAATCGTAGATGTCATAGTAATGTCCGTTTGGTCCCGTCCAGTACCAGTGCTGAGGCTTATTTTCCTTATAGACATTATAGGTAATGCAGCCTTCGCACTCATGGTCTTTATTAAAGAGATATTCATGGCAGCGTCTGCCACGATCTTCGCCAAATGTTTCACGGAAAACTTTGTTTGCAAACTTCACTCGGTAGTCACTATCTAGAAGTATAACGTATGATGGAAGGGTTTCAAGGACGTTATAGAGGCGCTGGCGTTCCATTATTGCCTGAGTCGTCCGCTGTTCCACGCGCTCTTCCAGTTCATCATTTAGCTTTTTGAGGGCGTCTTCAGCTTTCTTACGCTCTGTAATATCCAATGATAAAATGAAAATACCTTCAGGAACAGGTGTAATCTTTAGGTCATACCATCCAGACGTTTTGTCGGGAAAAATGAAACAGTTCTCCATTTCTTGAGGAATTCTCTCCTCCATGCAACATTTCAACTTGACAAATAGTTCGGTAGATTCAACGCCTGGCCACATATCCATGTACCGATTTCCCAATAGTTCTTTATTTAACCTGCGATTTTGAATTTCAGCCGCCTTATTGATGTAAATATACCGCCAGTCAAGGTCAATTATTTGACCGCCTTCAATCATGCTGTCTAATATGCTGTGGAACCGCGCTTCACTTTCTCTTAGAGCTTCTTCTGCTTTCTTGCGTTTAGTAATGTCCTCAAATAAAGCGACAAAGTAGCCCTTCTCTGGGCAATAAGCAATTACTTTGTACCATTTACCCAAAGAAGTAGCGTAATTTTCAAATTGAATAGGTTCTCCTGTTAACGCAACCTTTCCATAAACATCAATCCAACCAGCAGGATCTTTCTCTAAGCCTGGAAGTGCCTCTGTAGCTTTCTTGCCTATAATGTGCTCTCTTTTCAATCCGGTCATCTTTTCGAAAGCATGATTGACTTCAAGAAAGACGTAATCAACTGGTTTGCCTGACTTGTCGACTACAATTTTGTGGTAAGCAAAGCCATCGAGCATCTTGTCAAAAAACATGTCAAATTGTTTGCGGTCTACACCAATGGCTTTTGCCCACCCACTTGCTAAAGAGTCAGTCGACATAGTGAGCTCCTCAAGTTAAATTATCAATGATATTGTATTCGTAATTATATAAATGCAGTATTTTCTCGCTCTAAAATTTTTAAACAGAATTTTTGCTTTTTCCTGAGCTTAGTAATGCGATTAGGAAATAAATGAATGCAAGGTAGACGCCAACCCTCCCTGTCCAAACTACAATATCGCTAAATTGCACCTGCAAAGTGGCGCCACACAAACCAATTGCCTCAATCGCCAAACCCAAGGAATACCAATAAATCACGTTTGATTTTGACTTTAAATAGAGCCGTAAGAAAAGCGTACAACTTACAGATAGAAATAGAATAGCAATTGCGTAAACAATTTGATCTATTAATGTAACCCCTAGCCCGCTAACAAAGAAAGGAGGAAAGACATCCAGCCGTGTCAACGATGTCAATAACACGCTTAGAAAAACCACAAATAGGCTCGATGATGTTAACCTGGCCTTTCGATGTTCAGAGCCAATTGGTACGGAACGAAAAGAAGCCTGAAAACCAGCGAAGGCCTGAAATGCTGAAAACAAGAGCAATGCAATTGCCGCTTCTGTTACAGCCCAATCGGGTGAGAAGTTTCCAAACAATCCATTAAATGTACTCATAATTACAAGTAAGATAAACGATAAGGCAAAAAATAAGAGCGTTAGAGACCCTGTGAGCAAGTACCCTTTCGCTGATAAATAGCCTGTAAATAAACTAACTCCGACTACAAAAATGAGGTTTAGTGCAAGAAACAGAAAAGGTGGATTAAAAACATACTGCCCTCTTAGACCTAAGGCTAATTCAACGATTAATGTCAATACTATTGCGAAAATTGGGATAAGACCAGCATACTTGTTTATGCTTTTCAACTCCGTATAAGCACCGATGAAGTGAAAAAGCATTTGTCAATATGTTGATATTAGCCTTTCCTAAAAGTACACAATAGCTCAGTTGCTAACCTTTAAACAAAAACGCATTTTGAATCGCCACAAATCGTTTCTTTGAAGTAGCAAAAACAAGCAAGATCTTAGTGAAATTATTTTTGGCCGAAGTGCAGACCAAGTATCGTCGATAGCTACTAATGAAACTGCTTGAAGACCCTTGCAGATATGTACTCGCGGATGGAGTCTCTGTTGATTTCAGCTTTTCTTTTTGAATAAGTCACCCAAATAATCTCCTTTTCTTTAATTAGCGACTTTGTCTTCGGCCGATTTTATGCCTCATGAACGAAGTATACAGGGAAAAATCCTTCAGCGGTAACGAGAACAAGATCACAAAGCGATTGAGGTCCAGCATAAGGCACCGTGGCAATGCATTAGGGAGACCGAGTCTCCTGATCGCTTAATCGGCAAGATTATTTGTCTAACTGAATTAATACGATTACCGATGAATTGGACAAATCTATGGTCAACTCCAATCTGAAGCTGAAAAAAACTAACGGTAAACAGAGCTATTTTTCATGTGGAATTTAAACGTGGGTGTAAATCTAACACGACGTGCCATTTCCAAATTTATCCAATTATTAGGCATAATTTTAGAAATTGAGCCCAAATTATTCTCGGAAAAAATGCATCGCCGTCAGAGGTCTGTTTGAAGCCACTCCATCTCTGATCTGACCAGCGCTTTGAGGCGAGTCTGGTCCAAATAGCATTTAGCATCTGTTTACTGGTAAAAAGGTGCTGGGATTTCCCCTCAACTTGAATTTCAAACCTTACAAGACTCAGACTCGCACAGGATGAGCATGACGAAGACTCAAATCTTCTGCTCAAGGATAAATCCAATCTCCCTTATGGGTCAAGAAGAAAACTAATAATTTTCTCGTTAACTGCTTCGGGGGCAGTATACTCAGCATTGTGATTAGCATCAGAAATGATTTCAGCTTTAAGCCCTGCAACTAAGCGACTTGCCTTTCGCATAACTGTTTCCGGGTTGTAAATTACTTCATGGTCGCCAATTAACAAAAGAATGGGGGTTTGAATTTTTCGCAGTTCTTCGTCATTAAATACTGATGGAGACCAGTGACGGTGACGCCCCTCTAAGGCTGTAAGAGTTCGCAACTTTGCAATGTGATCATCTACAGGGAAGTTTTGCCAAATCCAGTTGTACGGTCTAAGCAAAGCCCACTCTGAACCAGTCAACCGTCCAATCCCAATAGATGGCATAAAATGCCAAGACCAAGACCATATTTGGACAAACGAGGCTGCTGGGCTGATAAGCACGGCTTTCTTTATTCGCTCGGGAATGTGAAGCACAGTATTAAGTACTAGGAACCCACCGAAAGAATTGCCCACTAGATGAGCTTTGTCGATTTGCAGTCCATTAAGTAAATCCGAAATCCACGCTGCAAATTGTTGGCGCTGGTGACTTCTGCTTATAGGGCGTGTGAGAATGCTTTTGTTTGGTTCGCCGATTGTGTCAACAGCATAAATTCGAAAGTGCTTGCTAAGTTGGCCAACATTTCTATACCATATGGTGGCGCCTGCTCCTGATGGATGAAAAAGTAGTAAGGGCGTACCATCTCTTGGTCCAGATGCAATTACATGGGTGTCTCCGAGGCTGGTAGGAACATAAATCTCTTCGTAAGGAACGGGCCATTGTTTCAAGATAGCGTTGTAAGCCGCAAAGTACTCTGCTTCCCCTTTAGAAGATCTAAAAACAGAAATCTTTCCAGACACGTTTCTCTTTCCTAGGCTTGCACCCTATTCGAACCGTATTTTTACATTGTTAGGCAATTTAGGGTCGAAAAAAGTTAATAAAATTATCGAATAACACTGAACTCAAAATCGGAAAACTGTCAGTAAATAATTTTTGGGTTCTCAGAAAATTTCGCAATGATAGTTCTCTGCACAATCACAGGTGGATCTATTCATGGTTGCTTCATCAGATGAATACATTTTTGGCATATCATCAAATTGTTGCCTTCGTTTAAAGGTTAATCCTACCTTTTCAATGAGTATGGTAGATCTATTCTGCGATAATATTAAAAAGGTGACACACCGATACGTCAATGAATAGAAATGGAGAAAAAAAGAAAAAGTAAAATGAATGACGATTTGTCCCAATTCATACTGCTCTCTTTGCTCAAAGATGGTCCCCTTAGCCTGAAAGAACTTCAAGAACATACGGCTCTGCAAACAATTCAGTTTGACAAACCGCAACACCCAGAGAAATTACGCTCACACGTGGGTATCGCACAAACCTGTGACGGTTTGGTTTGCAAAAAATGGTTAAAGCTTACCGAACAAGCCAAGTACCAGCTAACCGAAGAAGGCAAAGCACAGGCCCAAGTTACCGCTAAAGCCATGGAAAAGGGCGCGACTATACTTCAAAATCAGATTCTTAGCCCAACCGCTACGGCAAGGAATACGACGGCTGGCTACGTTTTTCTTGCAGTGTTAAAACTTGTGGCTGGCTTTCTCAGCGGCAGCGTTGGCTTAATCGCTGATGGTGCAGACACCGCAGTCGATACGGTAGCATCGAGTGTAGTTTGGTTTGGCATGAAATTCAAAAAGGAAATTCTCGGAACGATAGTAATAATCGGTTTAATGTTTGTAACAGCTATCTTTCTATTCTATGATTCAATAACCTCAGTAATTGAAAATTTCACAGGTTCATTCCTGCCCATCACGATACCCTATGTCGTAATCTTCATCGAGCTAATAGCCGTCATATCGATGTTTGCTCTTTCACTCTACCAGCGTTTCGTTGGGAGAAGAAGCCAAAGCCTCGCCTTGATTTCTCAGTCAATTGACTCTAAAAACAGCGTATATTCTTCATTGGCTGTCATAGTTGGGGTGCTTCTCTCCATCTTTGGCGTCCATTGGGTGGATGCGGTTGTTGGCGGATTTATAGCCATTAGAATTTGTATGGACAGCTTCGGTTTAACTCGAGAAGCTTATAAGGCTATGCACGGCGAAAAAACCGAGTTCTCTAAGTTTAAGATACCTTTTGAAAAACAAATCGAGCAAAGAAGATTTGAGACCTTCAGAAACTGGGTAATGTACTCGATCCACGAGGATAAGTTGGGAACCAAGCAAGAAATCGTAAATTCTCTAGAAAAGACATTCAGGCCCAGCTACATGCCAGCTCTGTTCACAGAATTCACAGTTGGACGGGAATTCAATTTCGAAGACAACTTTTCACATATAATGAAGCCTCTAATCGAAAACGAATACGTGAAAGAAAGCACTGGAACATTCGCAATAACCGACAAAGGAAAATCTTACATCAAACGAACGGTCAGCAATCTAAGGTACAAACAAACTGAACTCTAGGAAGCTAAACTGTTTAGTTGCCTCAAAACGTTTATCTGAAGAAAGGCGTGCGAGTGAGGGAAAAAAGTGTTTTAGCTTTGTTTTCTGTGCTCGTTTAGTTTATTCATAAGATTTTCAAAATGAGCAAAGAAGGATGGTTCGCCTAGGCCTTTTCTCATGGCTTTGATCACGGGTTCTATTCTGGTCCAAAGCAAGTAGATGGTTGTGCCAAAGAGCTGGTCAACCATATCAATGTCGATCAATTTTTGTTCCAACAGAACACCTATTCCGTCAAAAAGCACGGCGATTTCAGTGATGTCAGTTAGACCATATCTCTCTCTGTAATCGTCAAAGCTTTCAAATTTTGAGGCGCCAACCTTATTCATGGCTTCCACTATCTCTTTACTTCCAAATCTATCATAAATTTTCATAATAATTTCTGTTTTTCTTGTCTTGTTGAAATGACGAATTTCCAGAATAGTAAAACCAACACCCACAATGATGCTTACGGTGGTTACCAAGGCAGAGATTGTAGCTATGTCTATCATCTGAATACCTAAAGCCTAATACGTTTTTTTCACTTAAAAAATTTTTAAGAAAAATCAAAAGAAGGGAGCAAAAAACAAGTTGACACATGATTGTTTGCCAAGAATAGAAGGGAGGAGGCAAGTTTACCTGCCTTGTTCGCAGGGCACTCACTCGTCACGGGTATTTTTCTAAGGAGATAAGTAGTGGCGAAGCAGAGGCAGATTCGGGTAGGGTTGACGACTGCGAATTTCATCATTGGCGGCAGTTGTACGTTTTGGAAAACCAGCGCCAAAAATAACAATTTGATCGAATTCTTGTTTTAAAGTCATTGTAAATGCGGAATCAAAGTATTTGGGGCCACCTTGATCTCACAGCCAATTTGAGAAACCGCGGAATAACCTTACAGTCATGTAATCAGGCTACGAGTAACATCTCTTTTTCGTCCTTATCTGAAGCTGCGTGCGCCAGGCACATAATGAAAGCATTGGCGGACGATTCGTCTCAATTCTACGGTTTTTGCTCGCACTAAACCTCGAGGGTGCAAATTAGGTCATGGCGCATTTGAATTAACTCTGCGAAT
Source organism: Candidatus Nanoarchaeia archaeon (assembly GCA_035506455.1). Classification (GTDB taxonomy): domain Archaea; phylum Thermoproteota; class Bathyarchaeia; order Bathyarchaeales; family Bathycorpusculaceae; genus JADGNF01. The sequence continues at coordinate 18,906 of DATJPJ010000050.1, forward strand.
CTTCATTTCCTCCGTCAGAATCCAAGTTTTGCCTTCATCGTGTGTCTCTTCAGAATGCCACCGAAAAGACTGCGGCTTAACTTGCGAGAAAATCCATTTTTCAGGGTAACCTTCGACGGTTTTGTGTTCCAGAACAATTTCTCCATTGACCTCGCAACCGATGAAGGTTTGAGCAAGTCCTTTGAGGGGAGAAAGCCAAGTACTGCGCCAAGCATCAATCTTTGGATCATAGAATCGGATAGTTGTGCCAAACATAATCATCTTTTTGGAATCTTCGCGGCAGCCCATCCAAACATCCTGTATTGCCGTGCCTCCAAGAATCCAGCCAAAGTGAACCTCGCCTTTTATCTTGACCCAAGTTCCGTCCCCCTGAATGTATTGGGCTTCGACAATTTCCCAATCACCTACGAACTGGCCAAACAGCATTAGTTTCTTTTTCAGTTTTGAGTCAGGGCCTTTAGCCCCCAAACTCTCAATCAACCAACTACTATTAGCTCTCGAATTGCTGACCATGTAACCCACCCAACCTAATAATCTCCATGATTCTATGTCTTGAAAAGAAGATAAAAATTTGCACTGCAAAAATCTCCCTCGACAGCCTTATTCCGCACAACACTACATTTGAATCAATTAGGTATGCAACACAGCGGTTTTACCCTTGTATTCAGCGGTAAAGATTCATTGGATAGTTTAAACTGATGAAGTGCATTGTTCTCCCTATTTCTTATGTTTCTTGCGTGAAATCTAAATGGGGGTGTAAATCTAACATCCCACTCTAAACTGCTTTTGGCAAATGGATGTTAATCATTAGCTATTTTGTCAAGCAATCCTAAATCGCTAAAAATGGCCACGTTTGAAAGTAATTTGGTGCCAAATTAGTTAATATGGCTGATGAATAATGGCTTCCGCTTTTTTTATTTCCTTTCGCTAATGTTTTGCATAATAGTCAGCTACCGCATTGAAAGATTCCTTTGGCTCCCATGTCATGTCAGGATAGGTTATACCGTGTTTGTTGCCTGCATAGCTCTTAACTAGGCTGTAGCTTGACATGTCAATGTCGAAGCGGGGATTGTCATTATTATAATTTAGAGGTGATACAAATGTCGATATGAAAGTGCCATCGACACCTGACTTGTCTAACACTCTCAGTTGATCTATGATTTCGTTTGCCTGCGAGCTCTCGTCTCGAATATGCTCGCCTCTTATTTTAGGTCTGATAAATCGGCCTATCAATGGGATATGGTGCATCAGTTCAGTCTTATGGTCTACGATATCGCCAGCCATACCTTCAGAACTGCTTGAAGCACCCTGGTAAGTGCGATAGCCAAACTCGGTTATCACAACTGGCTTTCGTAGTTCAAAGAGCGGATTAAGCATGTCAATGTATTGATCTTTAATCTTTTGCATCCTGTAATGATCTACGCCAACAAAATCGAACAGGCTCCAATCAACCGTTTCCCAAATGAGCGATGCATAAGTTACTTTGCCGTGAAAGACTTGCCTTACCGAATCGTTTGCCCTCTTTAGGAACTCGTTTAGTGGTTTGTTGTGTTCTTTAGCCTTGATTTTTGTCCAGTTCTTTTGGTTGGTCATGCGATGTTGAATATTCTTGCCTTCAAGTATCCCCTGCGTAAAGAGAGTCGATTCAGAGCCAACGCTGAATACCACATTTTCCGGCTGCTGCTTATGCAGCTTTTCTGCTGATAGGGCAACCTTGGTGAGATATTTAACCGTCTGCTGTTGGCTCTTATCCCACAATTGCGGGGAAAGCCACACTTCTAATCCCTGCTTGAGAGCGATCTCGGCAGTAATCATTAAGCGGTCTATGCTGAAGCCGCTTATTCTAATAGCATTGCAGTGTAAGTCTTGCTTTATGATTTCAAGCTCACGGTGTACAACCTTAGGGTCGAAATTGGGGCGCCAATTGAAATAATAAACGGTCCCTACATCATAGCAAACCCCTTTTAGTCTCACAAGAGTCCCCCGATTATGTCTATTTTGTTTGTTTGAAATTAATTAAAGATTTGATTTGTGCTTTGAAGAAATAGTTCACGAGGGATTCGATAATCAGGTCAAGAATCAAAGATTGAATGTTCTGGGTTTAATGGTCTGGCACAATCTTGTAAGTCAATCAATATCTTGTTAATGTGGGAAACGTTAGCTTTTATGTTGTCACTGCTTTCTTTCATCTCATTTTTTTGTCTGCTATTGGGCAGTTGTGCTAAGGATGAAAACCTCTTTGCTGCCATGTTGAAACCTACGATGAACAAACAGAGCCCAATCGCTAAACGCAGTGGGCAAGGTGGCGCCGTAATATAGTGTTAGGGTAGCATTTTCTCTCTTCTAATCAGCCGACTTGATAGTGCCAACAAAACAATCGACAGTATTCCAACAAAGATGGCGATCGAGAAATCAACCAGAAAACCCGTTTTGAACCCAAAAATAACTGGAAGCAAAAACATCGGAAGAATAATAACAACCCCTAGTAGCAATGCAAAGGGACTGTTACTGCCGACTCGCTGTTTCTGTAGTAAGCTAAAAGCCATCATAGCCATTGTTACAAATGAAACCACAGAAAAGCCTAGGACACCCGTAAGAAGCAACATTAGTATATCCAAAACAAGCACACTCTGCGAACCTGCGATGAATCCAGCGATTAAGACAGAGATAACCTGCGCGATGAAGAGAGTGGATGCCAAGAACAGTGTTGATTTTAGGTACTGTACAAAAATCCTTCTCTGTGTCCATCCCACCGAGAGCAAGTACTCCAATACGCCATTGTTTTTATCGTACACATAGAGCAAAAGAACAGGCATTGAAAACATAAGAAGCCCAAAAGACATGAACGCGACGGTGAAAAGATAGCTCGACACGGCTGAACCGGCAGTCCCGGCGGCGATTGAGAGAGCGTCGAGTACAAAAACGCCGAAAGCACCCAAAAAGATGCCCATTCCCGCCTGAATCTTACTCAGCCCCAAACTGCGCTTCGCAAAAGTCAATGTGCTATTGGGCATCTATGGGGCCCCCTTGTGGTTTTTATCAGCAGTTGGCTCCTCGAAGAGTTCCTGCAGAGGGTTGCCGAGTTGCCGCATCTCCGTGACCAAAACGCCCGCATCAACGATCTTTTTTAGTGCCAATCCTGCCTCTTCAGGGGTAGACGCAGTTAGCACGTAGTATTCGCCTTCTCTGTGCGCTGGCACTATTTGCGATATGTCTTTTGAGGATTTGATGCCTACGCGGTACTCCTTCGACTTGATGTTAGATATCTTGTCAAACATCGTCATTGCGCCATTTTTAATCAAAATCAAGTAAGTGCCAATGTCAGTTGCCTCGTACAAGTTATGCGACGAATAAAGGATCATCTTGTCCTTGCTCAATTTTACAATAATGTCTCGAATTTCCTTGGAAATAACTGGATCCAAGTTTGCGGTGGGTTCATCCAGCAGGTACAGGTCCCGCTCGCTTAGGAACACCTTTGCAATGGCAGCCCTTTTTTTCTGACCCAAAGATAAGTCAGAGAATCTCTTGTTCCTAAGCTGGTCAAGGTCCAGCAATTCGATGGCTTTGTCTGGGTCGCCTTTCTCCATGTCTGCATAGAATTTTAACCCACCGTAAACTGTCATCTCCTCAGGCATCGCGTTGTACTGCGAGAGATACTTCAGCTTTGCTCTTGTTGTTTCTTTTGCGGTTATGTCTTGGCCGTTAAGGAGAATTTTGCCATTGTACGGCTCAAGGATGCCCGCAATCGTGCGGAACAAGGTAGTCTTGCCTGCGCCGTTAGGCCCCAGAACGACGTATATGGACGGCTCCTGCAGCTTGAAGCTGACGTTGTGAAGCACGACTTGCCCATCATAACCGGAGCTCACGTTATCCAATTCCAACGCATGCATACATTTCATCCATCGAATTGAAATCAGGGCTGTCTTAAGAGCTTTCCTTCAAGCGATTATGGCCATAAATCTTGTTCTTTTCTTTTTCCCGCGCTCAAACCTGTCGTGCCATGCATACGAAAATTCACGACGCATTGTCCAAGAAAACTATTAATCTTTCTGCCATCTGTCTAAGTAATGGTGGCTACATGGTAAACCTGCCTGAAAAAGCGAAGAAATTGATTGAGGCAAAAAACTTCGCGAACGTAGCCACATTGATGAGGGACGGTTCCCCACACGTGACCACCACTTGGATAGATCACGACAACGACATCGTATTGGTCAACACGACTGAGAACAGAGTCAAGACAAAAAATATTAGGCGCGATCCTCGTGTGGCGATCAGTGTATTCAACATGAACGACCCTTATGATTCACTTTTTATCAGGGGCAAGGTCGTTGAGATAAGAAAAGAAGGCGCCGAGGAACACATCGATAAGCTAGCGCATAAGTACATAGGCGTGGACTACAGGCAACACGGCGATAGGGTAATTCTGAGAATAGAACCGATACATGTTACGCTGATGAAGCCATAAGTTTAACATGACAGTATCAGAAGATATTTTTTGATTCTTGCTGTTCTAGTTAGAAGACTGTGCTAATCTTTTTTTAATATCGCCAAAATGCTCGTTTTTGTGTATACGGTTATGCAACGATTTGAACCCGTTCGGAGATATCAGCGCAGTTTCTTTTGAAAAGTTGGCTTGGTTTGCAAAGAGCGGTGTTACTTGACTATTTGTGCGTTTGCCGCTTTGTCTGTTATTCGAGTAATTCTCACTTTTACGTGATCTCCAGGTTTAGAGTCGGCGACATAGATTACAAAGCCTTGGTTCTTAGCTATTCCTTCCCCTTTTGGGCTCAATTCTGAGATTTCAACTTCCAATTCTTCGCCTAATTGGACTGGGCAACGCTTAAAACCCTTGCCATGACCCTGTCTTCCCTCGTAACTGCCACCTTGCCTTTTAGAATAGCTCATTTTCAAAACCTTGTTCAAACTACCTGTTAAACACAGTTGTGGAGTTAAAACATTTTGGATGTGTTCTCCTAATGTGCGCTATCGCCTAAAAAGGACGCTTTTAAGCCAACGACCCTTTGAAAGAAAGAGCCTTAACGACAAAGAACGATTAGTTTGTATTCTCAAGATAAATCTACGGCTCAAGGTTGCATAGTTTACCTATTTGGGGCAATTTTATCCTGCCTCTTTGTTTCTTTTCACGATTTGTTCGCCGCCAAGGTCCACGGGACTAATACAATGAATGTGAATTGGAGCGTTTCTTGCAGTGATAAAGCCGATTCTTTTGAAGTGTGGACTATGGAATAATGTATGGTCGAACAACGGATACTTGTTCTCAGCGGAGTGCAACCAAACTGGGCAATTATCTAACGCCCTTGTGCCTGCCCGCTTTGTACTTGCCCATGCCACAATCAAGACACTTATACATGTCTTCATTGACATCAAGATTGGTGCTGCCGCAGCTATTGCACCTTTCCTGCAAAACGATATTTGTACCACTCATGCTCAAAGTCACCTTCCTAGTTTTTCCAGTTTACTCTTCGTCTGGACCAGGCTTGCTTTCTGATGTCAGATTTTTGGTTTATGGTGTCCGCTCGATTCCCGCTGGGTCGCTCTGTTCTATGTTTGGCTAAACATTCACGACAATAGACCGGTTTACCTGCTGTTGGCTTGAAAGGAACTGTGGCAGTCTTGCCACAGTCACTACAATTTATCTCGGTTGACGTTTGTTGTGACATAAGTTTTTCCAGCTAATTTTGTTACATAGTTAGATAATCATGTTTTCTTAGCCAGTCTGACTGGTTCTGCCGGTACCGCCAAAATATGTCGCCTCTTGTTTCCACCTGGAAATCCCATGGCGAGACCAAAACGATATCGCCTTCTCTTATCCAGACACGCCTTTTCAGTTTACCTCTAACCCTGCAGAGACGGTCTTTACCATCTTGGCATTTTACCATGATTCTATCGGCACCCAGCATCTTGACGGCTATACCTAAAACATCGTTTTTTGAAGGAAGAATCATACTGTCAAGGTTGCCTTCGTTTGTTACTTTGCGTTTACCCATATTATTTTACCCTATATTGTCTAAACGACTTATAATCAGAATAATCTGGAGAAAAAGCAGCTTTATGTTAAGTTGACTCTTCCTCTAAAGAACTCTAATGATTAATAATGGCTTTTGCGACTATATTAGAGTATGCATTCCAAACAGACTTTTTTTAGCTTAAAAAAGCTAAAAAAACTCAGATTAAACAATTTTTAGCAAAAAAACCCGAAAACATTTTCCAATCAAAAAAAGCTGAAAGATTCACCCTTTATGAGTCACAGAAATTGATTATGGACACATTGTGTTTAAAATCTCGGTGCTTGTCGCATAAACTTTAATTTGAATTTAAAGCATACATCTTGCGTCATCACGAGTTTAGACTTACCTGCTGTATGTTCGCTTAAACCGCTCGGTTAACAATTGAAGTGCTTCCAATTTTCTCTATTGGCGGTATCTCAGGTGTGCAATTTAAAATAATAGTACATTACTAGTTAATCAGAGAATAAGAAACGACGAAGTTCAAAAATTTGGCAAAGAAGAGGGACATCAATGGATTTGAACAATCTGACAATAAAATCTCAAGAGGCAATTCAGAAAGCTACAGAAATCGCTATGTCAAAACAGAATCAATCTATTGAGCCTGCGCATTTATTAAAAGGCATATTAACGGTTGACGAAAATGCTGTTCCTTATTTGCTAAAGAAATTGAATGTCAATCTTGACGCTTTCTCAAAAGACCTCGACAAACTGATTAATTGCTTACCAAAAGTCAGTGGGGGCCAACAGTATCTCTCACCCAATTCCAATAGGGTTCTCCAAAAAGCGGTGGATTCTGCTTCTGAGAGTAAAGATGAGTTTATTTCTATCGAGCATCTTTTGCTTGGAATCTTGGCTGTAAATGACGCGACTTCAAGATTGCTCCATGAAAACGGGGTTAACGAAAATGATCTAAAGTCGGCCATCAAGCAGCTTCGAAAAGGAGCAACTGTAAATTCTCAAACTGCAGAAGAAACTTACAATGCACTGAACAAATATGCAATTAACTTAAATGAAATGGCAAGAAAAGGGAAACTTGACCCAGTAATTGGAAGGGACGAGGAAATTCGAAGAGTGCTTCAAATTTTATCGCGGAGAACAAAAAATAATCCAATTCTAATCGGCGAACCAGGAGTTGGCAAAACAGCAATAGTTGAAGGACTAGCTCGTCGTATAATCGACGGGGACGTACCTGAGAATCTGAAATCAAAACAAATCTATTCGTTAGATATGAGTGCCCTCATCGCTGGAGCTAAATTTAAAGGTGAATTTGAAGAACGCCTCAAAAGCGTTGTCAAAGAAGTTGTGGCAGCAGAAGGCCAAATAGTTCTATTTATCGACGAAATTCACACTCTCGTCGGGGCTGGTGGTGGTGAAGGCGCAATGGATGCAGCAAACATACTAAAACCAGCCCTAGCCAGGGGAGAATTACGTGCGATTGGAGCTACTACCCTAAACGAATACCAGAAATATTTTGAAAAAGACAAAGCCCTTGAAAGACGGTTCCAACCCGTCATGGTTGACGAACCAGACACGTTAGATGCCATATCCATTCTTCGAGGTTTAAAGGAACGATATGAGACATATCATCATGTACGAATCAAGGACGAAGCAATAATTGCAGCTGTAGAACTTTCGCAACGTTATATTTCCGACCGTTTTCTCCCAGACAAAGCAATTGATTTGATTGATGAAGCCGCGTCAAAGCTTCGACTTGAGATCAATTCTGCTCCTGAGGAGCTTGAAACAAAAGACCGCAAAATTCGTCAATTAGAAATTGAGCGAGAAGCCATCAAACGTGAGAAAGATCAAGGTAAGCTCAAATCGCTTAATGAAGAAATTGCGAACTTGAGTGAAGAGCGAAATCAACTAAGGGCTAAGTGGCAATCTGAAAAAGATGTTGTTGAACAAATTCAAACCAAGAAGAACGAAATTGAACAATTGAAGTTTGAGGACGAAAGCGCCTACCGTACAGGTGATCTTGGAAAGGTCGCTGAAATTCGCCACGGCAAAATTCCTGAAGCGGAAAAAACGATTGAAACTCTAAAGAAAAAACTCTCGGAACTTCAAAGAGAATCAGCCATGGTAAACGAAGAGGTCGATGCTGAAGAGATCGCTGAAGTAGTTTCCCGATGGACAGGCATACCAGTAAATAGAATGCTTCAAAGCGAAAGACAAAAACTGCTTAATTTAGAAACAGAACTTCACATGCGAGTTGTAGGACAGGATGAAGCTGTCAGTGCAGTTTCAGATGCCATTAGAAGAAACCGGGCTGGCTTGCAAGATCCAAAACGCCCCATCGGATCTTTCATTTTCTTAGGGACAACAGGAGTTGGAAAAACCGAACTAGCCAAAGCTTTAGCTGAATTTTTGTTCAACAACGAAAACAGCATGGTTAGAATTGACATGTCCGAATATCAGGAGAGGCACACGGTTTCAAGACTAATTGGCGCGCCTCCAGGATACGTCGGTTATGAAGAAAGCGGACAATTAACTGAAGCCATTAGACGAAAGCCCTATTCTGTGGTACTACTGGACGAAATTGAAAAGGCACATCCAGACGTCTTTAACATCTTGCTTCAGGTGCTAGACGATGGAAGATTAACTGATAATAAGGGCCGAACAGTCGATTTCAAAAACACCATAATTATCATGACCTCGAACATAGGCTCCCATATAATTCAAGAAAATATGGAGAAGATAAATGAACAAAACAGGGAAGAAATAATAAATCAAACTCGAAAACAGGTCTTTGATCTTTTGAAAAAGAGCATTAAACCTGAATTCCTCAATCGCGTCGATGAGATAATAATGTTCCAGTCATTAACAAGAGAAGAAGTGCGAAGAATCGTTGAACTTCAACTAAAAAATGTCCAGAAGATGCTCGAAAAAAGCAGTATCAAGCTGACAATCACAAAGAAAGCTGTAGACTTCATTGCCAACATAGGATTTGATCCACAGTTCGGCGCCAGACCAATAAAACGCGTCGTTCAAAAAAACCTGTTGAACGAATTGTCAAAGATGATTCTAGAGGAAAAACTCGACAAAAACTCAGCAATAGTTGTCGATGAGAAAAACGGGGCACTGTCATTCAAAAATAAGTGATAATGTTACTTTGGAACATATTTAAAGAAAGGGCGTTTACGGGAAACCATCTATCAGGTCGTACAAATAAGCGTCCCATTCTTTAGATTCCATTTTCAGTACTTTCATTAATTCAGTCAGAACCCTGTGATGCCTTTTCTCGTCTTCCAGAATACCTAGAACTAGTTGTTTAATTCTCTTGTCCTTTACTGACTTGCTTATTTCGTCGGCTTGTTTTAACATCTTGGCTTCTTCAACTATATGATTTTTAAGTTCGCTTTCAGCCAGTTTTTCGCTTTCCTCGCCAATTTGTGCTCGTTCATTTAAGTCTATCAGCATTTGGTATGTATCTGAGTGTCTCATAGTGTCCAAGATGATGCTATGTAGATAGAGTTTTATGATTGGGTTTTGGGCAGCTTCGTAAAGTGGCGTGAGTTTTTTTGAGGTCTCATCTTCGAAGGCCTTCTGCTTTTTGATTTTGTTTAAGGCACTTTCATCTAAAATTTCCCAGGACAAGTTCTCATCTTCCTATGTGCTTAGTGTTGGTTTTTCTTAATAAGCGTAGTCAAGAGCGCAGAAAGCCCAAAATGTTTTATTTTTTTTTATTGCGCCTCAGAAGTAATTTTTTTGCTTAAGACATTTTCGAGGAGAATATTTCTCTTCGTTGGTCCTTTCGTGCAATTGTCATCACAGGCGCCCTTAGACTCTGAAAAATCAAACAAATGTAATCAAGAATTAAAGCATGCCTGTTATTTTAGTGGTCAAGGCAGTTTTCAAAGTTAGATCTTTGAATTCCGGATTCAGATTCAGCTTTCATAATGCAGTTAAGCACTTATCACATATTCTTGGACGAATCAGACTGGTGGGAATTCCTTGAACAAGACTGATGCGTTAAAAACCCGAGAAAATCTTGAAGAGAAAATGGTCACTATTTTTGGCGAAGAAATAATGGATCTTTCGACAGAATTTCAAGAAATATTGATAGATGATCTTGTAACGGCATTCGAAAATAGAGTAAACGTGTTAAATCGAATACAGGATAGAGGACAATTCAGATGATGAATCAAGGGGTTTCCCTGAATTTGACATACATAAACATTATATACAAAATCAAACGAAACATGTCAGAAGGTAAGATGTCATGAGACGCAGTAAACTCGAAATGTACGTTGACATACTCAGAGTGCTTGCACACAGAGGACCATTGAAGCTAACACACATAATGTACAAAGCCAATGTTAATTGCAGCGTGCTCAAAGAATATCTCGATTTCCTTATCAAACAAGGCCTAGTTGAGGAGCGAACCATTGGCAAACGCCGAGTTGTTTTTGCCGTCACTCAACGCGGAATAACCGTACTTAAGTACTTCCGAGAACTAAAGCAAGTTCTTCCTATCGTGGAAGAAGCTCGGAATCAGGTTCCTATGCCTTTTTAGCAACTTTCCCGAAACTTGGTGCAAAAAGGGCGCAGTAGGCGTCTACTTATCTTTTTATTAGTTTTGTTTCCTAAACTTGCATTTTCGATTTTTTTTCAGTTGCGAGAACAAGAATAAGTACTCATGTTTCGTAACACTTAATAAATACTATTGTTTACCTGTCCTACAGCAGCACAGTTTGAGGGGACAATAGTGAGCAAAGAACAAGTCTTGGGAAGAAAGCCCGTAGCCATTCTAGAAAAAATAAGAGAAAATCTGGAAAGGCTAAATGAAAAAATCGAGGTAATGATAGAATTGCAAAAGCATGACCAAAAAGGTGTTATGGAGCAGCCGCTGCAGGACACGCCCCTGGACGTAATGACGCTGCTTTCGATGCCCGATCACCTGCGCAAAACCGCCATGACAGTGTGCAGGTCAGGCCGAGCGACCGCGGATGAAATTTCTCAACAAACGACTAGAGCAAGAGCCGTTGAAAGTGCATACCTTAACCAGTTAGTATTGATGGGCTATTTGAAGAAAGAGCGCAAAGGTAGGAAAGCTTACTTCTTTGCGCATAGGGAAAGCGATGGTGAACCATAAATGGGAAAAATAATTGCAGTTCATTCCTATAAAGGCGGAACTGGAAAAACGTTGCTAAGTGTGAACTTGGCAGCAACATTTGCAAAGTTAGGCAAGAAAGTCTGTTTATTTGACTTGGACTTTAGAGCGCCAAGCCTCTTTGCTATCCTCAAGATTGGCTGTGCAGAGAATTGGTTTAATGATTACTTAAACAACACTTGCAATGTTGACAAAATTCTAATCGACCTCAGCACTAGGGTCCCGGGCAAAGGAAAACTCTTCGTCGGCTTAGCTAACCCAGCAACTGAAGCCATTCGAGACATGTCTGCAAAAGACCGAAAGTGGGAAATGCGCGCGTTGGGCAGACTTCTTCACTTAAGAAATGCACTAATGACTGATCAACAATTCGATTACATCGTCTTTGACACAAGTCCTGGTCTACAGTATTCATCTATCAATGCAATAGTTGCAGCTGATTTAGTGGCAGTTACCACAACCGGTGACAGATCTGACGTTGACGGAACAAGTCGCATGCTCAAGGAACTGTACAATCTGTTTGAGAAGAAAACAGGCATCGTTCTAAACAAGGTCTTAGACTACAACTCCAAAACTCGTCGTGATGAACTATACGACCGAGTAAAGAACATCTATCAAGTTCCGTTGCTTGGAATCGTGCCCTGCTTCTGCGACATACTTCGAGCTGAAGGTAGCTTCATCTTTGCCCAAGACAAACCAGACCATCCATTCTCGACATTACTCGTCGAGATGGCAAAGAAAATCGACGCAAACGAAGTCAGATAAACCAAAACCTTCCTTTTCTATTTCTTGGGCATCTTTACGCAGAACTTTGTCCGTATACAGAAGCATCGCCAAAATCACCAAAAAGGCTTAAAGCCCCGCGAAAAACCTTTGTAACGCGAGGAAGCCATATGGATAGAACCGCAATTATCATAGCTGAAAACCTCAGTCAATTCGATCAAGATATAGCATTATTAGAACTTAATGGCAAACCTCTGATAAGACATGTTGTGGACGTCGTGGGCGTCCTCGTAAACGAAATCGTTGTGGTTATAGACAAGAGCGAGCGTGAACAAGAATACGAGGAAATCGTCGGTGGTGAAGTCAAATTTGCTATCAATCCTGATGTCGAAACCGGTGCCCTCACAGGTGCGGTCGCGGGACTTGAAGCAGCTCAAGGAAAGCATAGTGTACTTTTATCGGCCGACATGCCGTTTATTTCTCCTGACGTAATCGACCTTTTTTTCGAGCTGTGCCAGGGCAAGACAGCAGTAATTCCCCGCTGGCCAGACGAACAGATCGAACCTCTGCAAGCAGTCTTCCATACAAAATCAGCTTTGGAAGCAGCACACATGGCGCTTGAGGAAGGAAAGTTAGACTTACAGTCAATGATTGATAACTTGGGCGGTGTGCGATACGTGTCGACTCTGGTTGTGCAAGAATTAAGCCCAGAGCTGAAAACTTTCTTCAAAGTAAAGGGTCCTGTAGACCTGAAATTGGCAGAGACACTTGCAAAACCTCGTAGAACCAAGCATATCAACCATAGATGACATCTTTTCAATCTTTTTTTTAGGAAACGGTTTATTGTTTAGAGTTAATGCAACATTAAAAGTCAGAACAATCATTTCCCAAAAAACAAATTAATCAATCGCACATTTGAAATAAAATGAGTAAAATATTTCGAACTATTCCGAACTTTATATAATCATAGTCAAGCAATAGTTTCTTAATCACTTTGTGAGGCTTTAGGCATCATCACGAGGAAAATTACAACCTGGAAGCCGGCTTTTCAAGATTAAAAGGCCAATTTTGTTGACGTTTTAGCCCTTTTCAATTACTAATTTTCTTCATTGTCTTTGTAATGTTGTCTTAACTTTCAAAAAAAGAACAACAATTACATGAAAAGTGTTTTTTGCTCACCCGAACAAATATCGTAACATAATATTTTATCTCAAAGAGCCAAATATGTCATCCGCGAGGATATTAATTATCAACATATATGTAAAAACCCTGAAAAAATCATATTTTGCGGTGGCTTCTTTTAACGAAATCAATTCAGGTTATCAAATTTCTCTCTCAAAAATTTTTGTCCACTCTTGAAGAAAAATAACCGCGGCGATACTGATTTATCGGGCTAATATCTAATGCTATCTTGTTACCGATTTATCGCTAGTTAATTATTTTCGAATTCGCGCGAACAATAAATAATCATGATATTCTTCCCGACTTTATTTTTGGTTGGACACTCAGAGGTCAAATTCTGGCATTTAGTGCACCCATTTATTAAATTGTAGGCAACTTGATGAGCGCATTTGCTTTGTGATTTTGAAACTTATTGTTGTCGTTATCCATTTTTTATTTCTTAGATGAGTATTTGCTTCTTTTTTGTTTTTTAGGTCCCGAGTTATTGGCGCGAAAAACAAACGAACAGATTTAATTTACAATTAAGTAGCTAAAAACCTTCTTCAGCAATACGTGAATTAGCAATTTGCGCAATAATTTCATGTTACTATCTGCCAAATCTGTTTACGAATCTCGAACCTTATTATCGGCATAACTTATTTTTGAATAATCAAGTTTGACCCAAGATTTGAATGATGACGGTTCTTTTTCGAGGGTAAACGTCCGTTTCAATGAACAGCAAAGATTGCCATGTTCCAAATTCTACGCGACCATTCACAACCGGAAGGGTCTTGTCAGGAGGAAGCATCAAAGAACGCAAGTGCGAATGTGCATTGGACGGGTGAGCATACGATTTTTGCATAGGGGCGAAACTCTCCAAAAGCTCCTCTATGTCGTTAAGTAATGCGGGGTCGTTCTCCGTAAGCACAAGTATGCCTGTCGCATGAGGAGCGAAAACGTGGACTATGCCGTTTTGGATCTTTGAGTTGGATACCGCTTCACTAATTTTCTCGGATAAGTCTATGAACTCTATTTCGCCTTTTGTAGAAAAAGTAATAGTCTTGTTGACAACTTCAAACGATGACATTTTGTTCACGCTTGTGATTCGATCATGGTTCCTCAAAAATTTTTCCTGTAGCCGCGTATGTGAAATTGTTTAAATCCCACCTTTATCGATTTCAGATCATACTTCTACGGTTTTGAAGACTGAAATAGAAGACACTTCCAGGTCCGGCTAATTAGTCAAATGGGGAATAGACCTTATCCAATCAAACACTGGTTTAAGGTTCTGCGTTATGACTATTAGAGGTCAGCACGTAAACGCTTCTGGTTTTATAAACAACAACATTATGCTGATTTCAATTTACGTGACCGCTGGGTTGACTGTACCACTGAGATCCAATGATCTCGTTAGGGGGACTTTCCGTCGATAAATAACAATTTCTATGATTCACCAACAAGCGAGTGCCACACCTAAGATTTAGGAAAAGATTTGTCACAGTTAAAAAATTTGAAATTGAATGCAGCTGTGGCTTTGCGTATTCTACGTTCTATACGGCAGCTTTTTTGGCTGCTTTGGCACAAAATGGTCTCTCTTTTTCTTAGGGGCTTTAAGGTCTGAATTTACAATCATATGTTCTTGAAAAATTATTTCAAATTCACTGCGGCTTCCCAATTGCTTAACATTTCCTTTGAAAAAGGGGCTGAACTTCACGCGACCATCGCCAAATGGTCCTTTTCCCCGTAGGCATTCTACTGACAAATAATTTTTCCACTTGTCGATAGCATTTATGAAGACACCTCGGTCGCTATCGAGATAGTCTTTATGAACGATTGTCTTTGCTTTTTCCTCATCGAGCTTTTCAATACCTGAACTTAAAGTTGCTGTTCCAAGGAACCTGCTTTCTCGGCCGGCCTCAACTAGGTAAAATACTATCCGATCGCCCTTCTCTAATTGGTCAAAGATCGCTGACTCTTTGATTTTATCAGAGTCTTCCTTTAGGCCCCAAAATCCGTCGGCCATGCGATGATTATAGATTTCAATTCCTGACCTGCGGTAGAGTCCGCCTGTTTCTTCCTTAACTTTGAAGACCCAGTACTTGGTAGTCAACTTGCTTCCCGAAGCAACAATAGACAGTTGGTCTTAAGAGCTTTTCAGCTGCTTCATAGTCAAATCCCCGAGAGGCAATCCGTTTTTAAATTTTTGTCCTAAAGTTTGGCTCCAGAAAGATCAGTATGACTCAAAATGACTTGAAACGAGAGTGCTGCGTTGATGCTATTGTATACAACTTAGTTAGCAGTTAACTTGTGGTGGTTCCACGTGAAGGTGACTTGGAGTAATAATACTACACCAACCAACATCACTGCTTGGGTAATATGTGATGAACAAGCAGTCAAGATATACTCAGTAAAGCCCAGCTCAGCCATCGTAGTTATTAGATCTGAAGTAAATAAAGCGAAATTCAGGGTTATTTTTTCAGCTGCTCCGGGACATTTTCCTTCAGTGATGGATATTTTTCAGAGCAATTTTGAGTGTTCAAACTGAAAACTTCCTGGAATAACGCACCCAAAATTTTAGATGGCAAAAAAGTAGTAACCAGCTCATACGCGCAATTGCGGCTAAACTGAGCTGGCTGGACTACTAAGAAGGTCCTAAGCTTTCTCTGGCAAACTATATGATTATCAAACAAAGGCTGACTTGATTTTCTTCACCGAAAAAAGTGCAGAAGGTTAAGACTCTAAGGACAGGGATTTTTTGTTTTTGAGCAAGACGAATAAGAAATTTCTATACTCGGAAAGTTCAGTCATAGATTTTAGCGATCAAAATTAACCAAAAATAAACAGGCTTTAGAATTGTCTAATTGCCTGAGAGAACAGTTATTTGAATAGCAATGCTGAATAAAACCTTAAAATTGCGCCCGTTTTTTTCCGAATTAAAAAGTAACCAAAAAAGCGCGGATTTTTTTCACTGGGCCGAAAAATTATGTCATCAATTTAGGCTTTAAATAATGAAATAGGGTCAATTTAGCCATATTTGCTTCTATCTCCTAGGCAAGTGATGGGGATAACCAACGCCTCATATAAGTACCTCCGAAAATCTCCATGCGAAACCAGGACCCCCTATCTTCGGGACTCCTTCGACTATTCAGAGCATATTTCTTTGGAAATAAGAAACTTTGCTGTTTTGACGTCTTTCCTGAAGCATGCCTCATACTATTGCAACTTTTCTTTTTGACATCACGCTGCATCCGCTTTTTCATATCGATCTAGGAGACTGATCGCTGACAACGAGTTGTAGCGAATCTTTTTTCTGGAACTAACTGCCGCAGCCTAAAATCGATCGTTCTCTCGAGTTAGGATTGGGCCTTTCATTTTCCCAGTTTTTTGTGTCCGCATCCACAAGTCTAGAGGTCGACTACGTCTAGTAGACGTTTAGTAGAAAAAACGGTTTTTGTCCGGTGAGGTTAACTATGTGGTCTAGTTTGGTTAATGGGAGTCCTGCACTGTTTGCTTTCTGGCCCGCGGTGCGGACTGTAAAATATCGCGACCAGGATCACTTGTGAACTTTTCTTTTTGTAATCAAGCAATGCGTCACCCGTTGATCACGAACGAGCGCTTTAGCAGCACAAGATACTGGCAAAGCCTTCTATTTCTTGAATGGATGCAAGGTAGGTTTTTCATATTTCGCTGTATTCGTTAATACTGTAATATCTCTGATTTGACCATCACCAACACACACCAGGTGGCCTGCCGATATTTTCGTCGTCTACGAAAGCATAACCAGAACTCATTTTCTATGCTCTTGTGCAATAGTTTTTTATCGCAGACAGCCCTGAAAACTCAAGCGTGAAAGAAATCGACAAGATCGCGCTTCGCCGTTGGCGCAAGAGAGGCTTTTACAGTGAATCCGTACTTGTCAAACTCCTTCAAAAAAACGGGTACAACGCCGTTCGTATACCCGTCAGCAACCCCAGCCTCAACCCTCTTCCAGACATAATGGCACGCAAAGGCGACCACGCATTCGCCTTCGAAGTCAAGAACGCTACCTACTACGCATATTTTCCAAAACAACAAGTCGACAAATTATTTCGATACCTTAACGAACTCGTACCCACAGACAAACTTCACAAGCACGCCATCGTCGCCGCACACCTTGGCAAAAAATGGACTTTTCGCGAGATAAACTGGGCGGACT
>DATJPJ010000051.1:0-3392 GCA_035506455.1 Candidatus Nanoarchaeia archaeon
AAATGTTATATACATTGTGAAAACATTCCTCTTGAAGGATGTTCACATTATGGGCAAATCCCTGACTCGAAAGATACTTGAAAAACACTTGGTTGTTGGCGAATACATACCAGGCAAAGAAATAGGCATAAGGATAGATCAAACCCTCACTCAAGATGCCACTGGAACGATGGCGTACCTGCAGTTCGAAGCAATGGGCCTAAAACAAGTAAAAACTGAGCTTTCAGTGAGCTACGTAGATCATAACACAATCCAAGTCGGTTTCGAGAACGCTGACGACCACAAGTATCTCCAAACGGTGGCTGCAAAATACGGAATTATCTATTCGAAAGCAGGCAACGGAATATGCCACCAAGTGCACCTAGAAAGGTTCGGTAAACCCGGAAAAACCTTGCTGGGTTCAGACAGCCACACTCCCACCGGCGGCGGCATCGGAATGATAGCCATAGGAGCAGGTGGACTCGACGTCGCAGTCGCCATGGGAGGCGGCGAGTTTTACATGAATTGTCCAAAAGTTTACAAGATAAACTTGAAGGGCAGCTTACAGCCATGGGTTACCGCCAAAGATGTTGTCCTCAAAATGCTGGAGACGTTCACAGTGAAGGGCAATGTTGACGTGGTCATGGAGTACGCAGGACCTGGAGTAAAGAGTCTAACGGTCCCGGAGAGAGCCACAATCACCAACATGGGCGCAGAAATGGGTGTGACAACTTCCATATTCCCATCCGATGAAGAGACCAAAAAGTTCCTAAAGGCGCAAGGCAGGGAAGCCGACTGGGTTGAACTAAAGGCAGATGACGATGCAGAATACGACAAAATTCTTGAACTTGACCTAAACACATTAGAACCTCTTGCAGCGGCACCTCACAGTCCAGGAAACATAGTGAAAGTTGCCGACATGAAAGACCTAAAGGTCGACCAAGTCATGGTGGGCTCCTGCACCAACTCATCCTACAAAGAAATAGCCACCGTCGCAAAAATCATGAAAGGCAAGAAAGTCCATCCAGACGTGTCATTTGGAGTAGCTCCAGGCTCACGACAAGTTCTCCAGATGGCGGCAAGAGACGGCTACGTCGCTGATTTACTGGACTCAGGCGCAAGACTGCAAGAAGCCGCATGCGGTTTCTGCATAGGCAACAGCCAAAGCCCAAAATCAATGGGTGTTTCTCTTAGAACGAGCAACAGAAACTTCGAAGGAAGAAGCGGCACCGCTGACGCACAAGTTTACCTTGTAAGTCCCGAAGTGGCAGCCGTATCAGCATTAAATGGAAAACTAGTTGACCCCCGAAAAGCAGGCATCGAGCACCCCAAAGTCAGCATGCCAACAAAGTTTCTAGTTGACGACTCTATGTTCATCTTCCCCAAAGACACCGAAAAAAACGTTGAAGTCGTCAGAGGACCAAACATCGGTACGCCACCAGTTAACGACAAAATGCCAGACAACATCAAAGGACACGTTGGAATAAAGGTTGGCGATAAAATCACCACCGACCACATAATGCCCGCGGGAGCCAGACTCAAATACAGATCCAACGTTCCAAAGTACTCAGAGTATGTTTTCGAGCCAATAGACCCTGCATTCCCCAAGCGCGCGATGGCAGACAAGCAAAAAGGTTTAGCCACAGTCATCGTCGCAGGAGAATCGTACGGCCAAGGAAGCTCACGAGAACACGCCGCACTGTGCCCAATGTATCTGGGCGTCAAAGCAATCGTAGCAAAATCAGTCGAACGAATCCACGCAGCCAACCTTGTTAACTTTGGAATAGTCTCATTGTCATTCAAGAACGCTACCGACTATGACAAGATAGAACAAGGCGACGAGATTGAAATCCCAGACATCAAGACGAAGCTGCAGAAAAACGAACCCGTGATCCTAATAGACAAAACAAAAAACCTGAAAATCGAACTTGGATACAACCTCTCACAGAGACAGAAAGATATTCTCTACGAGGGGGGCCTGCTCTCGTACACCGTTAAATGAAATGGAGGAACCTAAATGCAAAAAATCAAAGTGAAAAACACAATCGTCGAAATAGACGGAGACGAAATGACCCGAATAATGTGGCAAATGGTCAAAGACAAACTCATCTTGCCTTACCTCGACATGAACGTTGCCTACTTCGACCTCCAACTAAAAAAACGAGACGAAACTGACGACAAAATAACCCTCGAAGCAGCCGAAGCCATAAAAAAGTACGGCGTTGGAGTGAAATGCGCAACCATAACGCCAAACAAAGAACGAGTCAAAGAATACAACCTAAAACAAGAATGGCAAAGCCCCAACGGCACTATAAGAGCCGCCCTTGACGGCACTGTTTTCAGAGCACCCATTCTCGTAAAAAATATTCCACCAGTCGTCACTTCCTGGAAGAAACCCATCCACATCGGCAGGCACGCCTACGGAGATGTTTACAAGAACTGCGAGTTCAGAGTACCTGAACCCGGAAAAGCCGAGATGATATTCACGAACTCAGCAGGCAAAGAACTCTGGCGAGGAACAATCCAAGACTTCAAAGGCCCCGGCATCATTCAAGGCATCCACAACACCGATAAATCCATAATCAGCTTCGCCAAAGCTTGCTTCACATACGCCTACGACCAGAAACTTCACCTGTGGCTAGGCGTCAAAGATACAATATCCAAAACCTATGACGCGCAGTTCCGAAAAATATTCGAAGAGGAATACCAAAAGAACTGGAAAGCAAAATACGACCAAGCCAACCTTAACTACTTCTTCACATTGATCGACGATGCCGTCGCCAGGATAATGAAGACCGAAGGCGGGCTACTTTGGGCCTGCAAGAATTATGACGGCGACGTCATGAGCGATATGCTCGGCTCCGCTTACGGCAGCCTAGCAATGATGACTTCAGTACTTGTCAGCCCACAAGGATTCTACGAGTTTGAAGCCTCACACGGCACAGTTCAAAAGCACTATTACAAGTACCTGAAAGGCGAGAAAACTTCCAGCAACTCCATGGCGTTAATATTCGCTTGGACCGGATGCCTCAAAAAAAGAGGCGGATTAGACAACACATCCGAAGTCGTGGACTTCGCGGAAAAACTGGAAAAAGCAGCGCTCGAAACCGTCGAAAGTGGAATAATGACAGGCGACTTAATGGCAGTCGCGACACCAGACCCTAAAAACAGACAAGTCTACACTGAAGAATTCATCGACGAAGTAGCAAAAAGATTACGAAAAAAGATTGAGCAGAAGGAAAACTGATGGCCCATAAAGCTATTCGCGAAGCTGACGGCAAACGCATGCTTGCCCGACTATTCAAAGACTACTCCAACGGGAAATATGCTGTTTCAGACAAAATTGTTTCGGTAGGACCAGACACAGACTTGGCGAACCTTCCAAAACAGTACAAATGGCTAAACACTGAGCA
>DATJPJ010000052.1:0-3042 GCA_035506455.1 Candidatus Nanoarchaeia archaeon
CGTATGATGAACTTCGTGCCTTTGCCGGTTTCGCTTTCGAAGGTTACGGTTCCTCCCATTGCCTCTACCATGCGCTTAACGACCACCAGGCCAAAGCCTTGGCCCTTGGATTTCGTCGTGAAAAGTGGCGTGAACAGCCTGGGCTTGACTTCTTCAGGAATGCCAACACCGGTATCTTTCACGGTAATGACTGTGTCATTGGAATCTTGATATGCTTTGATGTCGAGCTCGCCGCCATCAGGCATGGCCTGAACCGCATTAGTAACCAGATTGGTCAAAACACGCTTAACAATATCCGGGTCCGCAACTAAAATGGCGGATTCTTTCTGAACATTCGAATGAACTTTGATTTGTTCAGGAACTCCATTCTTGTGAAGTATATCGTCAATGACGATTTGGAGGTTTGTTTCCTTTGCAACGGGATTAAGGGGTCTGGCGTAGTCTTGCAAGTCTTGGACGATTTTGTTGATGTAATCGACGTTTTTGGCAATCCCCTCGAGGCTCTCTCTCAATTCTTCCTTCTCTTCGCCCTCAGGCATGGCATTCAAATCTGATTTTGCCAAGTAAACGTCGCTGGTAATGGCTTGCAAAGGATTACGAATATCATGCCCAACCATCCCTGCTGTGGCGCCGATGGCAGCTAAACGCTCAGAGTCTTGCAGTCTTTTTTCCAACTTTTTCCGTTCTGTAATGTCTCTGAAAAGTGTTCCAACAATATTTTTGGAATAGCTGAAGTAGAAGCAATCAAGCCATTTGCCGATATCCTTGTTATACAACTCAACATGCTCTGATAACCCGGTTTTTGTGACTCTATCAGGAATATCAAGCCAGCCGGGTTCAACGTTCGGAGAAATATATCTTGCAGTCTTGTCGAGAATATCGTCGGCTTTAACGCCAATTATTGATTCATAGGCATGGTTAATTTTCAAGAACTTATGATCAATTGGTTTTCCATTTTTGTCATATATTAACTCGATTAACTGGAACCCATCTTGACTATTATCAAAGACAGTGTGGTAGAGCTGCTCATTCTCTTTGAGAACTTCCTCCACCTTCTTGCGTTCGGTAATGTCAATATTTGTTTCGAGAATGTCATCAATTTCATTTTGACTACTGCACGAGGCAAGCCATCGACTATCAACAATAATTTCTTTGCCAAATTTATTTTGATGAATTTTTTCGCCAGCCCAACTCCCTTTAGAAACAAGTGCCTTTATAATCACAGAATATGGTTCAGGAAATTTCGTTTTTAGAAGCGAACGGCTTTTCTTTCCAAGGGCTTCTTCTTTTGTCCAGCCATAGAGATTCTGCGCTCCTTCGCTCCAAAAAGTTATTGTATCATCCAACTTTTTTACGATAATTGCATCAGGGCTAAGATCTATTAAAGAAGCTTGCTTTCTTATAGCTTCTTCAGCTTTCTTGCGCTCGGTAATGTCTCTAAAGATTAGAACAACGCCTGTGGTTTTGCCATCTTTGTCTTTAATTGGAGCTCCACTGTCGTCAATTGGAATCTCAGAGCCGTCTTTTCTAACGAGAACTGTGTGGTTAGCTAAGCCGCAAACTATTCCTTCTTTGAGAACTCGGTCAATTGGGCTTTCAACCTCTAATCGAGTCTGGTCGTTTATAATTTTAAAAATAGTCTTTACTGTTTTCAGTGGAGTTTCAATTAGCATCCACCCAGTCAATTCCTCAGCTTTACCGTTCATAAACACAATGTGTCCTGACAAGTCAGTTGCTATGACGGCATCCCCAACGCTTGCCAAAGTTGTTGCCCAGCGCTGCTCGCTTTCCTGTAATGCCATTTGAATGCGTTTCATGTCTGTTAGATCGATAGTTGCACTCGCTACCCCAATTATCTTACCATTCGAATCACGAAGAGGGGACCAGGTTACATCCAAAAAGATTGAACCAGATGGCCTATTGTACCATTGCTGCTCACGTAATTCAACTCCTTCTTTTATAACTCTGCGTTTAATAACATCCAGATGCGCAGCTTCGTCGGGAGTGAAGATTTCCTTATCCAATTTACCTATGATTTCGTCGGGTTTTGCAGTTTTTTGATTATATGCCCAAATATATCTAAGTGTGCAATCTTGTGCCGCTACTGATACAGGGGCGTTTTTTAGGCCAATACGGAACCGCTCCTCACTCAAGTGCAAAGCTTCTTCGGCTTTCTTGCGCTCAGTAATGTCCTCTGAAATCGAAACTAAGTAACCTTTTTGGGGACTATAAACCGTCATGTGAATCCATTTTCTTGAGAACTTCGAAAAGTGGTCTAAAGTAACAGCTTCACCTGTAAGGGCCACAGGACCAAGAATGTTTAGCCAATCCTCGAGAGCCTCACTATTCATTATCTCGGACGCTTTTTTGTCTAAAATGTCATTTTTGTTCAGTCCAGTAAGCTTCTCAAAAGCGCTGTTAATGTCGATAAAAACGTAGTCAATTGGTTTTCCTTCCTTATTCATCAAGATTTTAAAGTAGGCGAATGCATCCAGCATTCTTGAGAAAAAGTCAGCGACTTGCTCAGGGTTAGACCTGAAAGCTTCGGCCCATTTTGTGGCATATGGCTGTTTCTGTGTTTTTCCTTCAGGACCAAGCAGAGCAAAAAGCAAAAACGTGCCTGAAAGGTAAAGGGCCAAGCGAGAAACCCAGGTCATTGCGCTTCCCAAATGAATAGTTAAAACTCCAGCTAGGTTCGCCGTGCCAAATAGCGCCAAGGCTAGCGAAAACCAGTAGATAACTTGCGATTTGGCTCTCACGTATTGCCAACCAAACAGTACGCTGCTGGCGAAATAGAGGATTGTCGTTAGTCCTAGAACAACCAACCGTAGCAAAGTTGGACCACTAGTTGTAAGAAATACCGGAAACAGATCAAAAGCGGAAAAAACGCTTACGGCTGTGACAGTAGCTATGGAAATCAGGAAAGAAACAGCCAATATGGGCTTTTTGGGGACACCCGGATTGTGCTCGTTTTCAAGCCAGGTTATGATGGCGCTAACCAGCAGAACAAAGGACGAAATCAGGACGCCGACGTTTCCTATT
>DATJPJ010000053.1:0-13800 GCA_035506455.1 Candidatus Nanoarchaeia archaeon
AATTTTCCGACCCAACACCGTTGGGATGTTAACTAGGACATACTTTTTTGTAACGTTGAATCTATTCGATGGCGTATTTTTTTGATACGCGTTCTATAGCAGAATGAATGATGAGCGGGCCGCCAGCGAGCAAAGAATTGCTGATGACTGCAATCTTGCCAGAATCCATCTTGATCCAAGTGTTTCTCATGGCGAGTCGCACAACCTTGCCTTTAACGCTGCCATACTCTACTGTGTCGTTGAGGTGAATTACTCCGTCATGGAAAAGGAGTATACCTGATATGATGTTGGAGAGAGTGTTCTGTAACGCAAGCGAAACTGCAAGCGCACCGATTCCAGATATCGTAATTGCTGTAAACTGCGATGCGAGACCAGTTAACGAAAGAATCACGGTAACAATCACAAGAATCGCGATTACCCGCATTGCAACTTCGATATCACGAATTACGGTACGGCTTGTTCCCGCCTTTTTTGCTCCACGCCTGATAACACGGTTAATTCCTTCTTCGATCAGTATTGTCACGATTGCTCCGACGGTAATGCCTATAATTAGTTCGAGTGTTGAGATCATACGAGTGACTCCAGTCCAATTCTAGTAAAATAGTGGAGAACTTAGCTTTTTTGTTTATGTGAATCACAGAGTACTTGACGCAGTTGGTTGCGCTCTCCAGGAAAAGGTTTGGGAACTATATGAGAACGGCATCTTGCTGCCGCCTGAGAATCTCTTTGGATTTAGCACCTAGTCTGCTGCGCTTATGTTTCAAAGTAGAAAACCGCAATCCTCTGGTAATTGCATTATTATTTATCGCGTATTGGGCAATATACCTACTTGGAATAACTGTCACACCCAATATCGACATCATAACGAAAATTGAATCGTACAAATACCTTGTCGGGGAGCTTATGACGTCTTTGTTTTTCTGGGTTGCGTTTATCGGTAGAGGCTATTGCTACTATTGTCCGCTTGGAACGGTATTGAGTGGATTTGCCCGAATAGCTGGCCAGAAAATAAACACTAACCAGACAAAATGTGTACAGTGTAACAAATGCAATGAGACTTGTCCAATGTCTATTGACATCAAAGGAAGAGCGATCAACGGAAAGATCGTTCAAGATATCCGATGCGTCGGATGTGGTCACTGCATTGATGAATGCCCAACAAAGAATCTTGGTTATTCAACTAGATTTTCAGAATACGTTAAGTCTAAGAAGACACCTGTGTAAATCGTTAGGAAAAAAGATTGTTTCTGACTTCATCTTACCTTGAGAAGTCGCTTTAAACCAATTTTTAGGACGTGTCACTGAACTTCTGTTTTGTTAGCAGGTATTCTACTTCGATTGCAACTTCATTTCTTCGCAAGAAGCCTGGTATAAATGGTGGATTATATAGCATTGTGAAAACATTTCCTTTTGTTTTAATTCCTTCTTTGTTCAGCTCGTTTAGTAGTTCTTGTGTTTCTTTTTCAAAGTGTGATTCTGACCACCCGCCTGAAAAACATAGGGCAGCAATGAGTCTTTCTGGGATTTCAGAAATTTTTATCCTTGTATCTAAGGGTTCAGGGGTGGTTTCAAGGGTGAATTCTTTTGGCATTACAAACGCCATTGTTCCCGTTTCTGAAAGGACGGGTGATGTCATTTGGATCTCTTGAGACACAACTGGTGCGGTCATCTTCACTTTGGCTTTTTGATTATTCTCTCCGGTTATGAATCTGTATAGTAGATTAAATCCATTTGACCGGTCTTCAACTTTGGCTACGATAATTTTGGGGTACCTGCGTATTTCCACTTTGTCTATTTCATGTATGAATTCATATTTTATCGTTTCAACCATACCTTCACGCTCATTTTGGATAATTGGTTTGTAATTATTTGGGCTGTACAATGCTTAAAAAGCGCGCGCTGACTCCAAATATTTTAGTCGTATGCTAAGGCGACTTAAGCCCAATCTTTTCAATCACGTCATCAAGCTTTATTATTAAAATTTGTTTATCCACAGTAAAATCGCTCCAATCGGAACTCATGGAAAAGCCATGAGCCAACAGAAAGTTCTTTGAAATTTTCTGTTTACCCACTTCAGCCATCTTTTCAATAGCCAGTTTCCTTTCTTCTCGATTCTCCACCAATCTTAGTTTACCAGTAAGCACCACGAACCCATATTCGCTGAGATTTGAAGTATATCGTTCAATCTCCACGCAAACAGGGACTTCTTGCTTGAAAAAACTCATCTTCTTCCCATAATCAGTGAAATGAAAGTAAAGAATGCTATTAACATAGGCGTATTGAAAAGGAGCAATGTAAGGCTGCAAGTCACCTTTAAAAGATATTCGACAAAGAAATTGCCCTCTAATCAGTTCTTCGATCTCGTTTTCTTTCATTTTGGGCATCTCTATATTCGTCATTTCTAACACCAGCAATTATCAAATTACCCCTTCTCCTTTTTTAGAGTACCCATCCATGCAGGCAAAATTATTCTGCGGTGACTACGAAAGTAGAGAGCTTTAAGGCAGATTATCAATTAGGGTTAAGGAAGAAGGATGGGTAATGAGAATAGGTTATCCTTGTATCAATAGAACTATTGACTGCACCGCAAACAGCACTTTTCGGCTAAAATCTTACTCTGAAACCCGACTTAAACAGACAGTGAAAAATAACTAGACTGCTTGATTAGAATCTTGCAGTTCAATCTTGAGCATGGACTATTCTTTTTTAGAATTAACTCCATACAAAATACTTTAGGAAGCAAAGTCGAAAAAGAAATTTGAATAGTAGATAATTGTCCTTGTTTATGGGCCAATTTTAAAGTGGATGCCATGTCCAAAACTGTGGTATCCAAATGGCATTTTGACCCTGTCGCCATAAACCTGTTTAAACAATTCTACTGCTTGCGCGTCATCTGACATTTGGAATTCATAGTTTCCTTGCGAGGATTTGAATTCGACCTTGAACTCGCTATTGTATAACTCTCCGCCTCGATAGTTTTCTTGCGTGTGAAATTTGATTTCTCGGATGGTCATATTGTCGACTGCAATGTTTCCAGGTGTCTCCGCTAGCGCCGCATTCGGCGTCATAGTCAAAAAGCGTTGAGTGTAACCAGAATATGCGCCTTTCATCTGTTCACTCCATTGACCCAACATGCCTTTTCCTTGAGCTTTAGCTTGATCTCTGGCTTGCTGTAGAGAGTCTTTCACCATTTGGCTAGTAATTTGGGCGAAAACTATTCTGCTGCCAGTAATAATCGCAGTCCAGCTGTCGCTTCTTCCTAGAGATTTCATTTTTCGCAGTGGAATGGCACCAACAATTGTTTCGATTGGGGGCTGAGCGGGGATTTGAGGAGAAACTGGCTGTTGATAGTACACTGGTGGAGGTTGCTGGTATTGAGCTGGTGGTTGCTGGCTTTGGGGAGGTGGTGATTGCTGATAATTTATGGGAGACGAAGGTGGGATATTGTAGTTTGGTTGCCCGGACTGCACTGATTGATCGGACGTTTCCACTGCTGCTCCGCAAGATCCACAAAATCGTGCAGTTGGAGATATCGTTTTACCACAGTTTGTGCAATAAGGCAATTTTTTCCCTCGAAATTAAGAGTGCCTTTTTTGCTTATAAATTAATTAGATTCATTTCAAAAAACGACTTTAGTCGAATGTGATAGTTTTCTAAATTTGCTGAAGCAGTTCTGCAGCATCATGTGGAGGGAGACCAGAAAAGTATTTGCTGAAGTAGCCGAATACCTCGGTTCCGCCACTGCCTAGAGTTTTGAGTTTCGATGCCCACGCCTGAACGCTTTGGGAACGGTCGATTTCAATTTTACCTAGTGTTCCTTTAACGCTTTGTCGATCGCCTTCCCAGCGTATGTATGTAAAGTCTGCCGTTGTTTCCTCTGCGAGAGGCATCTTATCGGAGTCAACCCATACTAATGCAACATTGTGTTCGCGGAGAGAGAGGTACAATTGCTCATTAAGGAGTGACTTGTTGCGGATTTCTATCGCATAACGATGATCTTTAGTTAGACATCTCAGATAGTCTGTTAAAGAAGGCATGTTCTGCTGCCCAAATTTGGGTGGCAGTTGAAGGAGCAAGACGCCTAGTTTTTCCTCGAGAAGACTTGCTCGGTTGAGGAAAACTTTGGTTTCTTCTTGGCTGTCTTTAAGCATTTTGAGATGCGTTATTATTCCTGGAAATTTTAAAGAGAATTTGAAGTCAGAAGGAGTTTGCTTTTTCCAGTCTGTGATTGTTTTTTCAGTTGGAATACGGTAAAAAGTTGCGTTCACTTCTACGGAATTTAGATTTTTAGAATAGTAAGTTAGAAAGTTTTTTGATGGCAGGTCTTTGGGGTAGAAACTGCTTTTCCAAAAGCTATAACTCCAGCCCATCGTGCCTATGTGTAGCTTGCTAGTTAGTCTTTTGCTTTGAGCATCAACCAATTATTCTTCCCTGCCCGGGTCAACGGCACTAAGGCGTAGCGTCCTTTGAGTCTTTTTCCGCTCAAAATGACTTCGATCATTTTTTCGGTCCAGACCTTTGTTTCATAGGTTCCGTTGTCCCAAATGATAACTTTGCCAGCTCCGTATTGACCTTCTGGAATTGTCCCTTCAAACTTCGCGTAATCGATTGGGTGGTCTTCGACTTGAACGGCAAGTCGTTTGTCCTCGGGGTTGTCAGGTATTCCTTTGGGGACGGCCCAGCTTTTGAGTACACCATCTTTTTCAAGCCGAAAATCGAAATGGAGCCTTCGTGCGTGATGCTCTTGAACAACGAATATTTTCGCTTCGCTTTTACTTGTTTTTTCCTGTGTTGCAGGAGGTTCTGAAGTTGATAGGAAATCTCGTTTTTCCGCATATGCTTTCAAGAGTTCTTCACCTAATTGGCTCGTCGTACAGTCCTTGGGTTTCTTATCGTCACGTAACCTTAGAAAACGAGGCATCCGCAATCTCCCATCAGGGGTGACAACCTGATAGCCTACTTCGCATACTATGCTAGGTTTTAGCCAAGTGACTTTTTCGGGAATATCTGCTTCGAAGGGCGGGGTATCAGTTTGAAATTTCTTGAATTCATTAAGTAGCATTGAGAGGGTTTCAGTCGAAAAGCCTGTGCCTACTTTGCCTATGAAAACAGGCTTTCCTTCTTTGTTATAAAGCCCTAAGATAAGTGCTCCGAATGTGGCTTTTCTTGCTCCGGTGCCTTTGGTGTATCCAAATACTATGCAGTCGCAAGTGAGGATTTTTTTGATTTTAAGCCAACTGCCAGTGCGGGCTCCTGGTTCGTATTTACTGGTTTTTTTCTTAGCCATAATTCCTTCCAGTCCCTTCTGCAATATTGCTTCGTAATATTTTTCACCTTTTTCTTCGACGTAATCTGCCAGAAGCACATGTGAGTTTTCCTTAAGAGTTTCCTTAAGAATCTTTTTTCTCTCCGAAAGAGGCAAGTCAATAATGGATTTTGAGTCTTTTTCGAGAATGTCAAAGACTATGTAAGCTGCAGGCATCGTAGCCGCTTGACGAGCTATGTCTCCGGTCGAGGCGGTACTTCGTTGCAGAAGCGCTTGAAAGTCAACTTTGCCTTTGTTGAGGATGACGATTTCGCCATCCAGAACTGTCCCTTTGGGTTGATGCTTGAGCTCTTCGAGTTCTGGAAAGCTGGTTAAAAGTTCTTTCTGATTGCGACTGCGAAGACTGACGTCCTCATCGATGTATGCGATGGCGCGAAAGCCGTCCCATTTCACTTCGAAGATCCAATCTTTGTCGGAGAAGGCAGTTTTGGCTTCTTTGGCTAGCATGGGTTGGTAGCGGTGGTGGATCATTTCTTCTCCAACTGTTTAAGAGTCTCTTGTAATGCTGCCATAAGGCCTTTAACTTCTTCTTTTGGCGGTTTTTCGACGACTATGGTTTCCCCTTTTAATTTCTTCTTGAGAAGTTCTTCAACTTTGAGGCGGTAGTTATCTTTGTATTCGGTTATGTTGAATTCTCCTGATAAGTCTGTGATGATTTTTTTGGCCATCTCGAACTCAGCTTTTGGGGGTTCTTTGAGCTGGCTTAGTTCTTCGAATCGGCTGGGGTCTACCACGTCGTAACCATAGCGAAGCGTTGTAAGGACTATTGCTCCTTTGTAGGCATGGACAAGAGCGGGGTATTCTTTTGTGCGCAGCGTGATTCTGCCTGCGCCTGCTTTGCCAAGTTTTTCAAGCGACTGGAGCAGCAGAGCATATGCCTCACCGCTTTTGTCCGGTAAAAGCGCGTAGGTGCTGTAGAAATAAACTGGGTCTACACTGAAGAAGTCAACGAATTTGTCGATGCGAATGCGCCTGTCTGATTCAGGTTTTGCCGCTTCAAGTTCTTCCTTGTCGAAAATCACGAATTGGTTCTTGCTGAATTCGTAGCCCTTCACCACTTCTGCCCAGGGCACTACTTTTCCATCTTTTGTGCAGATTTTCTCGTATTTGAGTGGTGCGTTGTCAGGCTTATGCAGGAAGTGAAAAGTTACTCCGCGATCGTAAATCATGGCATACAGTTTGACTGGAACATTGATTAGGCCGATAGATATGCTGCCTGACCAAAAAGGCCGGCGAGGAGTGGAAGTTTTCTTTGTTGACGCCGGCTCTTCTTCGGTTGCCTCCTCCTTTTCAGAGGGTTTTTCAGCTTGTAAAACGGTTTGCGGTTTTTTTTCGCGTTTAGGTTTTTTCTCCAAGACGTTTTACCTCCAAGGTTTGGGGGTTATCAAAAATATTTTTCCAAGGGGTCTTTTTGAGACCGGGGACACTGTGGATATTGAACTCGGCTGGCTTTATCTTTTTCTTCAAATCATCCCACTCAATGGGTACGGAAGCCGAAGCTTCGGGGGTTACTCTGAGGCTATAAGGACACACCATAGTTCTTCCTTGAGAGTTCTGCAGATAGTCGACAAACACGCGATCAGGTTTTTTTGTGTCGGAGAATTCGGAGACAACTTTGTCTGATTCTTTCATCAGTTGGATGCCAATGGCATGCACGAATGCGCGGGTTTGTTCAAACGTGTATTTTCTTATTATGGGAACAAGAACATGTAAGCCCTTCTTGCCTGAGGTTTTCACATAGGAGTTCAATCCAAGTGTATCAAGTTTTTCCTTAAGCAGAAGTGCAACTTCAGCAGAGTTGTCTATTGTGCATGGTTCTTCAGGGTCTACATCGAAGAAGAGGAAGTCGGGTTTTTCGCGATCATCCATTCTGGAGAGAGGCATATGTATTTCTACAGCTGCAAGGTTGGCGAGCCAGACAAGTGTATCAAGGTCGTTACATATGATGTAGTTCACGTAGTGTTTCGCAGAAGGTGAGTACTCCTTAACTGTTTTGACCCAGTTAGGCATGCCCTCAGGCGCGTTTTTGGCATAAAAGCCCTCTTTAGCTATCCCTTCGGGATAACGTGTCAGGACCAGAAGTCGGTCTTTTAGGAAGGGCAGCATAAGCGGCGCCATCTTGATGTAGTATTCTATGAACTGGGCTTTCGTAATTCCCAACTTCGGAAATATGACTTTGTCAAGGTTTGTAAAGTTGACTTTGGTTAGTTTCTCAACCACAAATGAACCTCAAAAGCAGAGTCTATGTGAAATTGTAGCTTGTACACGAATTTAAAGTATTATGCACTCTCCTTTTGAATTCTTTTAACGAACGGTTTAAGTCCTCAACTATCAGATGATTCAACAGGGAAAAGCCTTGAAAGAACTCGTATTTGTCGGCTTAGGATTAAACGATGAGAAAGGAATCAGCCTCAACGGCTTGGAAGAAGCTAAGACCGCCGATAGTATCTTCTTAGAGCTCTATACTAGTTTGATGCCAGATTTTTCCCTTGAGAATCTTGAAAATCTCATCGGCAAGAAAATTCAAATAATCAATAGGAGTAATTTGGAGGAAGAAAACGGGAAAAAGCTCTTGGATACAGCTAGTGTTGGGAAAGCCGTGTTCTTGGTTCCTGGCGATCCTTTCATTGCCACGACTCATGTGACTCTTCGCATAGAAGCCGCAAAACAAAGAATACAAACTCGTGTTGTCCATGGGGCTAGCATAATCTCAGCAATCATCGGTTTAAGTGGTTTGCATAACTACAAATTTGGCAAAACTGTCACTATCCCTTTCCGAGAGAATTTCTCGGAGACGCCCTACAACGTCATCTCTCAAAACAAGCAATTTGGTCTTCACACCTTATGCCTGTTGGATCTGAAAGCAGACGGGAAACAATTCCTGTCGATAAAAGAAGCTTTGAAGATGCTGCAGGAAATCGAAGCAAAAAAAATGGCGGAGGTAGCCAATGATGACGCCGTGGTCTTAGGGCTTGCTAGGGCGGGGAGTAAAAATCCGATTCTAAAAGCAGACTTCCTGCGAGCGTTGACGAATTTCGACTTTGGTGAACCGCCGATGACTTTAGTTTTTCCAGGGCAGCTGCATTTCATGGAAGCTGAGGCTCTGGTGGCTTTGGCAGGTGCGCCAGCAGAAATCAGGAGGTTGGCAAGATGAGCGCGCAAGAGTTATCAAAAAAATACATTGCTGCGATGGAAGAAACCCTCGAAGGTATCCAACGAATAGAAACTCCTGTGTCTGTCAGTAAAGAGTGCATTGATGAGATCTTTGGCTTCGTGAAAGCATATTTGGAAGATGCGAAGTATTTCCTGAGCCATGAAAAGTTCGAAACTAGCCTTGTTTCAATAGCTTATTGCGAAGGTCTGTTGGATGCATTAAAGCTAACGGGCGCAGCCAAAGCTTCCTTAATAAGAAAAGAAAGATAGACTTACAAAATAACTCGTCAAAAGTGTTTTCCATCAAAGATAGCCAGATTTTTATGCTGCGAAATCCATAATGAACATTCAATGCCAGCACAAAACAAGGGCCAAACGGTAGTTTTAGCTTCCGGAGTCTTCGATCTACTTCATCTGGGGCACGTTAAGTTCTTGGAAGAAGCAAAAAAATACGGGGGAAAAGATGCTAAACTTGTCGTTGTTATTGCCCGCGACAAGACTGTTGAAAAAACCAAAGGCAGAAGACCGGTGGTACCCGAGAGCGAACGTCGTATGCTAGTGGAATCTCTGAAAGTAGTTGATCAGGCAGTTCTGGGCTCAGAGAATTTCAACTTGGGAGAAATGATAAACGCCATCAACCCAGACGTTATCGCCTTAGGCTACGATCAAACAAGCATGGAGAAGCGCGTAGAAAAATTCGTAGCCGAGAACGGCTTAAACATCAAAGTAATTCAAGTAGGCAAGTACGTGGCTGACGAACTGGATAGCTCATCCAAGATTCAAAGAAAAATCGTTGAAAAATGGATAGCCCGTCAAAAATCTTCGAAGAAAACAGTTGAGAAAACCGCATGACTAGCAACATAAGCAGCGCTCAAAAGTATAGAATAACCATCGTTCTAATTGCCGTGAACGTCGCGGTTTACATTTACACGTCTATAGCAGGCGGCGACTTCTTCACCACTAACTTCACCGCCACTACAAATCAATTAGCTCAGTACAATCCTGCTGTGATAAATGGCGCTTACTACCAACTTTTTACATCCATGTTTGTTCATGCCAGCATAATACACATTGCAGGCAATATGCTGTTCTTACTAATTTTCGGCTTAAGAGGCGAGGAAATGTTCTCTCTTCCTGAATATCTTGGGGTTTACATTCTAGGAGGTCTGGCCGGGAACGTACTTTCTCTGTTAATACCTAACATGGGATCAGTAGGCGCCTCGGGCGCAATATTTGCTCTTTTCGGGGCTGTTGCAGTTTACGCTAGACGTAGCATCGGACAATCCATAATTGGCGCGTTGGTTTTTGGGTTTTTCTTATTCATAATCAGTGCTGGCCCTGACGTAAATTACCTTGCGCACATCGGTGGTCTAGTTTCAGGCTTGGCAATGGGCTACGTCTTGGCCAGAGTTCATAAACCCAAAGTAAACTATCGTGTAACTTACAATTACATGGCTCCTTTCTGATCCGCAGCGGCTAAGTGATTGCAAGAATTTCCACTTTGACTTTGTTTCCATCTTTTAGGTTTAGCTGCTTTCGCAGACAAACAGGCGCGATAATCTCAAGAACAGAAACATCATAATGAGTACGTAATGCTGTTATGATCGCGCCTTTAACTTTGTTATCTATGATTATTGGATAGCATTTGACTATGCCGAATGTTCGTTCGCCATTTTTAAAGCCTTCTACCTCGATGGCTGGGTACGCGTCGAGTTCTGTGCGGGTTTTGATATCATAGTCACTTGTAAGTTTCAAGTTTAACGTGCCAGGGTACGGGTCAAACCCTATCTTCTTCATGAATTGCTCTCGATAGGGTTCTTTGGTTACGTAGTACGCGCCTTCACCGAGTCCCGTGAACACGATACCTTCCAAGGTTATCCGTGGTAAAAATTCAGTCTCCATGAGCATTTTTAGGTTCGAGTAAAGCTTCTGAAGTTCTGCGGTACCTGAACTTTCTATTTTCACGAGGCATCCATCGTGAGTTATTTCCCTTTTTATCCAGCCCTTGTGCTCAAGATCAATGAGGTAACGGCTCGCCGTTTGTTGACTAGTTCCAAGCTTCTCGGCTAGGAACTCTGTTGAGACCTTGGCGGTTCTTTTGTGGGCACCCATCTCAGCCAATTTTAGCAGGGTTAAGAGGCGGCGGCACTCTATCGATTCAGTCATGTTCAACATGTTCCAAGGGGTATTCTGTAATTGATCAGAGTGGAATTTAAACACCTCGAACTCAAGACACGCTTAGGCATAGAGAATGTTCTAAAGCCCAGATGACCTAATTCTAATTGAGAAAATGTTTCCGGAAACCCAAAAACAAGATTCTCCAACTGGCACAATATTTGATGAAATATACAGTTATTGGACAGAAATTGCGGAAGCTCATGAAACAGAAAAGCAGGCAAACTTAGCAAGACAATGTCTTGACGCAAAGGGGCTCATTCTAGATTTAGGTTGTGGTAGCGGACGTCATGCGGTTCTACTGAGCAAAGATGGCTACAATATTGTGGGGCTTGACTTTTCATTGCGTCTCCTTAAAGTCGCCAATTCAAAAGCGGCAAAAGCAGGCGTGGAATTGGCTCTGGTATGTGGGGACATGCGTTTTCTGCCTTTCAGAGCGGGCGTTTTCTCAGGCATAATTAGCCTAGATTCTACTTTTGGATATTTTCCGTCCAGATATGAGGAAATGCAAAGCTTGAAAGAAGTTGCGAGAACCCTTGACGACTTGGGGGTTTTTGTTATTGACGTTTTCAACGGCGATAATATGATGAAACGCAAAGGCAGGTTCAAGCTCAAGATGTTTTTCTTCTGGTTTGCTATATTACCACAGTTTTTTGCGTTTTTTAAGTGGCATGAGTACCCCAGTTTTTACTTGCTCCAGAAACGTCAGATTACTAAGAACAGAAATCTATTGCAGGATATTTGGATTATCCGAGACAAGCATACAAGAAAGACCGTTACTGTTAGACACACTGTCCGTTTGTACAATCTTGCCCAACTGCGGAAAATGGTGGATGAAACCAAGTTGAAAGTGACAAATGTATACGGCGATTATGAAAAGCAAGTGTTCAACACAAACTCTAGAAGAATAATCATGACTGCGTCAAAAACTGAATAGAAAAGTGATTATCATTGGGCTGTTTTCTTGAGAAGTCGACCTTCGCGATCCATTTCGCCCCTGCGGATTCTGGTTGTAGATATAGGACCACAATTCTGTGAGGGAACCATTCCAATCGAGACAATAGTTATGGAAGGCAACCCAGCTTTCTCTCTACGCTTGTTTATCTTTTCTGCAGTTGGCTTGGTCTCATCACTCACCACTAAAGCTTCAATGTTTTCATCTTTAATTGTGGAGCCGAAGGGATCAAAAAGTGGAATAATTTCAGCGCGATCAGCTACTCCCGATTCGGTGAGCCATGTCTTTAGTCCCCGCTCCCTATCGGCATATGTTGCTGTTGCGTGAGGTTTGAAAAGCTTAGACACAAGTTCATCTGATGATAAGCCGATAACTACGCGGTCGCCAATTTCAAACGCTTGCGTAAGCAGGGTTTTGTGTCCTCGATGTAATTCATCGAATGTTCCGCCAACGGCAACCTTCTTGAATTTTCTAATGCCTAAGCCACCAACCTAGCGCCTTGGAAGTCAAGTTTACTAACGAAGATGTTTTCTTTGGGTAGAACTTGCTTAAAAGCTTCCGCTACATCTGCCGCATTCTCTTCAAGAACGACCGCATGAACCGCTTCACCTATCATGTTTTGCGTGGCTCCTATAGCCCCAGCTTTTTGCGCCAAATTAACAAGGTTCTTAACACGACTCGTTGCAAAACCTGTCTCCAACGCAAACTGCCAGCAACACGCCAGAAAGTTCTCAAGGGTTGGATTGTTCATTATTCTTTCTAGGGTTTTTTTGCCGATGCGATTGATTTCGAGGAGTTTTTCGCTGGATGAAAACAGCTTTGTTTTAGGTACACTTCGGAAGACGCCAGCCACAAGGGCGTACCCTGGTTTTAGGGGAATATTGTCGACTACGCATACGCCCGGCGCGCCTGGTTCGACGACTAATATGCATCCACCGCCCACAGCCAACGAGCTAACTGTGCCCAGTCCTGTTTTACATTGTATTTCAGCGATGTGAGCAACTACCCCAACCTGATTAGTTGTAAAATGTAAACCCAGCGCATCCTTGAGAGCTAATCCAGCAGTTAAGGCGCCACCTGCACTTGTACCGAAGCCAGCTCCGATGGGAACATCGATTCTGTGATTTGCAATCACTTGATATGAGTCTTCGACTCTATCCAAGAGCATTCGAAGTACAGCCTTGGTTGTTTTGGCTTTAGAACATTTTTGTCCATTGATGAAAACTTTAATGTCGGTTGCTCTCGCCTCTGAAATCGTGACTTCGGTCAATACCCCTTTTTGAAGTCCGAACCCTCCACCCCTAGCGCCTACTCGGACGGGGTCGATAATTGGATTGCCTTCAGGGGTTTGATTGCAGATTTCAAAGAAGCTGGAAATTGCGGCAGGCGCAAATGCTGAAGCTGACTTAGGCAACTGCTCCGCCTTTCTTAGAGGTTTTGGGCTGTTGCACTAGTGATGGAAAAGCTTTCTGGCAAGCTTTTATTATTGGAGGACCGACAAGCAGGATAAACGGGATTTCGGTAGCGAATGTCCACACGAAGACTATGGGAACATATGTGGCTGCTATTGAAGATTTAATGTAACCTGTCGGTGAAGCAAAAACTTGACTGTATGCCCATAGCGATACTGAAAGCAATGCAGCACCCAACGCTTGTCCTATTACAGAGCCTACTGCAAAGCTACGCCATTCTACCCACTTTTTGGACACTGCCAGAATCGCCACCATGCTAAGAACGACTGTAAAAACAAAAACAATAACTATATCGATTGTTGAAAGACCCGTGTAACCGGCGAATTCGGTCGGCAACAGAAACGTCGGTAACAACAAACCTATGGTTATGACTGTTGCTGCTACGACTACGCTAACAATCATTTTTCTCATGTCGATGTCTTGTCCTGAAACGTAGCCAATTATGAAGAAGAGCAAGAAATTTGCTGGCACCCCAACAGTCAAACTAAGCAGCGCGTTTCCGTGGAAAAGCATGTCCCGAATAAATATCCCTATGCCACCGCCGAAGGCGCCGACCCACGGACCGAACAGAACGGCGAAGACGGCAGGAACAACTACAGCGGGATAAAAGGCAACGCCCAGAAACGTCAATCCGAGGTCTGTAACTCGACCAATAACGGCGTAAACCGCAGCACATATTCCGATAACCGCAATTTGTTGAGCTTTCAAGAGGTATCCCT
>DATJPJ010000054.1:0-2167 GCA_035506455.1 Candidatus Nanoarchaeia archaeon
TTCTCTCTGGAGTTTTTAGTTCAGCGGGAGCCATAACTAATAGCCCGTCTTCCTCTTGGCGAACCTTTAAGAAGCTTCCTCTCTTAAGCTGGTTTTGTGCGATCCACTTCTTTGGTAATGAAACAATAAATGTGGATCCTCCTGTAAACTGGACTTTTCTCCTTTCTTCGTCATGAGGTATGTTTGACAATGCTCCTCCCCCTTCGTCTTTGCCATAGGAAGATTGTCGAGAATAACTCACGATATTTCACCTGTTAAATTCCTTGTCTACGTATTCTATGTACAAAATCATAGTCTACGTAGACTATTGAGGAAAAAAATATAG
The DNA here is from genome assembly GCA_035506455.1 of Candidatus Nanoarchaeia archaeon. GTDB lineage: Archaea > Thermoproteota > Bathyarchaeia > Bathyarchaeales > Bathycorpusculaceae > JADGNF01. The sequence continues at coordinate 326 of DATJPJ010000054.1, forward strand.
CAAGTAACACGGCTGTTCATTAACTCGAAAAACAACCGCATAAAACTCTGACCTTTTCAGAAACAGCGGTTCAAAGGCCATTCAAAGAAGCCGAAAACAAAAATATAGGAAGGAGGGAAAACTTGGGAAAAGTGGAAACAAAGAATTTCAATTTGTGGTTCAAGAGTAACCATGTGCTCAAAGACGTGGACCTCGAAGTCCAAGATCTAGCAGTCACCGCGGTCATGGGACCTTCGGGATGCGGAAAATCAACTTTAATTCGCTCAATCAACCGAATGAACGACCTCATCGTCGGATGCCGAACATCAGGAAACATTTTGGTCGACGGACAAAACATATACGGTGACGACGCCGGAAACGTCTACAACCTGCGAAAAAGAATAGGCATGGTGTTTCAGAAACCCAACCCGTTCCCGAAATCCATCTTCGATAATGTAGCTTTTGGTCCCAAAATCCACAACACTGCAAAAGGCGAAAAACTCAAAGAAATCGTCGAGCAAAGCCTACGAGGAGCGGCTCTGTGGGAGGAAGTCAAAAACCGACTTGACGAAAGCGCTTTTAGCCTCTCGGGAGGACAACAACAGAGACTTTGCATCGCACGGGCACTAGCGGCAGAACCAGAATTGATTCTGATGGATGAACCATGTAGCGCTTTGGACCCTGCAGCTACAGCCAAAATTGAATCTCTCGTGATAGAACTCAAAAAGAAATACACGGTTATCATTGTAACGCATAACCTACAGCAGGCTGCGAGGGTTTCTGACTTCACAGCATTCATGTACGTGGGTCAACTCATAGAATTTGGAGACACAACTCGAGTTTTCGAAAACCCAAAAAGCGAACTAACCGAGAGGTATATCACTGGAAAATTCGGTTAACTCAACCCACGCCTTTCCAACATAGCGGTTAGATACTAAGCCCAGCAGCTGGAGAAATCTTAAACCATGTTGAGATCTGCCATGTTAAGGTGTGGAGATAAACATTATTTCCTGCAACCTAAGCGCAAATACGAATTTCAACAAAGCTCCCCAAAACAATGGGGTCAATGGCACTGCTATCGGCAGCAAACGCGATCAACAAAAAGCAACACGCTTCAGACCGTGAATCACTGTTTTTGCCATTGTCCCACAATGCAAAAAACTCACTGCCCGAAACACTTTACCCGGCAAATGGTTCCTTCGTCAGTTGCCTACTGCCTGTTGCTAAATTCTGGATTCCTCCCGCGGAAATGCCTATTTAGTAAACCCATTCAGCACAAAAGATAGATACCCGCACTGAATCAAGTCCCGACAGAGTTTCAATCAATTCTCAAGTCCTTCCAAGCAACCATTTTCTTTTTTAAGCCACATCGTACATCCTATGATAAGGAGTTGTTATAGATTGCAAGTAGGCGCAGTTGAGAACCTAAAGGTTAACGTTGGCCAAAAAATTAAACTCAAAGATTTTGATCCCAGCTGGGTTCCCTCATGGGCGGCCGCGCTTGAGAAGAAAGAAGGAGATAAAACAGCGAAAGAAAAAGGTTTAGAAATCATTGAAGAGAACCGACAAAAATTAATCAGTCTGCAGGAGTTGTTTTGGGCAAGCGACACGTACTCTATGCTTATACTCCTTCAAGGAATGGATGCAGCAGGCAAAGACGGCGTAATTAGCCATGTAATGTCGGGCGTTAATCCTCAGGGCTGCGAGGTTCACGGCTTCAAGACTCCCTCGGAAGAAGAATTGAACCACGATTTTCTCTGGCGATACACTAAGGTTCTTCCTGAAAGAGGGCGCATAGGCATCTTTAACCGCTCATACTATGAAGATGTGCTCATAGTCAAAGTCCGCCCCGAAGTTTTAGAA
>DATJPJ010000055.1:0-3796 GCA_035506455.1 Candidatus Nanoarchaeia archaeon
TAGGAATGGCGGCAATCGACGTCGCATTGGCGCTCTTGCTTGGTGGAATAGCATTTAGAATCTTAAGCCTCTTCATGTAGCCAGTTTTAGGATCAATTATAGCGGGTTGCCCCACTGGTTATGAAACGCGACCGTACCCAAAGAGTACCTCTCCGGGAAAGCGGGTTTTTCCGCAGGGTAACCAACTGTGATGAGGGCTTGCGGCTCAACGGTTTCGGGGATTTTCAGCACCTGTCTAATGACAGTTTTGCAGAATATTGGAGCGCAGAACCAGCATGCGCCTAATCCTTCAGAATGTGCTGCGAGGAGCAGGTTTTGAATGGCAGCAGCCAGGCTTTGAACGGCTAAGTCGCGTTCGCAATTTTTTCGCTCTTCGTCAGGGTAAGCATCCATATCTTCCATAGTCAGGCAGCATATTATAATCATGGGCGCGCTAGTAAAGCGTTTAATTGAATTCGCCAAGGCTTTTCGCATTACATTTTTTGGTACGTTGTCTCGCTTCAGCTCATCAGACCAGACATCCGCCATTGCCTTCGCCAGTGCCTCTTTCGACTCCAGTTCAGTCATAATAATAAAACGCCAAGGCTGCGCGTTATGAGCCGACGGTGCATAGATAACTGTTTCTAATATACGCTGGAAAACTTCTTGCGGAACAAGTTCTTGTTTGTATTTTCTGATGCTGCGCCGATCTTTTATGACGTCAAGAAAATCTGACATACCAATCGAGGTTTCATAGGACATTGGACTTTTATGTTTTCACTTTTCCCAGAAAAACATCTTAATTTCATTATATGCAAGAGCCTAAAGGGCTTTAGAACTATTGCCGTTTTTGCAGCTATGCTAAGACAAACAATTGCTTAATACCTTCTACTCCAATATCTAAAATTATTAAGGAGAAGTTTGTGTGAAAAGCCTCAAAAGCTTCCTTGTCGTGGGCGAAAAAAACATCTTCGCCGAACTCGCTGAGATAGTGACCATAGCAGCCCAAACAAACATCATCATAAAACGCATGTTCAAGCTTGGCTACGGCGACGAAAAAGGCTTGGTTGAGAACATGCGCGCAGTACATATCTTAGAAAAAAAGTCCGATGAGGTTGCTTTCAAGCTTGCAGAAGACATCACCAGCGGAGCCGTTAGTCCCAACATACTGGATACCCTTTTGGAAACGGCGCATGTCGCGGACAACATAATTGACACCCATTATTACCTCAGCCGGGAACTGGCTAGAATGGGAAGAGCTAAACTTGCAGACTCCTATGTTCAACAAGATGGAGACTGGATCAACCTATTTGAGAGCATGTTTACCCTTGCAGACCAATCGATTTCCAAATTAAAGCAAATGTTGACCAGCAGTAGTGTCTCTGAGATTTTGCAGCTACGAAAAGATATCGAGAAGCTTGAGGAAGACGGCGATGACATAAAGGACTCAGGATTTGACAAATTATACCTTTTAGCACCAACAATGCATTTTCTGCAGTTTTACAACTACAGCGAGCTGCTCCACAAAAGTGACGACATTTTAGACGGATGTGAAGACCTTTCAGACTTGGTTGTGTCAGTTGTAACTTCTGTTCTTAAGTGATACCGACATGTCGGTTTCGATTTTTTCGTTCGCACTCGCGGGCTTAACTTTTTTAGCAGTGATGCTTGTCGCGGGAAACAACCTTTCCGCCAGCGTTGGACCAGCCGTTGGCTCAAGAATTATTAGCAAACGCTTCGGAACCCTGCTTGGTGCCGTCGGTTTCTCAACAGGATTACTGGTTCAAGGGGCAGGGATGGCAAACTCTGTTGGGATTCTGCTGCCCAACGCGACTCCAGAGCTAAGGGCTGTAGCTTTGCTCGTTGCTATCCTGATTTTCGTGATCGCCGATTTCGCCCGTGTGCCAATGTCCTTAAGCATGTCACTGGTGGGGTTGCTTGCTGGATTGTCATTCGCAGGGGCTTCCTCGAATGGCATATACATCTCAAAGGTTGCCGCAATGTGGTTTTTAGCACCATTACTCGCGATCGCGCTTAGTTTTGTTCTCGTCCGCGCTTTAATCAGTCGTTGGCCAAGAAACTTCTGGAATAGAATACAGGAGTACAAATTGGTACTCATCTTTCTGTCCTTTTCCTCAGCCTATGTGTTGGGGGCGAATACTCTTGGACTTGTTGTCGCAACGGGCGGATTCGAGCTAACCACAGAAATCGTGGCAGTTGCAGCCATCTTCATCGGATGCTTCCTTCTAAGCAGCGGAGAAATCCGAAGGATTGCACAAGAGTTTTACCTGATGCGGTATGTTGACGCGACGGCCACGCTCGTCACAGACACGATTTTGGTTGAAGTAGCCACATTATTTAATATTCCATTGTCAAACACGCAGACAACGGCGTCGGCAGCTTTTGGAACAGGATTAAGCTACAAAAACAAATTTGTATCAGTCAAACCGTTCCTCATCATCGCGGCAGGATGGATTTTGGCCCCTTTACTCAGCTTTGTCATAGGCATCCTCATCAGAAGATCAATCGGTTAGCTTAACAAAATCTGAATTCTAACAAGCGATCTGCATGCGCATTATGTTTCACTATGCGAATGTTCAACGTTAAGAAAGGATTGCTTCGTCGCAACATTTCCCGTAATAAGTTAAACTGTCCGATAGACCGAGGTCCCTAAGTGACTAATTCGGCGTCGGCGCACACAGGGTCCAGATGAGTAATGCGAACCTTCACGTGCTCACCGACCTTCGGTCCCATGACAAAAATTGAGTAGCCTCTGACCTTGGCAATGCCTTCGCCCCGAGGGCTCAAGTCGGTAACATCAACTTCGTATTCTTCTCCTAGCTCAACTGGATAAACAAGATCTTTGCGACCTCTATTTTTCGCATTTCTGGGCGCACGCTTTTTGGGACTAATGAGACATCAAACCTCGGTAACATGTAAGATACAAAACCTCAGCTTAAGTGTTACGCATAAAAACATCATTTCGCCACTCGTCAACAAGAATATAAAATGGTCTCTAGCAAAACTTCTCTTATTGCAATTTGGATGTTTCAACCAGAATTAAAATTAGAATAATTACTCAAATGAAATTCTGCTAACCTAACCCCGAACTTGACAACAATAACATTTCTTAAACTATCTGACCTCAAAAACAAGTATTTTTGCTCATTGATTCACATGTGATTGGGCTTTGACGTTTCCCTGGTACTCCAGGTGTGGCTATTTCCCCTTGCTCCTCCAGCAAAAAGCAAACCGAAGTTCGCTTCTTGATATTTTCTTAGGAGGTGATCCGGCCGCAGGTTCCCCTACGGCCACCTTGTTACGACTTTTCCCCCCTCACGAAACTTAGATTCGACGCCGCCATGATGACGACGCCTCACCCAAAAGTCGCTCGGGTGGAACGACGGGCGGTGTGTGCAAGGAGCAGGGACGTATTCACCGCGCGCTGATGACACGCGATTACTAGGGATTCCATGTTCACGAGGGCGGGTTACAGCCCTCGATCCCAACTACGGCAAGCTTTCGAGATTGCCTCCCCTTTTCAAGGTCGGAACCCATTGTACTTGCCATTGCAGCTCGCGTGTGGCCCGGGAGATTCGGGGCATACTGACCTGCCGTGGCCCGCTCCTTCCTCCGCTTTATCAGCGGCGGTCTCCTCAGTGTGCCCAGCACAGGGCTGGTAGCAACAGAGGACGCGGGTCTCGATCGTTGCCTGACTTAACAGGACACCTCACGGCACGAACTGGCGACGGCCATGCACCTCCTCTCAGCTCGTCTGGCAAGACCTTTAATCTGGCCTTCACACTGCTGTCGCTCC
>DATJPJ010000056.1:0-13620 GCA_035506455.1 Candidatus Nanoarchaeia archaeon
CACCATAGACGAGATGTCCATCAGCACAAGCGCACTACCACCGACCGCAGAAACCAACCAACCCGTATCCATCGCAATGAACTGGTGGCTCTGGGCAACCATAGCCGCAGCAATCGCAATCATCACAGCCACAGCTTATCTAATTAGACGCAGCCGAAGCTAAACCACAGCTAACCCCCCATTTTCACACAACACAGGTGAACTTTTTAGACACAACTTACTCTATGCATTCAAGTGCAGAACATGGCATACTTGCGCAGAGAAAAAGAAATAATAGACGTTGACTTTCCCATAAACACAGTTTGGGAAGCCATAAACAAAGCCACAACTGGCTTGGGATGGACAATCGAGAAATCCGATGACGCCGCCCATCGACTCACAGCTAAATCAAAACCTAACTTCATGGCCTATGCATCAGACCTCACAATAGCCGCGAGCGCTCAGAGCGAAAAAACCACGCGAGTCACAGTTTCTGCTGAAACCCCTGTAACAACCATAACAAGCATTGTTGATTTCGGACGAACCAGAGAACGCATCGACAGTTTTCTGTTGGCTTTGACTAAGCAACTAAAACCAACCGGTCCGAACGAGAAAAAAACAGAAACAACTTAACCAAATCACACAAGAAATTTTGAAAACAAGATGGGCAATGATTAAGGCAATTTAGATTTTAGAAAGCAAAAATTTTGAGGAAACAAAAGTTTTGCCTTGGCGGATCACCACGTTATCGGTGCGAGCAGGAGGAAAAACTTTGGAGAGAGGGAATGTTGAGTGCTCGTATCCCGTTTAACGGAGACCCGCCGAGGTAAGGAGTTTTCCTTGGCTGCTCCCGTTCCGCAACTCACACTTGGCTAAGTAACTATAAATAATGTTGTGACTGCAACGCTACAACCACAACAATCAAATTCACCTACCCTACGAAGGCATCTGCCAACTAACAACCAGACCATCCGAACCTATTTCTCATGCTCTCTCCCAAAAAGGAAAAACGCAACGGCAGAATACAACGGATAAACCCACGAAACAATATTCCAGTACAAATCTGGCAAATGAATAGTGAATCCAACTCCCTCCGTTAAGTCATCAACTATGATGAGAGTCAACACTGCAAGAAACGAAAGAAACAACAAGACGGTGCGCGAATTAACTCGAAGTTTCCCTTTTTTAGACCGCCCGTACAGTAAGAAAACAACAATCGTCGCCAGCGGGTAAACCACATCCAACACCGGCCAAAGCCCCTGCCCAAGAATAGAGTCCAGATTTCCAATAGCGGCTCCAGTTGGTAAATGAAAACGACTATCCCCAAAAGTCACAAAGATAACTAACATACCGAAGAAAAACGTTAGAACTTCACTTTTGAGACCCAAACCAAAACCGCTGTTAACAAGAACAGGCGTCATATTTAACCAGATAGTTTTCAAAAACGCAATTAACGCGCATTAAAACTGCATTTGTAGATACCCAAAAGAAATAATGGGTTGGAAAAAACATCAGATAAACGTCTAAGTCTTCTTCGCTTGCGCCCTTGCCAGATGCTCCTTTAACACCTTCACTTCATCAGCAATTTTCTCAGCAAACTCAATAGCCTTCAAACTCTGCTCCTCGACTTGCTTGGAAAGCGCAGCGACTTCTCTTGCACCAGTAGTTTGCTGTTCAACCGTGGACGTTGACTCTTCCGCTGCAGCAGCTGACTCTTCTGAGACAGAAGCCACCTGCTGAATAGCCTCGTTCACTTCTTCCAATGACTTTACGCTTTTCACAACGTTTTCCCTAAGCCTATTCGTAATGCTCAAGATGCTGCCCATAGAATTTGCGACTTGCTGCGAGCCCCGTACAGACTCCGAAACAACAGCACTTCCATCCGTTGCCTCTCTGGAGGCATTCTCTGTTATTTGAACTGCCTTGTTTCCCGACTTCGTAATTTCATCAATGGTCTTGACAGCAGTTTCGGCACTGCTTTTTGTGCGCCCCGCCAACTGCTTCACCGCATCCGCAACGACGGCAAATCCTCTTCCCGCCGTTCCCGCTCGAGCTGCCTCTATCGCAGCGTTTAAGGCCAGCATGTTTACTTGGCCCGCAATTTCTGAGATGTCACCTGCGAGATCTGCCACATTCTGAACCGAGGAATTGACTTCGATTATTGTTTTGTCGGCTTTCATGATTGAATCCTTGATGCTACCAAAAGAATTCAGCGTCATCTTTCCGTTTTCCTCAACTTTTGATGCGAGTTTACTTGAGTCGTTAACAAGAGAATTTACTTCATCGGTGTTCGTGTTAACCGCCCGCATGAGGTCCATTAAGTTTTCAACAGTGTTCGCTGTCGTCTGTGTTAGACCAGCAAGGTTCTGGGCGCCGCTAGAAACGTTTTGACTGGAAGTCTGAAGCTGTTGTAAGTTACCATGCAACTTCTCGATTTCACGGGCAGCTGCTACTCCAAGCCCTGAAACAGTCTTGGAAGAGTCCAAAACTTGCTTGGACAACAATTCAACGTTTTCTGATGCCACCGTCGCCGACTTAATTATTTCTTCCATGTCGGTCATGGTTTGCTTGAGTGCAGTTATGTCCGTTATTACTTCAATTGCTCCTATAACTTTGGTTCTTTCGTCATCATACAAAGGAGAACAGGTGTACTGAATAGGCAGCGCTCCCCCGTTAAATCTGGCAGTAGTCTGCGAGGTTTCTGAGTTTTTGGTTCTGAACGATCGGCCACAGGCGCACTTTTCCGTGTGACAATCATCGGTCTTGAAAAGATCATAGCACTTCCGTCCGTAAACAGCATCTTTTTTCATGCCAAGCAGTTTCCTGCCAAACTGATTCATGTAGGTAACCGCAAAGTTGGAATCAATAACAACCACAGGAGTTTGAATTCCTTTAAGGTAAATCGCAAACTTGCTATCTTCGCTGGCGGAGGATTTCTCGTCAACTGCTTTTTTTTCTCCTTGAACATTTTCCGACATGAAACAGCCTCCTCCAAGAAGTCGACTTTTAAATTTAAGAGACTTATGACTTTCAGATCTGAAGCCAAGATACAAGTTACAATATCGCAGTCTCAGCCTTTTTTTTAAAAACAACAACAATCTAGCAATCTACCATGAGACATAGCTCATCCATCTAAAACAAGCAAAACACAAAGCTCTCTTTCTACTTACCAAGCAAACTAAAACAAACTCACCGATAAACAAAATCCTGTGAAAGAGATTCAGCCGCAGGTTGTTGCTGAGTGACACAGTGAATCGTTCCTAAGCCATAGACGAAATCGACGCAGTCGATCCCCACAACCTTTCGCTTTTGGAAAAGACCTTGGATCGTGGCTAATGCAACATGATCATTTTTGTGCCTAAAAACAGGAACCAACACAACATCATTACTTATGTAAAAGTTTGCATAGCTTGCAGGAAGTCTTTTTCCAAACTCGCCCACATACCCCGGAGTGGGCAATTTTACAATGTTCAAACATCTGCCGTTCTGATCCTTCGCCGTTTTTAGAATCTCAAAATTTTCCTTCAAAACCGCAAAATTCTCGTCAGTTTTATCATCTTCACATACACAGGCCACAGTGGAAGAATTAACAAAACGCGCGAGGTCATCAATATGACCATCAGTGTCATCACCTGCGATTCCGTTCTTGAGCCAGATAACGTTGCTGGCGCCCAGATAGCCTTTCAGATAATTTTCAATTTCGCTCCTACCAAGCGCTGGATTACGGTTCTTATTCAGCAAACATTGTTCAGTAGTCAGCACGGTACCCTCGCCATTAACATCTATCGACCCCCCCTCTAAGACTATACCCGGCTCGAAAGAAGTTAACTGCATCTTCTTTTGGATGAGTTGAGGAATCTTGCCATCCCTAAGCAGCCCACTGTACTTGTTTCCCCATGAATTAAAAACCCAATGCACCATGCCCAGCTGTTGACTTTGGTTTCTCACAAAAGTTGGTCCATAATCCCTAAACCAAACGTCAGCATAGTTGAACCTGAAAAAATGGATCTTTCTCAGGTCCACACCGTTTTCTTTAAGCAGGCAAGTTGCCTTCTCTTCCATTCGTTGATTTTTGACAAAAAGGTTTACATCTTCTCCAAAGTGGACCAAGGTTATGATTTGAACATAAGTTTCTTCCGCTTTTGCCACCCCCTGCGGAAACGTCGTGGTATCATACGGCCATGACAGCCAGAGGCGAGAGTGTCTTTCCCATTCAGCAGGCATATGAAAGCCGAGTTCCTGCGGTGTGCGGTGACCTGACTGCTGGATTTCTTTCATCAACATTCCTCAGGTGTCTTATTTCGAGAGCCGACTGTATGTTTCGGGGCGTCTATTCTTGAGAAACCCCCAGCCTTCACGAACTCTTTGATTCTTGCTAAAATCCACCTTAACGACAATGTTGCCTTCTTTGGCGATGCTTGCCTCAGCTAGGACTGTGCCGAAAGAGTCGCAAATGAAGGACCCGCCCCAGAAGTTCAGGTGCCCTTCTTCACCTACACGATTAACAGCGGCAACATGAACCCCGTTTTCGATGGCATGAGCTCGCTGAACAGTTTTCCATGCTTCGTGCCAATCGCCGTCTTCGCTCTTGTGACCTTTGATGTAGCCTATAGCTGTAGGGTAAAAAATGATTTGAGCCCCATTCAACGTATTAATTCTGGCAGGTTCCGGAAACCATTGATCATAACATATGAGAACGCCTACACAGCCATATCGAGTTTTGTAAGTCTGGTAACCCGAATTTCCAGCTTCAAAGTAATTCTTCTCGTAAAAGAATGGGTCATCGGGAACGTGTGCTTTTCGGTATGTACCCAATATTTCTCCATCTGCATCAATCGTAACTGCAGAGTTGTAAAACTTGCCATCTGAACCCTTTTCGAACAAAGGAACAATGATAACAATGCCATGTTTCTTGGCTAAACCGCAAAACAAATCAGTAGACTCACCAGGAATCGTTTCAGCCAAACTGGTGACATCTTGTTTTTCTTCCTGTGGAAAATACTTTGTTCGGTAGAGTTCTTGGAGGCAAATTATCTGGGCACCTTTCTTCGCGGCTTCTTCAACTCTTAATGCCGTCTTTTGCATGTTAGCTGCCACATCTCCTGATACAGCGGTTTGAATAAGACCTATAGTGACAGCTTTTTTGCCTTGGACGTTGTTTATGTTTATCCTTCCTTGGCCGAATTATGTAAGAGTCTGTTGTAATAACTTTTCTGAAAGGAACAAACAAAAAACGCAGAAAACTATCGCAAACAACCCTTTCAAAACACGCCATACTAAAAAAGCGGTTTTAGCCGTGGTTTTAAATAAGGGATAACGCAAAAGAGAATACCATGAGCTTGCGAATCAACTTGGAATACGAAAGAATGCTCCCTAAAATGTCAGAAGAAGAATTTTCTGAGCTCAAAGCCTCCATAAAGACTGAAGGTCAACACTATGCAATCGTCGTCAACGAAGATCTTGAAGTTTTAGACGGTCACCACAGATACCGCGCTTGCACAGAACTATGCATCGAACCCGACTTTGAGGTACGCAAGTTCGACGACAAATTACTCGAGAAAAAATTTGTAATTGAAGCCAACATAAGACGTCGCCACCTCAACAACTTTCAACTCGTCGAGCTTGCCGTACCTTTGATGGAAATTGAGAAAGCAATTGCCAAAAACCGACAAGTTCGCGGAGGAAAAAACGGACGAGACATCCAACTGGGGATAGCGCCAGAAGACGCTAAGCCAGAACCCAAGGGTAAAACTGTCGAAGTTGTAGCAAAAAGGGTCGGATTGTCGCCAAGAACTCTGGAACGAGGCAAAAGGATCATTGAAGATGCAAGCGAGGAAGACAAGCAGAAACTGCGAGAGGGCAAAGTTAGCATCGCTCAAATCTACCGCGAAGTGGTCGCGCAGTCAGACCCAGCGGAAAACATGACTGAATCATTAACAACATCCAAGCCTTTGCCTGACCCAAAAATAGCACTAAACAAAGCAAGAATCGAAGCAATAATTAAAAACTTACGTGAAAAGCAAATGTTTTGTCCCTCGTGCGGCAACGCAATGTTCGAATGTAGCAAATGCCACAAAACACTTCAGGACCTACTCAAGTAACCCATAGTCTTTCTACTTGTTTTTCTATAAACTCAAATAAGCTATGTTTTCACAAAAGTCTTATATTCGCAGAAATGACAACTTACCAACGAAGGGGATAATGCAAATGAAGGGTTCTTTGAGCACAAGAAGACGCACATTCTTGTCTGCTTTAACATTGTTTTCTTTCACTTTCCTAATAGCATTAGCAACAATATCACCAACCGCAATAGCACAGGACAATCAACTAGTCATTACACTAACCCCTGTGGCAGGTCCCCCAGGAACACCTGTCGGAGTGTACGGACTAGGTTTTTCGGGCGGAGCAGTAACTATTAGTTTCAACCAACAACAAGTTGCGACTGCCCACCCAGAAATGTTCGGACGCATAGATGGAATCTTTGTGGTGCCATCAGTATCGCAAGGAGTCTACACCGTCACCGCAACAACATCTTCAGGAAGCATAGCCACTGCAACGTTCACAGTCACCGCAAAAGGTTCTCCAACTTCGAACACAGGAACCAACCCGACCACTGGAACAAACACCGGAACAACGACAAGCACCGAAACGAACGCACCCACCGGCACCGCTTCAATAACGCTTAGCGCCACCCAAGGAAACGTCGGCAAGTCCATCACCATCAAAGGATCAGGATTTGGCGCCGACAGCTTCATCACAATTAACTTCGCCACAACTTACGTCGCCGCAACAACAGCCGACTCTTCCGGAAATTTTAACGTAGCCTTCTGGGTACCGATGGAAAGCAACGGATTCTACTCAGTTTCGGCATCGAACTCACAAGGAGTATACGCATCACAAACGTTCACCGTAACTTCAGGTCCATCAGGCTCTAACGGCTCCACCACCGGAACAACAGGCGCAGGCTTTTGGACTGGAATAAATACAATCGCAGTTGGCCTGGTTGTAGCGGTTGCCGTTATCGTACCGGTAACCTTTGTTTACATGAGACGGAGCAAACCCGAAACAGTAATTGCAGAACAACCAGTCGTCCAGCCCCAAACACCCTATTACCCCCGAGCTCCACCTCCTCCATCATCAAACTCACCCTATAACAAGCCAGCTGGGATCGCGTCCCGATACGATCAATTCGCGAGCTACGGTCGTCCAACAAATCGGGGAACACAAACACCAAGACCCTACGCGACATCAATGCCTCGTCCCTCCTCCAATTCCAGCACTTATTCCGCTGTTAACGCTCAAATGCCACGAAGATCCACTGTGCCAACATATGGCCAACAAAACACGGTCAGCTCGCAATCTACCAACACTGTGACTTGTCGCCACTGCAAGCAAACTGTACGAGCAGACTACAATATTTGCCCCTATTGCAAGAAAAAAACGAGGTAAGAATCCAAGAATTTTTTGACCTCGGCGATTCCTGTTTAGGATGCTCACGCATGTTACTGTTTCGATGTTAACACTAGCGGTTAGCAATCCGGATTTCTATTTTGAAGACTTGTGCATTTCATCCACTGATATGTTCTGCCAGTCAGAGTTTCAGTTATATTCGACACTGCCGTTGAGTATTATAGCAATATTTAAAATGCCGGTGCCAGATTTGGCAAAAGGTCTTTCCAAGAACCAAAAAAGAATACTGGAACTCCTCGAGATAAAACCTGAAATGACCGCAAGAGAAATTGCCGAAATGCTTTTTGGAAGACTTGTGAAATACAAATCAAAGGAATATTCTTCAGTCTATCGAAGTTTGCAATCCCTGGAGAAGAAGGGCTACATCCAACGAGTGCACATTCAACTCCGGTGGCGAAGGAAAGACCAAATGCTAAAATCACTTGTGCGAACCACACCTTAATTAGATTAGCGTTTTTAATTTATCCAAAGAGATTAACCTCATACTAGTTGTTTGATATCAAGTTTTTTCGCCATTTATCTAGTGGACTATGTATTTTGGGTTCATAAGCGCTTTATTCTTAGTTGCATTGTTTGATACTAATATCCATGTGGACTTAGCAAACTGCCCTCATGCAGTTCGCGTGAGATTTAGGTGATGCAGCGAGTGAATTAGTATGGAAAAACCGGGTAGAATCCTCATAGTTGACGACGATAATCAAATCCGAAAAGTTCTCCAAACTAAGCTTCGATTAGAAGGATACTATGTTGAGACTGCGGACTCCGCCAAAATTGGGATAAAAAAGACAGATAAGTCTCAATTTAACGTAGTTATAATTAATGTTCGATCGCCCGAACCGAATGGCACAAAACAATTTACAAAGACACTCAAAACCAAGCCTGGAATCTGCCAAGTAATCGTAAAGTGGCACCCTACGCTTCAGAACATTACCGCGAAGGAAAACAATTCTGCTTATAGTGATTTGCTCAAATACGACGTTGAGACTATACTTGCAGCAGTTAGGTATCAATTAAGGAAGCAATCAAAAGAGAAGAAATGCACCGACGAGAAAATCGACATGTTTGTAGAGACACGGATAACTGAGCTAAGGGCAGAAATCGACGAGGCTCGATTGCAAACATAAGGAAACTGCCAGACACGCCAAAGCAAACTCAGATTCTGCATTAGTTAAAATGTTCGACGCCATCCAAGTTCGATCTCAAATCAAAGAAGCAGCTGCGGATACAAATCACACTAATCGGATGAATTTGAGCACAGTTAAGATTAAATGCTACCTTAACATGAACCATCCAACACCGCGACAAGGCAAGAATTAGAATGCAAAATGCGAACAAAAAAACCTCAAATTCCGATGAAGAAGAAGCAGCGAAAGCCTTAATTGGAAAATTTACATCTGGCGAAATAACCAAACTGGAACCCGTTTTTGACCCGCAAACTGGATACCACTACATCATAGATGACACAAAACTCGCTCAACCAAAAAAAGTCGACGATCAGCTGCAAAAACTCGTTCAAGACAAAATCTTGGAACAAAAACTATTCGACAAAGTTATTCATTGCCCGAGTTGTGGCGCATCAGGAATATCTTCTCGCTATTGTTGCCCTAAATGCAAAAGCATTGATATCAAAAAAACTAGCCTAATAGGTCACATCAAATGTGGATACATGGACAGAGAAGACAAATTCAGTAGAGGCACAGTGCTTTTCTGCCCAAAATGCAATGAGGAACTTAAGCAGCTAAACGTTGACTACCGGAAGGCAGGAGTTTGGTTTGATTGCAGAGAATGCGGCAACAGCTTCGATGTACCCCTAATACAGCAATACTGCCCCAGATGTCGCAATGTGACAACATATGGAGATGCAATAGTAGAAGATGTTTATTCTTACTCTCTAAGCGAATCAGCCAAAAACAAATTGTCAGCCACGGCCTTAATAGTTGCACCTATTCATGACCTCCTTGTCAATATGGGACTTAAAGTTGAAAGCCCTTCTTTCTTAAAAGGTAAATCAGGTGCTAAGCATCCTTTCAGTATTTCAGCTTCTAACACCAAGTCCAACAGCGTAATAGTCGTTGATTTGACTATGTCGACTGAAGGGCCAGTGACAGAGCAACCAGTATTCGCTCTTTTCGCGAAAACATTCGACATCTCTCCAAGCAAAGCTTACTTGATTGCGATTCCTAAACTCACAGAAACAGCGATCAAGATGGCAGAACTTTACGGAATCGTTACAGTTGAAGCAAAGAAACCAGCTGACGCTGTTCTTCTGTTTAAAGAAAAGCTGGATGAAAAGCCAACTAAATAAAAAACCTTCAATCTTAAAGCGAAAGCATTTTCTGGATTATCCCTTAGCATAATTAATTCTCTTGATAATTTCCTCTTTTAGGATAGGCATCGATAGCAAGATTTTTTAAACGAATAAGCGAGAATACTCCAGGAGGGTCCGAGCTGTTGGAATTTGAAAAATGGCTCAAGAATACAATAGAGAATATCAAAAAGGAAATTCTGAATGAACGCGATTTCAGCTTTTATGTTAACGACATAACACTTTTTGATTGTGGCGAGCTTAAAATATGGAAAAAAATTGGACGCGACGAAACCAGAGTTAACGGTAATACGACCACTGTCACTTTGGCGCCTATAGTTTCAGAAATGGTTACTCCCTCCCCAATTCGCCTCAAGTTTGATAATAAATATCAAACACTTTACAGCACGGATCAAACTCGCAATACTATAGTAAACATCGCTAAAACAGTTTCAATTGAAGAAAACAAAACTGTAATTCAAATTCTTTCAAATGGCGCAAAAACGTTTGGGGCACGAACCAATATCTTGACTTATGATGCCTTGCAACCAGCAATTGAATACATTAAACCAGGAGGTAACTACCCCGACACTTTGCTCATAAATCCCTTTCATTTCCCTAAGATGATCAGACAAAACGGTTTTACTCCTTATTCGAAGCTTTCACCTGATTTTGTTGCGTTAAAAGGAAGACATTTTAAAGGATTGTTCAACGAACTTTCCGTCTATCAAACCCCTAATCTTGCAGAAAACGAAATAATACTCTACAAAAAGCAATATGTGGAGGTCAAAACGACACCTTTGGACTTGAACTTTAACAGTGTTCAAAATCCAGAATCATTATACTTTAGTGAAGACTTGTACGTATGGTCTGTTGACGACTTTGCAATTGCGAAAGTGAGCTTAGAAAAAACCGCAAACATTGGGAACTGACTGGTATTTTGCAGAAAGCGAATGAATAATAAAAGTCCTTTAAATCATACCAGGCGGCCAGCTTACTCGGAAACGGAAATAAGGGAGAACGATGCTGATGTTAAGAAGCCCAAGCAGCGACCGAAAACACGGAAAAACGACCTAGGTGCAGGAAAGCATGGAAAAGTGGCCGGGGTGAGGTAGCTTGGTAGCCTAGAGGCCTGTGGAGCCTTACGCCTGGGTTCAAATCCCAGCCCCGGCCCCTCCAAATACCAAGAAAGACTAATTTGTCAATCCAAGACAACACGTTTTCTGCATAAACGCTTTCACATCTTCCTTGTTCTCAAATCTTCTTTGTACCAACAATAGCCAGTTGCCAAAAGATGTCAAAAAAATTCGTGTTGTACCTCGATAAACGTTAGTCAATGACGCGACAGTAATGCTTAACTGTGCAACTTTGCCTAGTTTGTTATCCCACTGGTAAATCCATGACGACGGACTTAATAGAGGCAGCAAGAACCACAAAACTTGCCAACCCGTGACAGTTAAGCCTTACCCAATCATGGGACACAGTGGGTGCGGGCGTAAAGTCCCACGCTGAGAGAGCTTGGCTTAGAGGAGCGCATCGCTCTGCTGTGAAGCTATAGTGTTAGGTTACGTGGGAGACAATCAGCCCGTAAACAAATAGCTCGTGAGAAATTTGGCAAAAACCGAAAAATCAACTATTTCTTTTGAACCCAAGAATGCTGCCCAGCTCGACAGGTTTTTTTGTTGCAACAAGGAAAAGTTCCATGAAATCTGGATTATTTTGACCAAAAAGAAGTACCTGAACCCTCAGCCCGTCTCTTTTACCGAAGTCGTCTCGGAAGCAATTGAACACGGTCTCATCGACAACAAAACTAAAACCATTGACGAGCAAAAATATGCAGTACGGTTCACTAAGCGAAAATCCCCAAAGCCCTCCTTGCCTAGGAGCTAAACTCTTAAGGGAAGCTTATGCAATAAAAGGTAGCAAAATGCTGGCTGAACACCTTGGACATAGAAAAGCGAATTGAACTTATTTGCAGACCTCCCACAGAAGAAGTCATCACCCCCGAAGACCTCAGAAAACTTCTGGAAACAGAAGAACATCCAATTGCCTATAACGGGTTCGAGCCCTCTGGGCTAGTGCACTTAGGTACAGGTGTCATCTGCGCCTACAAAATGAAGGATTTCGTCGAGGCTGGAATTCATTTCAAAGCTTATCTATCCACTTGGCACGCATGGTTGAACAATAAATTAGGCGGAGATTTAGCGCTCATCAGAAAAGCTGCTGACTTGTTCCGCCATAGCTGGATATCTTTAGGCGTGCCTGCAGACAAAGTTGAATTTGTTTACTCAGATCTACTTTACGACGATATAGACTACTGGAGCAAAACAGTCAAAATCGCCAAGAACCTTACTATAGCGCGAACCACCCGCACACTTGAAATCGCCGGGAGGCAGGAAACAGAGGCACATTACGTTAGCGACTTCCTTTACACACCAATGCAAGTTGCCGACATATTCCATCTCCAAGTTAAGATCTGCCAGCTCGGCATGGACCAACGCAAAGCTAACGTGGTGGCTAGAGAAGTCGGTGAGCGCCTCGGCTATTGGAAACCAGTTTGTGTTCACCACCACCTTCTTCAAGGATTAGAAAAACCAAAGATTTGGCCCATTCCCGAGGGCATGGAGAAAGATGCCGTTGCCAGCTGCAAGATGAGCAAAAGCAAGCCCGAAACTTGCATATTCATCTACGATTCGCCTTCAGAAATAAAGCAGAAAATGGCAAAAGCTTTTTGCCCCGAGAAAACTGTAGCGCTCAATCCTATAATAGACCTTTGTAAGTACATTATTTTCCGGGAAAAACCCGTGTTAACTATTGAACGTCCAGCCAAGTTCGGCGGAAGCATTCAATATGAAAGCTTCACTGACCTTTGCACCGCATACAGTGAAGGTAAACTTCACCCGATGGACCTCAAGAACGGCGTAGCCGAAGAGCTCGGTAGAATGCTCGAGCCCGTAAGGCGATACTTCGACACTAACAAAGAAGCTCAAGACTGTCTGGAAGCAATACGAAAAGTCAAAGTAACAAGGTAGCTACGGTGTCTACTCGCCACAGAGAAAAACAAGAAAAAGTTTTCCGCACGATAACTCAGCTAGCAGAGGACTCCGCTCAAGGAGCTCTTATTGTAGTTGAAGGTCAAAAAGACCTCGACGCATTGAGGTGCTTGGGTGTTTCGGGAAGAGTTTTGCTAGCTAAAACAGGAGGCAAGTCTTTCAATCTCCTTCTTCAGAAAATCGAGAAAGAACAACCGAAACGGGTAATCTTGCTCTTGGATTTTGACAGACGCGGAAGAGAAATCACGGCGAAACTTAAACAGGGGTTGGAACGTGAAAGAATTAAGTTAGACCTAACTTTTTGGTATACCTTACGGGCAATGATTGGACGCGATGTTCAATGTATCGAAAGCCTAACTTCGTACATGCGGACCTTGGATCAAAAGATCACCAAATGTGGCTGATGACATACAGTCACATTGTTTTAAATTTATTCCAAAACGCATAGAAACATGTGCATTCGGATGCTCGGCAGGAAGCTGATTGCAAGTAACACCAAGCTGGATGTGTATGTTTTCAAAGTGTTAATGGCAGAATCAATGTTTAATTTAGTCGCTGAATGCATTAGGATTTTTAGGGTTGGATTAAGAGGTTTTGACGAGCAATATTCCTTTTTTGTTTCTCATGATTTCGCTGCTTTCAATCGCCTCTGAATCCAACCAGAATTAAGATACGAATTCGAGGTTAGAAATTTGCCAATGGCATATGTATTACTGAACACGGAAATCGGTGCGGAACGTGAAGTTTTGAACAATCTCAGAAAGACTGAGGGAGTAATGGAAGCATTCAACCTTACGGGTATATACGATATAA
>DATJPJ010000057.1:0-2997 GCA_035506455.1 Candidatus Nanoarchaeia archaeon
TTTTTTGAACACTTTCGCTCCGTCAAGTTCTCCGATGTAGTCAAAGCCCTTTTCTGCAAGAATTCTGGCTTCTTCGACAGTTCGAGCCATTTGCAAAGAGAATTTCTCTTGTTTTCGGAAAATTCTTGTTCCATCGATTTCTGTGACGTATTCAAACCCTTCTTCGATGAGTTTTCTCATTTCCTCGACGTTTTTGGCTGATTTTGACGCGAATACTTCCTTTCTTCTGAAGATTTTTGCGTCGCCAACTCCAGTAACATATTCGAATCCTTCTTCCATCAATTTGACTTCTTCTTCGAAGGTTTTAGCTATTCTCGAGATTATTTGCGGTTCGTAATCGGATCGAGACGAAATAGTTGAAGTTGCTGTTAGTAGGTTTGTGAACTGTGGCTCGTTCAATTTGGCTTTTTGATCGATATCAGACTTCGTGAAGTTGCTCTTCATTTCCTCGATTTCAACTCTTGATGTTCGAATCTCGTTTTCCAGAGCTTTTTCTTGGGCTTTTGCAATCTTTTCAATTTCGTTTAGGCTTTCTGTCATCTTTGCTTTTTCAGCTTTTAGGAATTGAATTCGCTTTACCAAAGATTCTATCCCTGACATTGAATCTTGCGGTGTTCGGTTTTGTGCACATTCATCTTCAATTATCCCTTCTTTGCATGGTTGAGATGACAGAACCGTGGCATCGATTTGGCTTGGCTGAGGGTTATTCATTTCCATTGACGTCGTAGATGCGCTTACGTACCTGGTTTGGGCTATGCGAGGTTGTGGTTGCGAGGTTTGCGGCGTTGGGGTTGGAATCGGAATTGGTTCTATTTTTTCTTGTTGGTTTTCAGTCGTTGAGGTTTGCGCAATTCCAATACCTGCCGTCCCAGCTCCTGTTGCGAGGGGAGGTGTTGTGGGTGCGAATTTCGGTTTTTGTTCAGTTTGTTCTTTCATTTCTTTGTTACGTCTCCTGTAAAGTAATAGAAGGAGCATGAAAAAGAGTAATCCAATTATTAGAAGCAGCCATGGGAAAAGAGTTCCCAGGCTTGCCGGAATAATTGAGTTAGCGACAGTTACGGCGAAGTAAGCATACGTCGTTTCGCCGGTTTGGATCTGTGTGTTTTGATATGTTCCAGAGTAAATAGTTGCATTTACCATTGCTTCGCCTATTGAGGCATTGATTGGAATCTTAAAAGTTGTTTGGATTTGGTTGGTCGAGCTAGCGCCTATTTGCACGTTGTTTATCTGTGTTTGGTTGATTAGTTTATGCGCTACATCTTGCACATTTACTGTTATGTTTGCCGTTTGTAGTTGTTGTATGTTATTTGTTACCTGCATCTGGAGGTTGACGATCTTTCCTTGTTGGAAAATGGTCTGGTTTTTTGCTTGTGAGTTTGAAAGAGTAATGGATGATAAAGTAAGAGGCCAGCTTGTTGTGAATGTTATGCTTTTGCCTATTGTGCCTTGGTTTGTTTGAACTGTCGCGGAAGCTTGCCAGGTTCCGACGGGCGATGCGTTGTTCGGTGTATCTATTGGTAGATGGATTGAGAGCACTGCGTTTCCGCTTACATCTGTTGAGACAATTCGAGTTATGTTTGTCGGATTGTTGGAACCGCCGGGTCCGTGAATCTTGAATGTGACTAGCATGTTAGCGTAAGGCACGCTGCCATAATTCACATTTGCAGTAAATGAGATTTGATTGAAGGGGGCAAAAGTGTTGTTAGGGAAGCCAATGGGACCTGCTGCCCCGAGGTTAATTGTCCACTGATTATTTTGGGTTGAGTTACCAGATTGGCCGTAAACTCTGTGAGCTGAAGTACCAACGCTCAACAACAAAACTAAACAAACCGCTAGACGCAATAGCATGACTTCATTTTTCTTGGTTTTTTGCTTTTCCATTTTTCTCCCCTTTTCTAAACTCCCTTTATCTTCTTATTCAGCACGTTTCTTGCCACGAGGGCCAGTGCACAAATTGCTAAGTAAATTATTATGAGTACAAAAGCACCCGCTAACGCTATTCCGTAAGTATTGAAGACTACATTTGTGGATGCTGAAGCACTGCCAGCTCGCACGTTTATGTCGAGCGGAGCTCTCCAAATGAAAACCGGAAGTGACGGTATGTTTTGCCCAATAGAAAAAATATGGGATGCAAAGCCGAAATTTGGGGATGGTTCGCCAGCGGTCATGGCTACCACAATTGTTTCTCCCAAGGCAGCTCCAACCCCCAGTAGAATTCCTGTAATAATTCCAGGAAAGGCGGCAAAAAGTACAGCACCTCTGACCGTTTGCCACTGTGTCGCTCCCAAAGCGTATGCTGCCTCCCTATAAGTTCCAGGGACTGATCTCATAGACTCTTCCGCAATTCGAATATTCCACGGTAGTATCATGAAGGCTAACGATAGACCGCCTGCAAAGAGGGAAAATCCCCAATGCATAGTTCCCGCGACGAAGAAACCAAAGCCTACAAGAGCAATAATAACGGACGGAATTCCAGCAAGAGTCTCTATGAAAAACCGAACTATACCCGTTACTATGTTCTGAGAGGCATACTCCGAAAGGTAGATGGCTGCTCCCAACCCTAGAGGAATAGCAATTAGCTCACAGAAACCGACAAGAAACAACGAGCCTATCGTCATTCCCATGACACCCCCCATTGAACTTGAAGGAGCATTCCCGCCTACAACTTGAGCTGCTTGCGTCCAGCTCCAACTCGTACTCGTTAAGAAGGTCCATGAAAGATAAGGTGAAGCTCTAACGCCAGTATAGACAATCATGCCAATCAAAACGGTTACACTGACAATTCCTGATAGGACAAGACCAAACTTTGCAATGTTTTCGGTAGTTGTGGGCATATTTGTTAGATTCTCTGTTTTTCTTCTGCTTTGAATTTGTAGGGCTGTCGCAAGCCCGCTCAAACCGGCGGTGAAAGCTGCAACAGTCAAAATATCGGAGTTCGGATGTCCGATTGCAACAAAAACTAACGATGCCAATGATGAGACGCCGGCAAGTTTCCAA
>DATJPJ010000058.1:0-10710 GCA_035506455.1 Candidatus Nanoarchaeia archaeon
GGAGTCAATTTATCGATTTTTATGCCCATAGACTTCAATTTGAGTTCCGCCACAGTCTCATCAATTTCCTTGGGGACAACGTAAACTTTAGGCTGCATCTTAGGATTCTTAGAGATTGATTCCGCACACAAAGCTTGATCAGCAAACGACATATCCATTACCTCTGACGGGTGCCCTTCCGCAGCTGCAAGGTTCACAAGTCGTCCTTCCGCAAGGAGGTAGAGTCTTCTGCCGTCCTTGAGTGTATATTCTTCCATGTTGGGTCGAATAGCGCGCTTCGATTTTGTCAACGAATCCAAGTCGGTGATGTTAATTTCAACATTGAAATGGCCGCTATTAGCCATAATTGCGCCGTCTTTCATTTTCTGCAAATGTTCTTTACGTATGACACTAATATCGCCCGTAGCTGTTACAAATATGTCGCCAATCGGGGCAGCCTCGGATAATGGCATAACCCTCAAGCCGTTCATCGCAGCTTCGAGAGCCTTAGTAGGAGCAACCTCTGTAACAATAACGTTTGCGCCTAATCCTGAAGCCCGCATGGCTATACCTCTGCTGCACCAGCCATATCCACAAACAACAAAGTTTTTGCCGGCCAAAAGGACACTTGTAGCTCTGAGTATGCCATCAATTGTGCTTTGACCGGTGCCATAGCGGTTATCAAAGAGGTACTTTGTGTAAGCATCGTTGACGGCTATTATTGGGTATTTGAGGCTTCCATCGTTTTCCATGGCACGTAGCCTAACTACTCCAGTAGTTGTTTCTTCTGTGCCGCCCTTGACGTCTTTTATTAGCTCGGGGTGTTTGCTATGTATGGTCCCTACAACGTCTGCTCCATCGTCGAGTGTTATATTTGGTTTGTAATCCAGTACCTTCTCAATGCAACTATAGTATTCTTGAGTGTTCTGTCCCCTCCAGGCAAAAACGTGGATGCCCTCCTCCGCCAATGCTGCAGCAACGTCATCTTGGGTAGAAAGTGGGTTGGATCCACAGAGAACAAGGTTGGCCCCTCCCGCAACTAGAGTTTCAGCCAATACCGCGGTTTCCTTTGTAACGTGAAGGCACGCGGCCAGAGTTAAACCCTTGAACGGTTTCTCTTTAGCGAATCGATTCTTGATTTGACAAAGAACAGGCATGTGCGCCGCAGCCCATTCAATCTGAAGTTTGCCTTGTGGTGCCAAGGATTTATCTTTAACTTGGAATTGGTCCATTTTTCTCACTCTTAATTTTAAGAGTTTATAAAGCTTTTAATTAAACGTTTCCAGTTGAAAAACCGTGTGAAAGGGTTTGTTAGTAAGGAGCTTCTCTCTTCGAATGCAAATCTAAATATGCGTATTCTGTTTTCTCTGAGATTGAGAGGACCTGAATTGAAGGAGCCTTTTGTCGAATTCATAAAGAAAAACCTTGATCCCAAAACACTGATTATTACTTGTGGCTTGCCCGCGAGTTACAAAACAGAAACCTCCGAGGTCGTTGCCAAACTTAAAGGATATCCTATTCTTCGTAGCGATTTGATACGCCTAGAAGTTCTCAAAAACGAAGACATCTTCGACGTCAAGGTCGCGGGTAACATGAACAAACGCCTATCTGTATACGACGAAGTATTCCGAAGAGCTGACGAAGCAGCGACCAAGAGTGGTCTAATTTTAGACGCAACTTTTGTAACTCAAGAATTACGAAGAAGAGCAGCTGAAATTGCGGCAAAACATGACTTAACCTTCGTCATTATGGAGACAACTTGTCCACAAGAGGTTTCACTTGCTCGAATTGCAAGAAGAACAAAGGAAAAGTACGAATCTAACGCATTAACACCTGAGGCCTACCTTGCCAACAAAAACAAGTTTGAACCCGTCGACATTGACGACTTAAAAAAACGTATCCCCAAACTAAAAGTCATGCATTTGACTGTTGATACCTGCAGAGACGAAACTGACACATGGCAAGTCGTAGGGTTAGAAAGACGGTAAACAGGCAATAACCTATGATAATTGACATGCACATACACTCGAAAAGTTCCGACGGAAAACTTCCTGTAGCCGAAGTGCTGACAGAAGCTAAAAACAGAAACATAGCCTTCATGTCCATAACCGATCACGATACCATCAGCTGCCAACGGGAAGCCATTAAACTCGCTAGAGCTGCTGGAATACGCTACATTACCGGTGTGGAGCTAAACGTAACTTTCTCACACCCTCACTATCGTCAAGGCAAACCTACCTCGCTGGATTTCTTGGGCTACAACTTCAACCCTTGCGACTCTGCACTAGAGAAAAAAACTCAGTTGATGGCCAAATACCGTGAAGAGAGAGCCGCTAAGATACTTCAAAATATTAACCTCGAATTCAGCAAAGAAAGCATTCCCGCATTAACCACGCAAGATTTTGTCGAAATTGAATCTTCGGTCGATGGCGTAATGGGAAGGCCTCATATAGCAGACTATTTAGTAAAAAAGAAAATAGTTACATCGCGGCAGGAAGCTTTCGACAAATACCTCGTTAAGTGCGACGTCCCAAAATACCCTATCCTCCTTCAAGAAGCCTCCAAATTAGTGAGAGACGCTGGTGGCAAACTAATCCTGGCTCATCCTAACGACCCAAACGGCACATCACTGTTCTCTCTTACAAAAGTTCTTTCTGAACAAACTGCTATCGTGGAAGAGCTCATGATGCCCTTCATTGATGGCGTGGAATGTTGGCATAGTCGAAGTGACGAACAAACGACAAAACACTACTTGACATTCGCAAATATGCATTCACTGATCAAGACCGGAGGAAGTGACTGTCACCAAAAACCTATTCTAATGGGCACAGTGAACGTTCCCGACTACGTGACTACTCAATTCTAACTGTTCAACATTTCGCATTTAGAGCTTTTCGGCATAGGCCACGGCGAGCTTGAAATATGCCTTTGCTTCATTTTTAGCTTCCATTTTCTCTTTTTCGCATACGTCGTCGTCTTTTAGCTTGAAACCTAAGACTTTTCCCCGTACGTAAGCTCGGTAGCACTTGTAAAAATCCAGTAGCTTTTCCAGCTCTTCATCGCCTGAGTATTCAACATATTTTTTGACGAAAAAGTCCGAAAGTGTTGATTTATCTCTGAAGTCAAGATCCATGGCAAGAAAGGCCATGTCAGCTGCAACGTCAGAGTATCTGAATCTTTCATTGAATTCAATAGCGTCGAATATGTAAATTCGATCTGTGACAAAGATGTTGCCCGAGTGTATGTCCCCGTGGCAATCTCTTACTTTGCCCTCAGCCGTTCGCTTCTCAAACAGTGACTTTTGTTTGTTCATGAACAACTCTATTCTTCTTTTTATCAAGTTAAAGTCCTGGCTTGATACTGTCTCATCAATGTAAGCATGTGTCTGATCAAAATTCTCTTTCCAATTCGACTTAACTGTCCCAAGAGATCCGATTTCGCTGATTGCGTTACTTGTTTCTGCTTTGGCGTGAAATTCTACTATGAGTTTTGCTAAACGATCAACAAGTTTTTCATCAACTTTGTTTTCTTCGAGAAGTTTGGTCATTATCTTCTCTTGAGGCATTCGCTTCATCTTAAGTGCGCATTCGATTGTTTTGCCCTCACCCTTGATTTTTATTGTTTTGGCTTTGTTTATGGGGGTGACTTCGATGTACATATCACCACAGAGGCGTCGGTTGAGCTGGAGCTCTTTTTCACAGAAGAATTGCCTTTTTTCGAGTGTGGTAAAATCCAGGAATCCGAAGTTAACGGGTTTTTTGACCTTGTATACAAAACTGTTGGTTAAAAAAACGAAAGATATATGCGTCTGCACCATTTCGACGTGTCCCGGAGGTTCCTCGTATGCGTCTGGTTTCATGAGAGCGTCGACAACTTGTTCTAGGGTGATCATATGGCTTCCTTGCAACCAAGCTTTTGTTGAACATAATTTCGGCCAGGCATATAGACGTATCCTGCTTTGATCAGTATGATTTCGGACATATTGCGATGTAGGAATCAATCGTTAAATACCCAAATGACCCCAGGGTTTTTGGAATAGAAAATGTCAGTTATGACATCAGAGAAATTAAAGAAGATACTTGCCAAAAACGGGTATTCGAAGAAAGCTACCAAAGAAATTGTCAAGTGGTATGATTAACAATTCCTTGTTGTTTCGATATTTGTTTTTACGCTATTTGTTTGTTTATATAATTAAGAACAGCTTCTGATTGTGCTTTTGAAATATTTCCATTCTGCAAAAGCTCCCTTACAACTTCTGAAATACTAGCCAGAGCATGAACTTTGAAGCCTAGCTTTTCAAGGTTTTCTTTGCCTCCTTGCTCTCTGTCCACAACAACAAGTAAATGTTTCACGATTGCCCCCAGTTCTTGAAGAGGTTTTACACCCTCTATTTTTGAGAGACCTTCGCTAACAACATCATCGAAGAACAATATTTCGTCGCCTTTTTCTACGTCAGCACCCGCGACTCTGCCTGTGACTCCGTAGACTTTCGTCTCTTTCCGAACAATAACACACGGCAACTCTAACCTGCTCGCGATGCATGGTACAATAAGAGCGCCTTTCAGTTCGATGGATGCAAGTTTGACAACATGATCAGTCTTAATTATCTGCTTGATTTTTTCTGCGGCAATATCCGCTATTATGCAAAAATCATTTGGCGAAGCAAGTAAACGTGCCATGTCTATGTAGTAAGGACTTTGCGCCCCCGACTTAATAGTAAATGTTCCAAACTTTATGCAACCTGATCTGAAGAGAGCTCCTGCGACTCTTTGTGTCGTACTGCTCATGATGTTCCCTGAATTAAGTGTGTTTGCATAAATTTAACCATTTACCGGCTCTATATTTTCCAATAACTGTGGTTTAAGACCGCTAGAGTCAAAAGCTTCGACTCAACTTTACGTTTGGAGAACATGTCTCAATTTGAACATAACGTTTACTGTTTCATCTCGGGCAAGAACTGGAAGCTATCCCTCGCAGAGCTAATTTCGTATTTCGATGCTCGAAATTGCCCATTAGAGATTTGGGAATTCTCCCGTTCCTTTTTCACGATTAAAACGCAAACTCCCATAGAACAGTCAATAATTGATGAACTAGGTGGGACCCTCAAAATCGCTGAAGTTGCATCGTTCGTTCCCACAGAACTCATAACTTCTGGGTTCCAAAAAGAAAACAAACAGGCAAAAAAACATCTCAAGACTCTGTTGCCCTTAGGAGCTTTAGCAGAAAAAATTCCTCCGGCCTCTTCAGGAAAGCTAACCTTCGGCGTTAGTGTTTATTGGACAGACCCTGCTTTCCGCTGCATAGGAACCCGCGCTCAACGTTTTTTGGGTAGTATGCTAAAAGAAGAACTAAAAGAGCAAGAAAAAAAGGCCAGGTTCATGGGATTTCCGGCGGATAGGGAAAAACCCCAGCTAACCCCTGTGGAAGTTTTGAAACAAGGCCTCCTTGAAAACCACGGTGAAATTCTTTTTTGCATGGGCAAATATGAAACAGCCATTGGGACCACAATAGGTGTTCATAATCCATTCGAGTTCCAAAAGCGCGACTTGGACAAGCCCGCACAACGAAAAATTTTTGGAATATCTCCACGAGTGGCTAAAATCATGGTGAACCTCACAAGATGCACTCCTGGCAAAGTGTTCCTAGATCCTTTCTGCGGAGTAGGCACATTACTAATGGAAGCGCTACTGGCGCGGGCAAAAGTTGTTGGTGTAGACATTAATCGCTGGTGTATCGAATCCGCAAAAAGTAACCTGAATTGGTTGAAACATGAATATTCTCTTGCCGACGCAGATTACGTAGTTTTGCAAGGTGATGTGCGAAAGTTGTCAAGCAAGATCGGAAATGACATCGATTGTATTGCTACCGAACCTGATCTTGGTCCCGCACTGCGCGAAATACCAACAACTCAATACGCTCAAAAAATAATCGAAAATCTCGAGCCTCTTTTCGAAGACTTCCTCAGCGAGTCATATGAAGTCATGCATCCCGGAGCTCATCTTGCTGTTGTTACACCCTTTGTTAAAACGAGGTCGGGCAAACCGGTTACCATGAATATCCAAAGTATAGCCCAAAGCATTGGCTTCTTGCCAATAAAGCCATTTAAACAGGTCATCTTTAAGAAAGCTGCCGCAGATTTTCCGCTCAAAGAGCTTTCAAACTTCGTCGATGTGGATGAACGTCATAAGATCGGTCGAGAAATCAATGTTTTTATGAAACCCGAGTAAACTAGTTTGCCATCTAATTTTTTGAACTCACAGTTTACATGAAAAAACAATATGTGGCAATGTTGATACCTTGGACGACAATCTCAGAATGTGTCGCTTCTTTACGTTTATTAATTTGATCTTTGATTATTCACTAAATCTACATCAGGATAAAATCACATGGTTGACAAGTCAAGACCCGATTGGGACAGATACTTCTTGGATCTATGCGAAGCCGTTTCTAAACGTGCCACTTGCGATCGCGGCAAAGCAGGGTGCGTTATAGTAAAAGACAAACGTATTATGACTACTGGCTACGTTGGAGCGCCGGCAGGTCTACCACACTGCGATGACATAGGACACGATATGCGCAAGGTAATTAACTTTGACGACAAAATCACTCAACACTGCGTAAGAACTTTACATGCTGAGCAGAATGCAATTATTCAAGCGGCACGATTCGGTATTTCACTGAATGGTTCAACCCTCTATTGTAAAATGACGCCCTGCCGAACTTGCGCAATGATGATAATAAACGCAGGCATAAAGCGTGTCGTTTGTGAGAAAAGATATCATGCCGACGAAGACACCATCGGTATGTTTACACAGGTGGGCGTCGAGCTGAAAATAGTGAATGACGAAGTCGAAAAATATGACGGACAGTAAAGGCCACAATAAGCTCCCGCTGAGTCCTTTTGAAATAACTTGCCCGGATGTTATGGACCTTTACGAACGTCGTTTTCTTCCTCAACAGGAGTTGCAAATCGTTTAAATACACCGTGAAAGTAACCCTAAAAAGGGATTATCTCATGAAGGCAAAGAATTACGGCCCAGTCAAAGGACAGGCTTTTACGCGAAGAGAATACGTTAAAGGCTTCCCGCCACCAAAGATCGTCAAATTCACAATGGGTGACACTAAAGGAAAATGGGACTACGAGGCTAGATTAATCTCCAACCAAAGGAAACAAATTCGTCATAGCGCGTTGGAAGCTACTCGAGTTGCCACGAACCGTGTCTTGATGGATAAGCTCATTAACGATTACTATATGCAAGTATTACCTTTCCCACATGTCATTCTCCGAGAAAACAAGATGATTTTCGGAGCTCACGCTGACCGCCTTCAACAAGGCATGCGGAGATCATTCGGCAGAACCATCGGTACGGCAGCGAGAATAGAGCCTGGTCAAACTCTCATAATCGTCAGAGTCAAGGCAGCTGCAATGGAAACTGCGAAAGAATCTCTGAAACGCGGGCTTGCAAAGCTTCCCCTCACCTGTAGAATAGTCATCGAAAAACTCGAATCCAAAATTGAACCTGAAGTCGAGGATAAGGATGACGCAGGCGAGGTAGATACAATTGAGTGACCCCAAAAAAGAGCTTGTTAGTTGGTTTGAAAATCTTCGTGTGACTGATATTCCCTCTGTTGGCGGCAAGAACGCCAGCTTGGGTGAAATGATCAACGCAGGGTTGCCTGTTCCTCCAGGCTTCGCCGTTACCGCTTATTCTTATGAAAGGTTCATTAAAGAAACTCTCATCGTAGAGAAAATCTACAAGATCATTAATGAAGTCATCACTGACAAAAACGACCCGAAACAATACGACGTAGCTTCTAAAAAAATTCGCGAACTTATCGAAAAAACTGTAATCCCTAAAGAAATCGAAACTACCATCAGAGCTGCTTACAAAGAACTTAACAAAAAGCTCAAACTGAAAGACACGTTTGTAGCAGTGCGCTCAAGTGCAACTGCTGAAGACTTGCCCGACGCATCCTTCGCTGGTCAACAAGAAACTTTTCTGAATATACATGGTGGTGATGACCTCATGGACAAGGTCAGAAAATGTTGGTCTAGCCTGTTTACTCCGCGAGCAATTTTTTACCGCAACGAAAAAGGCTTTGAACATGAAAAAGTCTTCATCAGTGTTGGCGTTCAGAAAATGGTGAACTCAAGGGCGGCTGGCGTAATGTTCACTATTAATCCCGTTACAGGCGACAATAGCGAAATTATGATCGAAGGCAACTATGGGCTAGGCGAAACAGTGGTTTCCGGAATCGTCAATCCTGACAACTTCATAATTGACAAAAACTCTGCCACAATCAAAGAAAGACGGTTCGCAAAGAAAAACGTGATGTACGTGCGTGACTCCAAAACTGGAAGCACGGTACACCTTGATGTTCCTGAAGATAAACAAAAAACGCCCTGCGTTAGCGACGAAGAAGTTTTGAAACTAGCCGATTTGGCAAAACACATTGAACGTCATTACGGAAAAGCCATGGACATTGAGTGGGCGATAGATCAAGACTTACCGTTCCCAAGCAACATTTTCATCGTTCAAGCCCGGCCAGAAACGGTATGGAGTTCCAAATCTGCTGTGTTGTCAGAGAAATCTGAAGAAGGAAAAGGTGGAGAACAGTTGAAAGTAGTCGTTCGAGGAATCTCAGCTGGAAGAAAAGGCTATGGAACTGGCTTGGCCAAAGTTGTTCTTAACCGCGATGAAGCAAATCTCGAAATGAAAAAGGGTGACATTCTCGTAACAGTCATGACTGACCCCGACTTTGTACCCTTCATGAAGCTTGCCAGTGCCATAGTAACCGACAGAGGAGGCGCAACGTCGCATGCAGCCATTGTTAGCCGCGAACTCAATATTCCATGTGTCGTAGGCACAGAAACCGCCACTCAAGTCATGAAGACGGGGCAACAGTATACAGTCGACTCTCGAAACGGCGTTATATACGAAGGCATACTAGCTCAAGCCGTTCAACCTCCGCCGGTAACTCAAAATGGCGCAGCTACGGCAGGAATAATTATGAATATGACAGAATCTGCCCCTGTCACCGCAACGAAGATCTACATGAACTTGGCTGCACCTGAGATGATAGATCAATACAAGAATCTTCCCTTCCAAGGCATAGGCCTCATGCGCACGGAATTTATTTTTCTCAACTATGTCGGAGAGCACCCGATGTATCTCATCGAAACTGGTCAAAGCCAGAAGCTCGTCGACAAGTTCGCAGAAGGTGTTGCTACAGTGGCTAGAGGCGTTGAGCCACGTCCAGTTGTTGTAAGGTTCAGTGATTTTAAGACCAACGAGTACCGCAACTTGAAAGGCGGCGCCAAGTACGAAATTGTTGAAGAGAATCCCATGTTGGGCTGGAGAGGCTGTAGCCGCTACATAAGCAAATGGTATATTGAAGCTTTCAAGCTCGAATGCAAGGCAATTCAAAAATGCCGAAAGGAATGGGGGCTGAAGAACGTTTGGGTTATGCTTCCAATGGTTCGCACCATCTGGGAAGCGAAGAAAGTCCTTGAAATCATGAAGGAAGAAGGCCTTGAACGCGGGCGCGACTTCAAGGTGTGGTTTATGGCAGAAACACCCTCAATAGCAATCATGGCGGACGAATTTAGCAAGCTTGTAGATGGATTCAGCATAGGCTCCAACGACATGACCCAGGGCGTTCTGATGATAGACCGCGACAGCGAGCGCCTAGGCCAAATGGGTTACTTTGACGAACGGGATCCCGCCGTAAAGCGCATTATCGCGCACTTAATCAAAATTGCCCACGAAAACGGAGCTACT
This sequence comes from Candidatus Nanoarchaeia archaeon, assembly GCA_035506455.1. Classification (GTDB taxonomy): domain Archaea; phylum Thermoproteota; class Bathyarchaeia; order Bathyarchaeales; family Bathycorpusculaceae; genus JADGNF01. Next base: position 9,762 of record DATJPJ010000058.1, read on the forward strand.
GTTAGCATATGTGGTGAAGGGCCATCTAACTATCCTGACTTCGCAGAATTCCTCGTTAGAGCAGGTATTGACAGCATAAGTGTAAACAATGACGCTGTCGTTGCTACAAAACAGAATGTCGCAGCAGTAGAACAGAAGATTATCCTTGAACGCCTTGCTGAACAGGCCGCTTTAGCCATGGGTAAGCCTCTAAAGAAGCCCACTCCTGACTGGGTCTGGAACCAGTAGACTGCAGTCAAAACCGCTAGAAACAGCGGCACTTTTTTCTCTTATTACTACAATACACTGAGCATCGTAAGGGGTACTTTACATGAAAGGCTTCGATTTTGAAGAAGAACGTCTTATGCAGGAAATCTCCAAGATTAATGCCAAAATTGTTTTGCTCCAGATGCCAGAAGGCCTTAAGCCCGAGGCTCCACGTTTAGCTAAACTTGTAGAGAAGACAGGAGCATTAGCTGTTGTTTCCGCTGATCCATGTTATGGAGCTTGTGATTTGGCAACCTCCGAGGCAGAAGCTATAGGTGCGGATTTGCTTGTTCATTTTGGTCATGCTAAGCTGATGCGGCACGAGAAGGTCGCCACACTATATTTGGAAGCAAGGGCGACTTTGCCTGTCGAAGCCTCCATTCTCTCAGCGATTCCCTTGCTGAGAGATTTCTGCAGAATTGGACTGTCAACTACAGTTCAGCATGTGCAAATTCTTGACGTAGTCAGAGAAATCCTTGTTAAAGCTGGCAAAACGGTAGAAGTAGGCGATGCCCGACGGTTACCTTACGCGGGGCAAGTGATAGGGTGTGACTTCAGTAACGTTAAGTCCATCTCGAAAGACGTGGATGCCTTCCTGTTTATCGGAGGTGGGAAATTCCATGGTTTAGGCGTTGCTTTAGCCACATTAAAACCAACGATCATAGCCGATCCATATAGCGGGGCAGCTTACTCTTTAGCGGAG
>DATJPJ010000059.1:0-9719 GCA_035506455.1 Candidatus Nanoarchaeia archaeon
GAAGGCGAAGAAAAAAAACAAGAACTAACAGTCACCAGCAACACAGCCATGGACAAACTCGAAGCCACCCTCACAGCAAAACTACAGGACCTACAAGAAAAAATTGAAAAAACCGACGATGTAGAAGAAATAGGAAAGCTCACCACAGCTATCTCAGAGCTTCTTAACAGTCTTGAAAAAATCAAAAGAATGAAAAAGAGCTAAACCCCCGATGTTTGGGCGCTACGAAAACTTCCCCCAAATTATCCACTTTTCAGAAACCTACAATTCAAGTCTTTCTAAGCACAGGCTTCAACAGAAACTGATTCAATTTTTGCAAGAAGTCAATGGCAAAACTTTCAGCTTCGAGGAAACGGGCAACCCATCAATGCCCAATTGCTCCATAATTTTCATGTTCGGAATAGCCGACACGGATGGTTTCAAGTTTTTTAATGAAACACAATCCCAAAGACTTCATGATGCAATTTCCGCAGGACCCTTGAAAACCATCGACTGGTTCTGCGCCATTCGCTACTACAAAAACACTCAACCTAAAAGAACGCCGCTCAAATTCGACTATTATGTTCTAAGGATCGCTTTCACAGAGAAGAATACCGTGCAATTCCTGGTTTCTCACGAACGCGGCCCAAGATATGTTTCGCCAGAAGACCTTGTCGAGTTTATAGTAAGCGGTTTAAATGGCAAATCGAAAAGAAAAACCCTACAACAAAAAGAAGAAAGCTAACCTCGAGTTTTCAGAAAATCTTCCACAGTCTTGAAGACTTCCTTGGCAACTACAGTTCTTTCGCGCTCACCGTCGATTCTAACGAGTTCGCCTTTAGCCACGTAATTGAGGTATATCTCGCGGACCTTTTGCTGAGTTGCAAGGTTTTCCATGACACTTTTTTTGCGTCTAAGCCGTTTGAAAACGGTTTCAGGAGCCACATCCATAAACAGAGCGAGATCGGGTTTGACCGCATGCTGATTAATAGCTTGGATCCAATCAAGACTAAGACCAGCACTTCCTTGATACGCAAGGGAACTGTACAAATAGCGGTCCGAAATCACGATCTTTCCATCAGACACCGCAGGACGCACCTCGTTTTGGATGTGGTCAATACGGTCGGCTGCAAACAGCAGTGCTTCTACTGATGTTATAACCCGCTTATTTCCGTAAAGAATTCGGCTTCGGATAAACTTCCCAATTTGCCCTTGACTAGGCTCAGCGGTGAAGAAAGCATCTTGGCTCTTTCGGAGTTTGCGCGCTAAGAGTTTTGCTTGAGTCGTTTTCCCTGAGCCATCCAATCCTTCGATTACTATGAAAACTCCTTTCATCTTAGGTATGTCTCCTAAACGATAATGGTTAAGCATTAATTGATAGACGCATAAATAATATTTCACTGGAGCAAACGCAATCATGCCAAAAACCTACTGGGGCGAAATAAAAGACCCCGTTCACGGATACGTCTACATAACCGAAGCCGAAAAAGGCATAATAGACGGCTACCCAATGCAGAGACTAAGAAGACTACGACAGCTAGCAGGCTCCGAATACGTTTATCCAGGCGCCAATCATACAAGGTTTGAACACTGCGTAGGCGTCATGTACTTAGCAGGCAAGGTGCTGGAGAACCCTAACGTAAGCCGAGTAGCCAACGACGAAGAGGCCGAAATCACACGCATCGCAGCCCTACTCCATGATGTTGGGCACGGACCATTTTCACACGTGTTCGAACACCTACTCGTCAGAGACCTAGACCGCACACATGAAGACATAACGTCGTGGCTGGTTGAGAAAAGCGAAATCGCAGATAAACTCAGCAAATTGGGTTACCGACCCGAAGAAGTCGCGAAGTTAGCCGTAGGTAAACTACACAAACCCGGCAGGGCTTTTCTGGACCAAGTTATCAGCAGCGCAGTCGACGTGGACAAACAAGACTTCATCGTACGAGATACATACCATACGGGCGCAGAGTACGGCTTCATCGACGTATACAGGCTAATTCACGCACTAGACGTATTAGGCGAGAACCTCGCAGTCGAGTTGGGCGCTCTTTCGGCGCTCGAGAGCTTCATCATAGCCCGCATCGAGTCCTTCAAGAGCATATACTTCCACCGCGTCGGCAGAGCGGCCCAGATCATGCTCGCCACGGCAATGGAGAAAGCAAACGAAGAACTCGGCTTAACTAAGTTCAAAACGCCCGAAGAGTACATGGAAATGGATGATTACACAGTGTGGTCAGCCGTCAAGAAATGCTCAAAGTCACGCCCAATTGTAGAGAACTTGGAACGCCGCCGCATGCTCAAATGCGCTTACGAACGCACCTTCTATGACAAAGACACGATGATTTCAAACATCTTCAGCCGAGACGCATACCGTCAACAGGTCCAAGCCGAAATCGCACAGGAGGCCGGGATCGAAGCGGATGCAGTAGTTATCGATGTACCAACTGTGCCTTCGGTGCCATATCACCATTCGGCCCTAATGGAAAACATGGAAATCCCAGTTTTTAGCAAAAGCAGTGCCAACGCAAAAACCATGTACCGCCTCAGCGAAATAAGCAAAGTTTTCGAAGCACTCAAAGGCTTCATCAACATACTACGCGTCTACACCGACGCTGAAAATCGCGAACGCGTCGAGAAAGCTACAGCGAAAGTTCTGGGCAAAATTCCTTCAACCGCCAAAATCTCCTATTAGACATTTTATTGATAGAAAACGTTTAATCCCAGCTTAAACGTGAGGACAGGTGAGCGGGAAGCAACCTGGAGCGGAGACCATGGAATCAAAAAACAAGATGGAAGAAGAAAAAGTTCTCAAAGTCAGAGTTCGCAAAAACAAACAACCGGAGCAACCCACGTTATACTCGCCCAAGGACGTTCGCCGAATCGTTGAAGAATTCGTTTCTTCATGGATACGAGGCGATATTATCATCCGTTTTCCCACAGCCGCCGAACTCAGTAAGAAGAACCCGCTAGCAATCACATTCCCAACCGACCCATCGGTAAACGAAGAACTCAAGATTAAAGAACACTACATTGACCTCCTTCTAACAATCGCTGGAGTCAAACCTGCCTCAACAGAAGAACAAGAAAAAGCCATCACAGACGTCTTCCGCATGCTTCTCATGTTCCGAAGTGCCAATCGTATTGAAGGCAAAATAATGGCCAAAGACCTCGAAAAGCGTCTAGAGGCCCTTGAAGAAAAACAACAATCCACGGGCAAACTAGTTGAGCAAATAACGGGCTATTTGTTCAAGGAAGAAAAAAAGCAACCATCATAAACACTCTTCATTCTTGAAAGGTAAAGTTTGTCATAGCAAGAGAGCATTCTGCTTGTCACTCATTTAATGCATGATTCCGTAGCTCATGCTAGGAAGCATAGAAGAGGAAGATAAATTAATCGAGGCTGGATTTGAATACGTACGCTACAGCGAAAGAGATCAAGTAGCTATATATAGAAAGAGAAAGTAGCTTTCTGAAGCTCGACAATAGTATAATCTAGTGCTCCGGTAGTATAGTCCGGTCAAGTATTCCGGCCTTTCGAGCCGAAGACCCGGGTCCGAATCCCGGCCGGAGCACCAAATTGCTTTTCTAAAGGCCCCAGCTTTGGGTAGCTGTTTGATGCCCGCCAGATGATTTTTTCTTGCTCTTGTCGTCTTTCTTGGCGCCTTTGAACTTGTTAATCTTGGCTGTGCTACCCTCTACAGAAACCCAATGAGTGGTATTCAAGTTTCGTTTGTAGACAAACTTTGTCACTATCCGTTGCAACTCCTGAGGTTGGATTTTCTCAGAATTCACCTCAAGTTTTCCCTGATTCGGGGTAACATCTACTTTTAGGGTTGCCTTCAAGAATTCGATGAGGTGATCCTTCTCGTCAGCTAAGTCACCTAAATCGACTTGCAGTTTATTCTTATGCCCAAAGAGCAAATTTGCCACCACGTAAGCCATTGTGCTTCTAGTATTAATAACCTATGAAAAATCAAGATAGTATCAATTTCCGCAAAAACTTCCAAACCTTAGTGGTTATGAGCCTTGAAAAGGTTCAGCAAAACCATAAATCAAAGATCACCAGATACAGAACTCTTGGTGCGAATATGCCAGCAGACCTAACTTCAGATTACAAAAAACTCATCGAGAAAAACAAAAACCTCATTATTCTAGGCTCAGCCGAAGCCATAATCAGCTGGGACATGGAAACCAAAATGCCCCCTAAAGCAGTCCAGCTACGCAGCGAGCAACTTGCCCTGCTAAGCGAAGTGCACCACAAAATGAGCATAAGCCCAGCAACTGGAAAACTTCTTGAAAATATCCAAAAAAACGCAGGATACAACAACCTTGGCAAAGTGGAGAAACGCAACGTTCACCTTGTCAAGAAAAACTACGATGAGCAGACCAAATTACCCACCAAACTCGTAAAGGCCATCGCTAAGCAAACGGCCGTGAGCATAAATACTTGGAAAAAGGCGAAAGCGGCCAAAGATTACAACATGTTTAAGCCCGAGCTACAAAAACTCGTGGACCTCAATACTCAAGCAGCAGAAATCTTCATGAAAGTGAAACAAACCAAAACGCCCTATGACGCACTTTTAGACATCTACGAGCCAAAGATGACCACGGAAGCCACGGAAAAAGTTTTCAATGAACTGCAGCAAGGATTGAAAACGCTTCTGGCAAAGATAGCAAATTCAAAAAGACCAATCAAAAAAATACCTCAGAAAGTTCCAGTCGATAACCAACAGGAAATCGCCAATATGCTCATGCAGACTCTGGGCTACGAGACCCCACCCTCACCAAACGCCGCCGGCAGACTAGACGAGACAGAACACCCGTTCACGACAGGTTACTACGATGACGTCCGCATAACTACCCATTACCACCCTGAAAACTTCGTAAGCTCGATATTCAGCGTCCTTCATGAAACCGGACACGCTCTCTATGAACAGGGTTTGCCACAAGAATGGAAGTACACTCCGATTGGCTCAGCCTGTAGCATGGGAGTCCACGAATCGCAATCACGGTTGTACGAGAACGTCATCGGACGCAGCGAAGAATTCTGGACCCCACTATTCTCCAAAATGAAGAACATTGCACCCCAATGTTTAGCAAACCTAAAAATTGACGAATTCATCCGCTTCATTAACTCAGTCGAACGGAGCAAAATACGCATCGAATCCGACGAAGTCACCTATTGCTTACACATCATCATCAGGTTCCAAATCGAAAAAGACCTATTTGCAGGCAAAATCAAAGTAACCGAATTACCCGCTATATGGAACCAAAAATACCTGGACCTCCTGGGTGTGACCATCGAAAACGACTCAGAAGGCGTCATGCAAGATACCCATTGGGCAAGCGGGCTGTATGGATATTTCCCAACGTACGCTCTTGGCAACATTTACTCGGGACAAATTATAGCAGCAATGCAAAAAGAAATGCCAAACTGGAGAGCAGAACTCGCAGGAGGCAGCCTAGAAAGCGTCAGAAAATGGCTAAGAGATAACATTTACTGCTATGGAAATCTTTACGACCCAGTGGAATTCATAAAGAAAGCCACCGGAACGGAACTAACAGTTAAACCGTATCTCAATTACCTGCAAGAAAAATTCGGCAAACTCTACGGGTTCTGAGGAGCCTCGACTACTGCCTCAGACTCAACTTCAGGTTTGACTTTGGACAGTTCGCGGTAGATGGCGAGAATGACCAACCCAAAGAAGCCTATTACAAAAAGGTAAACTCCTGCCCAGCCAACGACGTTATCGTAATAGTTAGCGCCGTAAAGAAAAAGAAACACTCCCAAAATCATAAGAACGACGCAAATCCAGTCTTCACGCGACAACGAGTTGGCTCCTGCTAAATTATTTGAAAAGCTAACATACACATGCATATATAGAGTTACCGTTTGACCCATCGAAAACACCAGCACCCATGCTCCCCTCCTTTTGAGGGTTTAGCCGACAGAACCCCCACACAAGTTGAATAGAAGACTTTTGTGCCAACATTGTCCGACAGTCTTATATACCAGATGACAGCATTCTCAACGCGGAGAAACAAAGAATGTCGGGTATTGACGCTAAAAAACCTGAATCAAGAGAAGAATTAATAAAACTTCTAACAGAAGCCATAAAAAAAGAAACAGCCGCAAAAGATAAACCGACAAAGCCGACAATCTTAGGAACAGCAAAAACACTGAGCATTCACCGCGACACACTTTACACCTGGATGAAGGAATTTAACGTTGAATTCAAGGATGTATTGAATATGATTCCGACAGTTACCGAAAATGATGCGCCCGAAGCACCACCCGGCAACGTGTATCTAATCGGAGAATCCTTGTTAGGCGACGGGAACGAAGTTGCACACATCGACCTCATGATAGGCAACAAAGATGGCCCCATTGGCCAAGCCTTCGCTCAAGGCATGACTATGCTATCAGCCGGACATACTCCGCTGCTAGCAGTCATCAGACCCAACTTACCCCCTAAACCTCACACCCTTATCGTACCAAAAGTCACAGTCAAAAGCATGGAAGACGTCGGCAAAATATTCGGCCCTGCCCAAGCCGCAGTAGCCAAAGCCGTCGCAGACTCAGTAGAAGAAGGAGTCATTCCAATAGACAAAGTCGACGACTGGCTCATCATATGCAGTGTCTTCATTCACCCCCAGGCAACTGACACCCGCAAAATATACCAATTCAACTACGGCGCAACAAAAATGGCAATTCAACGCGCACTCAAGAAGTATCCATCAGTCGACAAGATCAACTTCGACAAAGACCGCGCAAAGCACCCCATAATGGGATTCAAAGTACCACGCCTCTGGAGACCTCCTTATGTGCAAATAGCGCTTGACGCTCCAAATCTTGAATCCGCCAAGAAAGTTCTCGCCCAGCTTCCAGGTAGCGACCGAATCATAGTCGAAGTCGGCACCCCACTGATCAAACGGTATGGCACAAGAGTCATAAACGACCTCAGAGCAGTCGCCAAAGACTTCTTCATGATCGCAGACCTCAAAACACTCGACGTAGGCAAAGTAGAAGCAGACATAGCATACGAAGACACCGCAGACGCAGTCGTAGCGTCAGGACTAGCCCCACCAGAAACACTCGACGCCACCGTACACGAAGCTAAACGCATGGGCATCTACGGCTTCATAGACATGCTCAACGTCGACGACGTACTAGGCAAACTAAAGTCACTCAAAGAATTCCCAGACGTCATCATCCTACACAGAGGCATAGACCAAGAAACAGGCAGAAGCAGCGGCCTAGAACGCATCGCACTCATCCGCCAAGCCTTCCCAGACAAGAAGTTCCTAATAGCAGTCGCAGGCGGTATTATCCCAGAAACAGCCAAAGAAGCACTCGAAAAAGGAGCAGACATCCTAATCGTCGGCAGGTACATAACGCAAAGCAAAGACATCGAACGCTCAGTCAGAGACTTCTTAGAGCTAACCCCAAGCATGCGAGAAGACGTAGACCTCTACCGAGTCCACGTAGAATAAACCCAAACCAAAAAAATTTCTTTTCTTTTTATTTTCTTGTCGAAATCAAAATCAAGACGAGAGCAACCAGGAAGATTCCGCCAGCCAACGTGAAAGTTGTAATGAACCCAATTGTTTCTGCAAAGTAGGGACCAAGAAAAGAACCTGTCGCCGCACCTATTCCCAGCAGCACATCAAATATTGCGTTATGGCCAGGTGGCAAAAGTTCCATCGAAAGCGCCAAAGTCAGAATGTAATAAACGGCGTACGCGAAACCCAAAGATATGAGGATTACAGCGGCAAGGTAAGACGGCAAAATGGCGAGCTCAACCACTGCCACAAGCAAGAAGACAAGTAAACTGCGAAAGAAAACAATTCGACGCATGTTCGTTTTTGCATTAGAAAAAACGGATCTCTTGCTGACCACGTAGTATCCCAGCATAGCACCAGCCGAGTTAAGCATGTAAATGAGAAACACCATCGTATCAGTGAAATGAAGTTGTGGTGCCTTCTCAAAGAATAGCGGCAGAGGAGTGAAGAAAATGCTCGTCGCCAACATGAAACACATGAGAGCGATGCCGAAGAGGAAGAAACTCTCTTGCTTGATGAAACCAGCACTGGAGTCCCCGTCCATCCATCGGGAAGCATTCTCCACACCACGGTAGGTGAAGTCAATACGCCTCTCAATGCCCACGAGTCTGCGTTCGAAAATCATCAACGGGTCAGTCACGAGGAAAATTGAAAGCACAAACGCCGTAAAGTTTAGAGCCGCACACAAATACAGCGTATAAGTGGCATTCAAGGAGTAGACCGAAGCCAAAAGGCCTAAGAGCAAGCCAATGAACCAGCCTACTTCAGTCAAACCCTCATATCCGGCGTAGGATTTTTCCCAATCTTCACGGCTATAGTGCTCAGAAATTAATACGTTTTTGGGCGATTCATGAGCGACATGGAACACCTGCATGACAATATACAACAGTATGAAGACAACAACGCTAGTTGTGAGTGTGAAGGCAAAAAGAATTACAGCCCCCGATATGAAGGAAAGCAGAATGTAAATCTTGTACCGCCGGGTCCGGTCGCATATCCACCCCCAGAAGAAAGACGCAGGGATACCACAGAAGAGGGCCAACGAAACCATTATGCCCAGCTCAATTAGCGAGCCGTGCAACTGCAGGACTACGTACAGCGGTATGAAAACGCTGAGTAGCCCGAAGGCCATCTCGTGAAAGAAGAATCCCAACCGCCACATAGCTCAAAAACTGTTCCTAAGTTACATTAAAACTTTTACCTCAAATTAGAGTGTTGTTCGACGTTTTTTCGGAAGGAAATTTAGATAATAACTCAGATTTTCTTGAGCAGCTCCAATGACTGATGTTCTTGAAGCATAAGCACATTCATATCCGTAAACCTTAACAAAAACCCTTCACACCCCTCTTGAAAAGGATGAAACAAGTGGACCGCCCCAACCTAAAAAGCAACAAAGCCAAAGCAATCGCCTTCACGCTCGCAGCGGGCATACTGTGGGGCACCTCTTTTCCCATAATCAAAGTTGGCCTCAACTACGCCGACCCCTACACCTTTGTTTTCTTACGGTTTCTCGTAGCAGCTATCGTGATGGTGGGAATGATGACGATCACGCGAAAACTCGTCGTTCCCAAGAAGCAACGTCTGCTGATTCTCTTCCTGGGTGTCATCAACGGGATCGCATACGTCATGCAGTACGTAGGCATGAACTACACAACGGCTGCGAAGGCCGCACTCTTCGTGAGTTTAGATGTAGTATGGGTGGCGATGCTGAGCACAGTCATACTCAGGGAGAAGTTCGGAACTCAAAAAACTCTCGGAGTGGTAGCAGCCTTAATCGGGATAGTATTTCTAACCACTAACCTGAACGCAGCCGCACTTGGCGGCGGACAATTATTCGGAGACCTCATCCTCGTAGCAACCGGCTTCTGCTGGGCAGTATTCATGGTATACAACAAATCAGTCGTTTCAGACGGCAAGAGCGTCCTCTCAACATTGACGTGGGTTGTGCTGGGCACCCTCTTGCCAATGCTACCCTTCGCCTTCTCCGCAGGCACGCAAGCAATATCTCTGCCCCTGGTAGCGTGGCTGGCAATTATTTACACGGCAGTCGCGTGCTGGGTCATACCCTTCTACCTATTCATGGAGGGCCTCAAAAACATCTCGCCATCTACCTCGACAATTCTTCAGCTTTCTCAAGTGGTTGTTGCCGCGATAATAAGCAGCGCATTTCT
>DATJPJ010000060.1:0-21958 GCA_035506455.1 Candidatus Nanoarchaeia archaeon
ACAGCCATTGCATAGAAAATTGCTCGATGCCTGAAACCTGCCCGACATCACACGTTAAGAAACCTTGCACAATGACTCGACTTATGGAGTACGCTTGCCCGAATGCTTTCATCTTAGTTAGTCATTCGATGGCTCCAGGCATGGGCGCCCTCAAGGGAAGCGAATTGGCTGAGTTTTTTAGTTGGGTTGCGGTGCATGATGAGTTTGTTGTGGGCACTGCTTGTGATTGCCATGGTGTTTTTTCGGCTTTTAGGAAAGTCGAACTTGGTTAAGAAATGTTGTGTAAGTATTGTTTTACAGAAACGCTTATAATGGTTGGTTGGATAAACCAACCAACATAAGGGGATTGGAAAAGCAATGAACTCAAAATTAATAACCTATGCCGCGGTCATCGTGGCAATAGCCGCAATACTTTCTTCAGCGTTCATCTACACAAACATGCAAAACCAAATCAACGATCTTAAAAACCCGAACACGCCTTCACCCAACCCGACATCAACGCCATCCGCCACTTCCACATCTACTAGCCCCCCTGCTCAAAACATAACATTAGTAGACGATGAAGGCTACTTAACAACTCTAACCTCACTTCCGCAGCGAGTGGTTTCGCTTGCGCCCAGTAACACACAGATTATGTTCGCCATCGGTGCAGGAAACAAAGTGGTCGGCGTCACAGACTACGACGATTACCCATACAACTTCAGCGCTTGGGTTGCAGCGGGTAACATGACAAGCGTCGGAGGCTACTCAACACCCAACTTGGAAGTCGTCGCTTCGTTAAGTCCTGGTTTAATTCTGGCAACTCCAATAAACGATCCTGATGTTCAGACCTTGCGAACAGAAGGCTACAATGTTCTTGTGCTGAATCCAAACAATGTTCAAGGAATACTGCAGGACATTTCTCTGGTAGGCAGAGCCGTGGGCGCAGATCAAGGTTCAATTTCGTTGATAAACAGTATAAACACACAAATTAACGCGGTGCAGGCAACGATTGCAGCAGCTAACGTTACAGAGAAACCATTGGTTTACTATGAAATATGGTGGAATCCTGAAATGTCTGCCGGAGGCACTTCATGGGTAAACGACATTATCAACAGGGCAGGAGGCATCAACGTATTCGCAAATGACACTGACCAATGGCCGACGATAAGCCCAGAAACAGTAGTTCAAATGAACCCCGACATAATTCTATTGCCGACCAGCATGGGCTACTCACCCTTCTACGGAAGTGTAAGCGACGTTGCAGCAAGACCAGGCTGGAGCTCAATCAATGCAGTCACAAACAATCGTATAGTCGTCATAGACGGAGACCTCTTCTCAGAATGCGGACCACGCGTTGCCCAGCAAATTCAAACTGTCGCCGCGGCTTTGTACCCAAACCTATTTAGCAATTCAACCTCCTAATCTTTTTTTATTTCTTGTGAATAAGGATGCCAGCTGAAGAAGTTCAACTAAAATATTCGAAACGTTCGGCAAAATGGAAGTTAATTATAGTACTCTTGATAGTCGCCTTAGCGGCTGCCATAATTGCTTGCTTAAACGTAGGCTACGCACCAATAAGCTTCTTGCAAATACTACGCATCTTAGGAAAACAAATACCATTTCTGAGTGGATCAATAAGTTCATCTTCAATATCCTCAGTTAGCGAGTCTATAATCATACAGATTCGTCTCCCCCGTGTGCTTGCTGCTGCCATAGTTGGGGCTGGGTTAGCCGCGGCGGGTGTAATATACCAAGGTGTCTTCAGGAATCCTATGGCTGACTCGTACCTAACTGGGTCTTCCGCAGGCGCTTCGTTCGCCTATACACTGGCGGTCCTTTTCGCGGGAACAGGGGCTCTAACAGTCTTTGGTCTTGGTCTCTATCAAGCAGCCGCGTTTATTGGGGCTATGGCCACGGTCTTTATTGTTTACTTCATGTCAAGGGTAGGTAACAAAGTTCCGGTTACAACGCTGCTTTTGTCAGGTGTTGTAGTGAATGTCTTTATATTGGCATTGCAAACAATTTTCGAGTTGCGTTCTGGCCAAGCCCTTTTGGGTATTGTAGCGTGGATCGCGGGAGGGTTCACGAACATAACTTGGATAGACGTCTACGCGATCTTTCCATTCATTCTAGCGGGGATTGTTATGGCTTATTTCTTTACTCGTGACCTTAACATGTTGGCTATGGGTGACGATACTGCTCAGTATTTGGGAGTTAATACTGAAAGAGTTCGCCAGATTCTATTGGTAATTGGATCTTTGATTACTGCTGCGTGTGTATCTGTTAGTGGTGTGATAGGCTTCGTAGGACTCATCATTCCTCACATGACGCGACTCATTATTGGGCCAGATCACCGAATATTGCTTCCGACTTCGGCAATTGTTGGAGCAATGTTTCTCATAGCCTGTGATGCAGCAGCGCGGATTGCCACAGGCGCCAATGAACTCCCCGTGGGAGTAATAACAGCGCTTGTGGGAACTCCTGTCTTCATGTACTTGTTAAGGCGACGAAAAACAACCTATTCACTTTGAGAGGACAAAAATGGTTACACTAAATGTAAATGGAATCGAATGCCGCTACGGTTCAATCAAAATCCTTGAAGATGTGCATTTAACGGTAAAAGAAGGCAACTTCGTAGGCATCTTAGGACCTAATGGCTCAGGAAAAAGTACATTGCTCAAAAGCATAAGCCGCACTCTCAAACCACACAAAGGCGCTGTCTTGCTCGACAAAACTGATGTATACTCGATGAAGAGCGTAGAACTAGCCAAACATATGGCCGTTGTTCCCCAGGAGAACGTAATAGGCTTCAGCTTTACAGCAGTAGATATTGTATTGATGGGACGCAATCCCCACATGACCAGGTTCCAAATGGAAAACGAAAGAGACATGGCCATTGTCCGCAAAGCCATGGAACGAACTAACACTTGGCAATTCGCAGGTAGACCAATAAACGAGCTGAGCGGTGGGGAGAAGCAACGTGTCGTTATCGCCCGAGCCCTCGCTCAAGAACCAGAGATATTGCTTTTGGACGAACCATTAACGCACTTGGATATGATCAATCAGCTTGAGGTAATGGACCTAGTAAAAGAACTCTGCACGAAAGAAGGCATGATTGTTCTAGCTGTTATCCACGACTTAAATTTGGCAGCAAGGTACTGCGACAATGCACTCCTGCTCAAAAATGGCAAAGTCTGGGCAGCAGGACCTATAGACCAGGTTTTAACAAGTGAAAACATAAAAACCGTCTTCAAGGTCGACTGCATTGTGAAAAAAAGCCCAGTAACAAACTCACTCTACATAATTCCGTTGTCTATTCAAAAAAATGTGCCTTGCAAGAAATGCGCGATTCATGTCATCGCAGGTGCAGGCACGGGAACATTGATAATGAAGGCTCTTGTCGATGAGGGTTACACAGTGACGGCCGGCGTCCTTAACATGTTAGATACAGATTACGAGACTACTGAGCTGCTAAAGATTCCTTCTGTAACGGAAGCACCTTTTTCACCTATAACGGAACAATCGAAGAAGGCTAACCTGGATCTGATTAACAAGGCTGCCATAGTAGTTATGACGTCAGTTCCATTTGGCTTTGGAAACCTATCAAACTTGGAAGCTGCAATGGAAGCGGTCAAAAACGGCGTAAAAACTTACGTCATAGACGAAGTACCAATCGAAACCCGAGATTTCACGGGAGGAAAGGCAGCTGCAATGCTCAAGGAGCTCAAAGATTGCGGTGCTGTATTCGTTAAACGTCCATCAGAGCTGCCAACTCTAGTCAATGCCACTCGAGACAAGATGGAATTGGCCAAGATAGCTCGAACCGAAGTTCCTGGTCACACGAAAAAACCAAACGCGACTTGACAAGGAGAAGAATGGATTGTCAGATAGTAAACAAAAAATTGACAATTTGGTTTTCGGAGCCGAAAAGCGAGGCAACAGACTTGATCACTTCATCTGGTCTTGCACAAGGGCATACCCTGTCAAGCACGCTTTTTCTTTAGGCGACGGAAAACCTTTGCCGAACGAACTCACAACTAAAGAAGCTAAAGCCATGCTCAAGAAAGCGGCGGACTTCGGAGTAGACAACTTGTTCATTAGCGGCGGGGGTTGGACAGGTGAGCCTCTCATGCGCGAAGACATCCTTGAAATCATTCGTTATTCTGGCGAGCTCAAGCTGTCGCCTTACGTGAAAGTGACAGGCTGGCATTTTAGCTCTTCAGTTGCCAAAGCACTAGCTGAGGCAGAATGCAAAGCCATAATTTGTATAGCTGGCAATAAAGAAACTGACGCAAAACTGCGTGGCAAAGGAGCTTACGAGGACAGCATTTCCGCTGCTAAGCTCTGTAAGGAACATAGCGTGCCTTTCGCTATAAGCGTCATAAACACAAAATACGTCGTTGGACAAGTTCACGAACTTGTGAAGCTTTCCATCGATCTCTGCGCCAGAGGTTTCCATTTAGCTTCACTTATTCCTCAGCCCATAGCGGTCGCAGATCAACAACGAATTTTGGGTCCGCTAGAGCCGACTCCAGAGGACCGCGAGGCACAGCTTGAAGAGATTTACGAACTAAACAAAACTGTTGGCGGGCAAATTCTCATCGTGCCCTATGAAATGTTCAATAATCGCATTCTCAAGACAAAAGAACCAGCTAGACAACTGCGAAGCACTTGCAGTATGTGCGATGACTTGACCAAATGCGAATGGCTCGAAATTCTTGACGATGGCAAAGCATACGCTTGTGCCCCGTTGAATTTGGTTTTTGGTGACATTAAAACCGATAACATTCAGGAGATAATGGACCGGATGCGCACCTCTGGAGAACTGATGAAATTTGCCAACCGAAACAACTTAAAGGGCAAGTGTGGCATCTGCGAGTTCAAGGGTATCTGTGGTGGTTGCAGGGCAAGAGCCTTCATCTTATCGGGGGACGCTTTGAATCAGGATCCAGCTTGCACTTACAAACCAAGGAAATGGAGAGTGTGAAAATGTTTAGTCTAAACTGCACTATAAGAAAACTATTAAACAGAATCTTTCAAATAGAAATCCACACAGAGGTAAAAATCTAATGAAAGCTATCACCGCTTGGAGCGGAGGAAAAGACAGTTGCTTCGCCTACTATAAAGCCGCTAAATCAGGGCTAGACATAGTTGGTTTGGTCACGTTTATGCAGAGTGATGCCTTGTCGAACTTCCATGGCATACGTTTTGACTTGCTAGATGCTCAAGCTAAAGCTATAGGACTCCCACTTGTAAAGCCTGTAACTATGCCTGAAACGTATGAGAAACAATTCAAAGAAACGTTGCTGAAGTTCAAGGCGAACGGAGTGAACGGCATAGTAACCGGCGACATATATGAGGTTGCCCAACATGAAGAACACTGGTTGGAACGTGTTTGCCGCGAAGTCGGCTATACTCCTATCAGACCGCTTTGGCAGAGAAACACGACGGAGATCTTCAAGGAATTTATTCAAGCTGGCTTTAAAGCAACAGTTGTTAGGACTAAACTTTCGCTTCTCGGGAAGGATTGGATAGGTCGGCAACTTGACTCCGATTTCCTCGTTGACATCCAAAAGATAAAGGGTGTGGACCCTTGTGGTGAAGGCGGCGAATATCACACGGTCGTTACCGATGGTCCAGTCTTTAAACAGAGCATCGTGTTGCAAGAAACAGAGAAAACAACACTCGGAGAATTTGGCCGCCTAGAAATCATCAAGTTTGACGTTGTTCAGAAGAAGCAGTGACCTATCGCCATGTGGAAAGCAATCAAGAACCTCTTCGCATTTCTCACAGTGTTACCACTGCGCATGGATATGGATTGCCTCGTTGACTCGGCTAAGATTATGTGGCTTTTCCCACTTGTTGGCGCAGTCATCGGTTTTCTCGCAGGTGTTTTCGGGTGGGCAGTTAGCCTCTTCGTCCCATCTTTGGTTACAGGAGCGTTAGCCTTGGGCGTCTTGCTGCTTCTCACAGGGCTTCATCACACGGATGGTCTGCTTGATTTTGGTGATGCTGTTATGTACCATGGGACAGCTGAACGCAAGATAGAGATTATGCATGATCAATTGACTGGTGCAGGTGCTTTGGGGCTAGGAATCATGACTTACTTAGTTACTGCGCTTGCGTTTGGAGAGTTAAATCGCTCGGTTAGCATTTACGGTTTAACTGTGCCTCTGATAATTCCTGCAGTTATTGTAATCGAATCTGCTGCGAAATTGTCAATGGTAGTAGGTTCATGGGCGGGCAAGCCAGTGCATAAAGGAATGAATTCCACCTTTCTGGATGCAATGCACGGCAAAAGAGGCCACCTGCGTTTGGCTTTGGCACTTCTTCTTTCTTTGGTTATCGCAATACCGCTGTTGTGGTTTGCAGGTTTGATAACGGTTTTGGCTGCTTTTCTAACTGGGCTATCAATGGTTGCAGTGGCGCACAGGCACTTCAAGGGAGTAACGGGTGACGTCTTAGGCGCAACAAACGAGCTTGCTCGCATGGTCTGTGTCGTTGTCTTATTGGCGGTTGTCAGATGACTGTTACCGCATTGATTATGGCTGGTGGAAAAGGGTCACGGATGGCCCTTGCCCAGGAAAAACCGTTATTGCCTGTCGGTGGGAAACCAGTTATCGATCACGTTATCGAAGAACTTAAGGGTGCGAAGAAAATTGACTCCGTGGTCGTAGCTGTTAGCGATTACACGCCAAAAACCGCCGCTCACCTTGCTAAATTTCCAGTCAAGATTCTCAAGACACCTGGAAAAGAATACGTTTTCGACATGGGCTTCGCCATAAAGGTGCTGAAAATGCAGACGGTCCTAACTATTTCGGCTGATATGCCATTTATTACTTCGGAGATAATCGATGACATATTAATTCATTATTTTTTGTGCGGTAAGCCCGCACTAGCAGTTGTTGCGCCGGCAGAAACCAAGGAAAAACTTGGCATGAGCTTGGGATATGCATTTGATTTTAACGGCAAAAATGTCGTTCCCTCGGGCATCAACGTAAATGATGGAGCAAGAATTAATGAAGCCGAGTTGGATCAGGAAATATACGTTGTAGATAAGGCAGAAGTTGCAATAAACATCAATACAGTTGAAGAGTTGAAGACGGCTGAAGCACTTTTTGCAAAAGCGAGACAGTATTAGTGCTGAAAACTTCTAGAGTCCTGGGACTGGATCCCTTTAATTTGCCGATTGATTACAAACTCTTTAGGGCTAAGAATTAGGCATTTCTTGAAAACACGATGTTTCCGTTCACGATGGTCATTTCGACGATAATGTCCTGAATTTTACTCTGCATCACCTCATGTGGGTCCTGAGAGAGTACTGTGAAGTTGGCGAGTTTCCCTTCTTCGATGCTTCCTTTGGATTTTTCTTCTCTAGAAGCCCAGGCTGCGTTTAGAGTGTACGTCTGAAGAGCTTCGTCAACACTTAGTTGTTCTTCAGGAAAGAAGCGTCGGGTAACCATTGACTGAATTCCCAATAAGGGATTTAGAGGTTCCATGGGGCAATCACTGCCTGCGCAGACTCGTACGCCTTGACTTATGAGTGTCTTAAGTGGATACAACCACCGTGCCCTTGACTCACCTAGATGCTCGATCGCGTCGTAAACCGAGAATTCTGAAGCAGCGACCATAGGCTGAACGGAAACTACTACTATCTGCTCTTTTAGGCGTAAGATCAGAGCGGGGTTAAGCAACGCTGCAGGGTCAACGCGTTGCCTGCCCTTCGGTTGAGCAGAATCCAAGGCTCTTAAAGCAGCATCAATAGCTTTGTCACCCATTGCGTGAATGATTACTTGACATCCTTTGGAGATGATGTTTTTGGCTAAGCTAGTCAACTCCTCCTTCGTATACTGCAGTTTGCCACTGTTCTTAGAGTCTTCGTGATAAGGTTCAAACAGCGCTGCAGTTCGAGAAGCCAAGTACCCATCGGCCGAAATTTCAAATCCGCCCACCTTCGCATTGCCGTTAAATCCCTCAAGGGAGGTTGAGTCTCCCATAAGACTTAATGGCACAATCATGTACACGTCAAACGGCAGTTCTCCTTTGGCAAGAAGTCTTTTCAATATGGCTACATCAACTGATGACTCAGCAAGCCAATGAACTCCGGTGATTCCTGCTTGAACGATTTTATTGCAAGCGAGGCTTGTCGCTTCCACTATCTCATCAATAGACGGTTCAGGAATAAGTCTCCAGACGAGGTCTGTCGCAGACTCACGAAGGATTCCTGTTGGTTCTCCGGTCTGCGGGTTCGTATCGATTATCCCTCCTGTTGGTGACGTCGTTTGCTTGGTTATGCCTGCAATCTCGAGTGCTTTGCTATTAGCTAAGGCAACCTGCCCGTTCTGATGATAAAATAATACAGGATTCTCGGATGAAACCACGTCTAAGTCAAACCTTGTTGGTTGTTTTTTCTCGAAGAAGTGGTTTTCATTCCAGCCTCTGCCCACCACCCACTTGCCCTCAGCAGCTTTATCGAGGCGTTCGCCTAAAAGCACTTGCATCTTATTGATAGAGCTCACGAGGGACAGATCCATCCACAACAAGAACCTGCCAAAATCAGCGAGGTGGATGTGCGTATCAATGAATCCTGGAACGACTGTTCCACCTTCAAGATAAACAATTTTCGTATTCTTTCCAATAAGGTAACTGACTTCTTCTGTCGAGCCAACTTTTATGACTCGTTTGTCCTTGACGGCGACCGCTTCCACAAAGGGCTTTGCTTGGTCCATCGTGTATATTCTGCCGTCTATTAACGTGAGGTCAGCTGACGTATCTTTGTTCACCTTTGTAGTGTGTGCGTTATGGACTGTGCGTTTGACATACTTTAAAAACCAATTGGTCAATAAGCAAAATTAACGTTTCAGTAAACGTTCACAAATCATCGATGCAAGTGGCTGAAGGAATAGGAAGTCAATGTGGCAAATTGTTATATAGAGCGCAAGCGCAGAAAAAGAAGCTGTTCGGGGAAACAATTTGCGGTTACGAGCAATTAGGAATCAGAGAAAGGTGCGCTGACATGAAGGTTGTTGTTCACTGGAGCGGAGGCAAAGACTGCTGCACCGCGTTGCACAAAGTTGTACAACAAGGCCATGAAGTAGTTAGTCTCGTGACTTACATCTACATGGAACCCTATGTCTTTCACAGCTTTAAAGTCATAGAACTGCAGGCTAAGGCATTAGGTATTCCGCATAAATTCGTCAAGATCACCGATGAGCGTTACACTGACATCTTAGAAGCACTTACTCGTTTTCACGTTGATCAGGGTGTTCAAGCAATCGTAACGGGTGACATCGACAATGTGCCACACAAGCGAGCTTGGGATAGTGTATGCAAGAAACTTGGCATTCGATTCCTTCTACCTCTTTGGGACCGACCACTAGGCTTGTTGCCAGGCAACCGATACCGCAAACGCATCATGAAGATGGAGCAAGATGCAGGTGTCGAAGCAATACTTAGCTGCGTAGATACAAGGTACTTCGCGGAAAAGTGGCTGGCAAAACCCATTAACCCCCAAACTATCGAAGAAATGAAGCCCTTAGTTGGTGGCTGGGGCAAAGGGATAGATATTTCTGGCGAACCCGGAGAATATCACAGCACAACGCTTAACGCCCCACTTTTCAAGCAGCGGGTTGAAATTAGCAAATACGTTGCTAGACGGAAAGTGGTGGATTTCGGCGGTTGGCCATATCGCGAGGGCGACTTCCTTTATATGGACGTTGAAGAGGCCGTTCTCAAACCTAAAGTCGCAACAAATTAGTAATTTATTCTTGCGATTGATATTTTTCAGGCTTGGGCGGGCGGAGAAGTTTGTAGCCTTGCTTAACTGTATGGAAGAAGCCTTCTCTCCGCATTTTGCGCATTATTCTTTTTGGCGAGCGGCTAAAAGTCATATGGAAGCGGCTCTGAATTTTTTTGAGAGACTCGAAGTCAAATTCGTCTGTCTTAACGTAGAGGAGAAAGTCGTCTTCGCGGTCGTACAGATGTTTGTTTTTGACTTCTTCGTATAAGACGCTGTCTGGGTAGGCAACGTAAATATTAAACCTGCACCAGTCGGGGTCCAGTTTCAACGCAAATTGCAGAGATTGCTCCATGTCAGCAACCGTTTCGCCCGGCACGCCCATGATGAATGAGCATGCAACTTGGATTTCGGCTTTGCGACACATCTTGACAGCATCTTGTACTTGTTCCAACGTGATTTTCTTGTTGAGTCTTTCAAGCACACGAGGCGAGCCTGATTCTACCCCAAACCAAATGGTTTCGCAACCTGCGGAATGCATCTTCTGCAGCAACTCCAGATTAATGAGGTCTGGTCGTGTGTCGCATGCCCATCGGAAATCTATGTTTCGTTGCTTAATAATATCACAGATTTCCATCGTGACGTCTTTTTTTATAGTGAAGTTGTCGTTGATAAAATAGACTCCTCGAGAGCCAAACTTGTTTTGGAGGTACTGGATTTCGTCTACAACGCGAGAAGCGCTAAACGTGCGGCACGTGTTACCCCAGAGTTTTTTTGTTTCGCAAAACGCGCAGTTGAATGGGCAGCCTCTGACTATGCTCATTGTGTCTGCCGGTTTGACGCTGAGGAATTCAATTGTGCGATCATAAAGGTGCATAGGCAGCAAGTGTCTTGCTGGGAAAGGGACGTCGTCCAAGTTCTTGATGTATTCGGGCTTGTTCTTTACGACTTGTCCGTCTTTCTTGTATCCTAAGCCCGCGATGAACGGTACGGCCTCACCTCTGCCACGGATCAGGCTGTTAGCAAGTTGAACCATAGCGTGTTCACCCTCACCCATCACAACGTAATCGACGTCTGGTAGTTCGATTATGCTATCTGGTTCGTAGGATGCATGCCATCCGCCCACGACGATTTGGCAAGCGGGGAGAGTTTCTTTTATGGCTTTTGAGGTTTCCACGACTCGGCGAAAGGTTGCGGAACCGCAAGTGATACCTACAATTTCGGGCTTAAGGTTGCGGACAAGCTCTTGAACTTCCGAAATGGGCTTTTTTAGCATGTAGTTATCCAAGACTTGCACTTCAAAACCGGCTTTCTCCAACGCCCCTGCCACAAAAGACAAGCCAAGCGGCGGAAGCTTCTTGCCAAGATACCACGGTGCGTCTGATGGAGGCGCCGTCGTCATGAGCAGAATGGTCACTGGTTAACTCCCCCAAAAGTGGAGACCCAATCTGTAGGTATGTAGAAACTTGTAATTTGAATTATGTCTAAAGATGCTTTGCCTTCTTGGGCAACGTTCCTAAGCCTCGATCGAGAAGGGCGCATGGTTACGTCAAATTGAGTGCGAGCATAATAAGCCTTACGAGCTGCATGTCTTAGTTTGAATGTGCATTACTAACGCTGTTTTCTTTGTTGGGCGTGTCATTTTTGGGTAATGTTCATATGGTTTCAAGTTTCTAAGTGAATGTCACGGTGTACCTGCTTGGGTGAGGCTTCGGGCAAAGTGGATAAACTGCCGATAAAAGTCGTGTGGCTCTGCGGAGGAACCACAGCTGATATCACGCCAATGAAACCTTTACTTTTTAAAATGGCTGAAGCCCAGGAAGTTATCAAAAGGCAGCACTACAAAGTCCGAATGAAAAGTCAAATGGCGACGATTTTTGATTTTGGCAAGCTCGAGGTTAGTCTCTTCGACGGCGGGCGCGTGCTTCTAAAGAACGTGAAGGATGAGGAGTCTACCATGCAGGCTTATCGTCTGCTTCTTCATACGTTGAACATTTCTTTCCAATCGTAGATGATTGCTGCTTAAGGAGATAAGGCGCCCATCTTTTGCATAATCGCCCGACGGAAATGCGCTAGAATAAGTCTCGTTGCGCCCAATCCCCACATTTTGCCTTTTCTGAACATGCCAAGCGCACTGACTATGTACTGTGGGCTCAAGTAGAACGACTGGAATGCTTGTTCACGGATTTTAACGAGTTCTTGCATACTCAGAGTGGGGAGTTCAAAGACAGGTGTTGCAGTGTCATACTTGTTAAAATCTGTCGAACGAAGCCACCCTTTGGCTTTAACTTCATCGTATAATGGTGTACCTGGATAAGGCGTGGCTATGTAGAAGCCTACATCGTTTGGGTTAAGTTCTTTGACGAATTGGACTGTTTCTTGAGCTGTTTCCTTAGTTTCACCTGGAAAGCCTAAGATGACTCCCGCTACTGCCATCAAACCTGCCTCCTTCGCATTTTTGAAGGCGCGGCGTGTGGTTTCGAGAGAAAAGCCTTTTCCCATGTCTGTTAGGACTTTCTTCGAGCCTGATTCGACCCCGAACCAGACACCCACACAGCCTGCCTCTCGCATTTTCACGAGAAGCTCTTTTGTAACCATGTCAACCCGCGTTTCGCAGTCCCACTTGATTTTCAAGCCACGAGCATTAATTTCGTCACATATCGCAGCCGTCCGGGCTTGATCAACGGTGAAGGCATCATCGTAAAAAGTAAACTGGTTCGCATGGTAATTCTTGTGCAAGTGTTCTAGCTCGTCGACTACGTTTTGGGGGGTTCGCATTCGGTAGCGTCGACCGAACATGCGAACTGTGGTGCAGAAGTTGCACCAAAACACACAGCCTCGACTCGTCATAATTGGGTATGGAATTGTTCCATACTTGCTCAGGTCAGCCATGTGCCACAAGTGATGCGCGGGGAACGGAAGACTGTCGAGATCTTCAATATAGGGTCGGTTGGCGTTGCGTACTATTTCGCCATCTTTTCGGCAAGTAGTCCCAACCAAATTTTGCAAGGATTTGCCATTTTCGACATGGTCTGCGAGATCAAGAATGGTTTCTTCGGCTTCACCTCGGATGACAATGTCTAGCCAAGGCGCTTCTAACAAAGCTTTGTCATCCCAGAATGTAACATGTGGACCGCCTATAGCGGTTAAACAGTTTGGGAAGACCTCCTTTGCAACTTTTGCTACCTTCAGTGCTGACTTGTAAGTAAGCGTCGTGCACGTAACGCCTACGATATCAGCGGGCTTTTTAGCCAATTCGCCCCGTAGCTGCTCGAGCGTTACTTTGTGAGCTTGGCAATCGATAACCGTAACCATGTAACCGTGCTTCTCGAGCACCGCAGATAAGTACCCTAAGCCTAAGGGGACAAAGGCTGGATGCGAGTGTGAGCCGATTGGGTACGGTGGATTAACTAAAGTGACGGAAGTCTTCATTTTTCTTCCCCGAAATGTCCCGTTGCATGTTTCTTAAGGTTTCTCATATTCATTTACCTTTTGCACATGGAACCGAATCATCAGTTTTGATGTTTAAGGAAGATCAGATCACTTTTTTTTGCGGGCTATGGCTGAAAAAAGTTTGGAAACGCCCATCTTGCCTATTATGTGATATAACGCGGTTTTCGCCATGATCTGACTGTAGAAATCTCGTCTAAGCCATTCGCGCAAAAAATATGAAAGAGAGAAAAAGTCGTTAAAGTATTCTTTTCGAACTCTATCAATTTCGCTTTGGGGTAGAATTGGGCTCTTAAAGACTGGTGTGACTTCATCGTAGTGGTTCCATTCATTGTCCATTTCCCAGCCAAGCTTTTCAAGCACGTTTGCCATTTCTGTGCCCGGATAGGGAATTGCCTGGCACATGTAGACATAGTCGGGCTTTGTCTTCTTCATGAAGGCGACGGTTTTTTGGAGCATCTCTGGGGTTTCGCCGGGGTAGCCAACGACCACCGAGATTGCTGCGCCTATCCCCGCCTCCTTTGTTAGTTTAATTGCTCTCTCGTTTTGCTCAACTGTTGTCCCCTTTCTCATAGCGTTGAGCATTTCTTGGCTGCCGGATTCCACTCCATAGTGGATGAGTTTGCAGCCTGCTGCTTTCATTTTTTGGAGCATTTCCGTTGTGACTTGGTCTACTCGAGTGCGGCAATCCCATGGCATACTAATTTTTCGAGCTATAATCTCATCGCAGATATCAAAGGCTCTTTTCTTGTCATACGTGAAAGTATCATCGTAAAATGCGAATGCATCTGCGCCGTGTTCATCCCTGAGCCATTCTAATTCGTCGACTACTTTCTTGGGGCTTCTGGCGCGGAATTCCTTACCGCACATGTCTGAAGCTAAGCAGAATGCGCAGTTAAAGGGGCAGCCCCGGCTAGTGATTATTGGCAGGTAGTTTTTCCCTCCCAATTTGTAGCCGCTAAGGTCGAAATGCTTGTAGGCTGGATGTGGTAACTCGTCGAGGTTTCTTATGAATTCTCTGTCTTGTGTGCGCACGATTTTACCGTCGTGTTTGTAGGTTATTCCATTGACTTTAGAGATGTCTTTCAAGTTTGAGGTACTTACAAGTTCTACCAGTTCCAGAAGTGTCTGCTCTCCTTCACCTCTTACGACCAAGTCAGGGGCACCTGGTTCTTGCATTGTCCGCACATCCAGGACTGTGGCGTGAGGTCCACCCATGACTGTGAGGCAGTTGGGAAGCGTTTCTCGAGCGATTTTTATAACTTCTAAACCGGTTTTGAATGTTAAGGTTGCTGATGTAACGCCGACTACGTCGGGTTTCAGCTTGACTAAATCGGCTGCCAATTTTTTTGCTGAGGGATAGGTAACTTGGCAGTCTATGACATTAACTTCAAAGTCATTTTGCTCAAGGTAGGCAGCTAGATAGCCTAAGCCCAAAGGAACAAAAGGTGCCTGAACCGCTCCTTGTGGATATGGCGGGTTAATGAGAGTAACACGTGCCTTCACGTTTCGTCGCCTAAGCCATCAACACTAAAATCTCCATTCTGCCGCTATTATACATTTTGTAAACAAGAAGAAACATTCGCTTTTAATCTGACATGAAGAAAGTTGGCGAACGGCTGGCTGTAAAACCTTTAAATCCTATCACAAACACGATAAGCTTCACTATAGTTGAACGGTAATGTCATGCGCATTTGTCTAATTAATCCTCCTCGGTTACATCCCAAGATGTGGGGAAAACCTAGCCCTTTCCAACCTATAGACTTGGCGTACGCTGCCGCGGTACTCCGGAATAAACATGATGTAAGCATCATTGACGCGCCAGCTGAAGGGTGGAAAAACCTGAAGGAAATAGATGGAAGAAAATATCGTTTAGGCTTAACGAACAACGAAATTGCTCTTCGTTTGAAAGCTCTAGAGCCAAACCTTGTCGTTATAGCAATTCCGTTTTCAGGTTGGTGGGAAACAGCTTTTGAAGCCGCAGCTGTAGTCAAAGGCGTCAGCAAAGACATGAAAACGGTTTTGATAGGGTTACATCCTTCAACTAGACCTGAGGAATGTCTAAGTCAGGCAAACATTGACTTCGTCGTAATACGGGAGCCTGAGTTGACGTTGTTCGAATTGGCAAACACTTTAGAGAGTGGCAAAACTACCGAAGATGAATTGCTAAAAGTCAAGGGCATAGGATTTCTCAGTCAAGGGAAAGCAGTGTTTGCTCCTCCAAGACCCTTTATTGAAGACTTAGATGCTCTGCCTTTTCCTGCAAGAGACTTGTTGCCACTAGAAGCTTTTTTCTCGGCTATAAAACGTAGGCCTATCCGAGGTGAAATCCGCAAACCATATGCCCGCGTTATCACAAGTCGCGGCTGCCCGAATCAATGCATCTTTTGCTCCAACCACCTCATGAATGGGAGGAAATGGCGGGCCAGAACTCCTGAAAATGTTATCGCAGAGCTTGAGGAGTTGGTTCATAAATTTGGAGTTCGTCAGGTAGACTTCGATGATGAAAACCTAACTTGTAACATGAAGAGATTTGAGAGAATTTGTGATTTTATCGTGGAGAAGAAACTCAAGATTGAATGGTTTACTCCAAACGGCGTTCGAGCAGACGGCTTGGACGAAAACTTGTTACGAAAAATGAAGGCGTCTGGGTGTCAACGGATTTTGATAGCCCCCGAATCAGGCTGCCAACGCGTTGTTGATGAAATTATCAAGAAAAACCAGGACCTTAAAACGGTTGAAAAAGCAGTTGTTGCTGCAAAGAAAGTAGGAATCAAAGTGGGCTGCTTTTTCGTAATTGGGTTAATTGGTGAAACCAAGAACGACATAGTAACGACTATTAAGTATGCCTACAAGCTAAGGGATCTCGGCGCGGATCGATTCTATTTCAGCTTTGCGACTCCTCTCTATGGAACCGAGTTATATGAACAAGCAAAAAACCATGGCTATCTAAACGACGGTTTCAGCGAAGAAGCCTTGTCCGAAGCTCAACCTCTCATCGAAACCCCTGAATTTAATGCTGACGAACTGCGTCAGTTGTGCGCTCAAGCGATAATGGTTAATCCCACTATGAACAGCGACAGGCTAAAGCGGGCAATCCGCAACCCCATTCGTGCGGTTGAAACTCTAATTGGGAAGACACGGGCAAGGAATTATCAGAAACAAATCAGTAAGAAAAAATCCGCAAAATAGTCTCGCTTTCAAGGTTGACTTTTCATTATCCGAGGTTAAGGTTTTGGCTTTAGACGAGTTTCTTTAATGTCCATATACAGCCAGTTCCTCTTCCAGTTTTTCGATTTTTCTTTGTATGTTTTTTTCTTAAACTTGTCAATCTGAATGCTGTGCTTGTAGAAGGGGGCATCGATAACTTCACTATGATACCCTTGGCCATCTTCACTGCAAACGTCAATGCCTTTGGCATCTGCTAGCACTTTTAGTTCTTTGATTGATGTCGGATCTATTACTCGTCCGAGCCATTCTTCTCCAAAGAAGTCTGCGTTGATGCAGTTTAACATCGGTCTTAGACCTGCCACCAATACTTCTTCTTTTAGCACGTCGTACGTGTCGCCTGAGGGGTTCTCGTTTGGCATAATGAAGGTTAAGCCTGCTTCTTTGCACATGCTTTCATAGTAACTTGAATGAATGACGGCGCAGCCTGCTCCAGCGATATCTCCAGTTACGATGCCTTGAATGCCTTCTTGATCATGCAATTGTTTAAGGGCCTTGAGAATATCTTCGTATGGACGCTTAACTTTGGCTTTTTTGAGCGGGATTCCTAGAGTCTGAGCTTGCAGCTCCATAACTGAGAAACTGTGGAAGACGTATGGTTTCATGTACTCAAAACTTAGAAGGTATTCGACTTGATGCCCTTGTTTCAATACTTTTTGTAACGCCAGGCAGCATTCCTTTCCTCCGCTCCAATGGACAACAACTTTCGTGATCCCACCCCACTTACAAGGAAGGGTTAAACCCAATATAGGTTTTAAACCTTTTTAACGAAAATCAAATTGTAGCAAATTAGTGGCAAAAGCTTGCTAAGGCTTTCTTTATTACTTACAATTCAAAATACTGCCTCAACTTGGCTTTTCAGGAACAGACAATTTACAGCAAAAAATTATTTTGATTCCACAAGAAAGGAGAATTCGCAAAGACTTAAATGCATTTTCAAGATAAAGCTACGTTTCATAATAAATAGGAGAGTGAACAAAAATGAAACCAAACAAAAAATTATCTATTTTGTTATCAACAATCTTAATCTTGACAATTAGCGCCACACTCGTTGCCTTGCCTAATGCCAGTGCACACTATCCAGCTTGGACTATACCCACATGGACATATTGCGTTACTTCACCAAATCCCATCGGAGTAAACCAGCAAGCACTCGTAGTCTTCTGGACTGACAAAGTTCCATATACTGCAGTTGGTCAATACGGAGACCGATGGACCTTCACAGTTGACGTCACCAAACCAGACGGCACCCATGACTCTCTAGGGCCAATCACATCAGATCCAATCGGTAGCGGCTATTCATTGTACACGCCTACGCAAGTCGGTAACTACACTTTCGTGGCAAAATTCCTCGGTGATGTCTTAACAGGGAACCCTGTGCCACCACCTCCGTTGACGTACCAACAGGGCGGAGGGGCGTACATTAACGACACTTATCTGGCGAGCCAAAGTCCTCCAACAATATTGCAGGTGCAGCAGACACAGTTACAATCACACGTAGAACCACCATTGCCATCAGGTTACTGGACCAGGCCCATAAACGCAATGAACCGGGGCTGGAACGTTATCGCGGGCAATTGGCTAGGCGGGCCATCACCCTTTAACTCGTTCAACCAGTTCACAACCGCACCGGGAACAGACCACATTGTATGGGTAAAACCTGTTGAGTTCGGAGGCATGCCAGGAAACACTCAAGGCATCAGCTTCTATGAAGGAAGCGCATACGAAACTTACTGGACACCACCAATCATCCTAGCCGGAAAACTGTACTATAACGAACTTGCAGGCCCAAGAGAAGGCTTCTATTGCGTCGACCTTCGCACAGGACAAACAAATTGGTGGCAAAACAGCACAGGACCAGTGCAAATTGGATCCATGACTCCAGCACACATAGGTAACACAGACATACCCTGGAATTATCCAAGACTCTCGTTTGGACAGATCTACGACTATGAATCCCCTAACCAGCATGGTGCGCTCGCCTACGTATGGTCAACATACATATCCCCGGTGGCTGTCACCTACTCCTACCCCATAATGAACGCAGCCGGCACAGCATACTCAAACACTAACTACACTTTCACCGCTGCAGCTGGAACCACCGTTTGGCAGATGTGGGATGCCTTCACAGGAGAATACATATGCAGCATCGCAAACGTACCTTCGGGCACAACTTGGATGGCTCAAGACGGTAGTATCCTGGTTTACCAGTACAATCCGACAAATGGTTGGATAGCTTTATGGAACTCTAGCCAAGCCTTGGCATATCCAAACAACAACAACCAACACTTGACAGCAGGCGAAGCATACTATTGGATGTGGAGACCACCAGTAGGGCGCACAGTCGACGGCTCCAACGGCTGGATGTGGAACGCTACGGCACCCAAGGACCCAACTGGGCTTATCAATGCAGTCGCAGACAATGTAATAATAGGCTCAACCGGTTTAGGGACCTTCCAGTACGGAACAAGCACATACAGTCTTTGGGCTCTAAACGTGCAAAACTACCAACCAGCAACATTGCTTTGGCAAAAGTTCAATCCGCAGCCACCCGTGGTTAACGCAACTGTGGTTCCTGGTCCCATAAGCCCCAGCGATGGCATAGGTACCTTCATGCTAAAAGAAACCAATCAATGGTACGGCTTTGACCTCAACACCGGAAACGTAATCTGGGGCCCAACTGCTCCACAGACCGCGATGGACATGTACAGCTTACGCTCAGCAAGCGCGGGTCACATCGCCTACGGCAAGCTATACTCTACAGGATACGGAGGAATACTCTACGCATACGATCTCAAAACAGGCAAATCTCTATGGTCATCACCACTCAATAATGCTGGCACTGAAGCCCCATACGAGCGATGGCCAGTAGGCAGCGGCGCGGGCTTTAGCATAGCAGACAACAAAGTCTACGTCACCACCGGTGAGCACTCAGTGACTCAACCAATGTATCGCGACTGGAGCGTCTACTGCTTCGATGCAACAACCGGAGCTAACCTATGGAATATCACCGGCTTAGAATCCACGATGGCAATCGCAGACGGCTACGCGGTCAACCTGAACCAAATGGACATGCAAATCTACTGCTACGGCAAAGGACTAACAGCTACAACAATAACAGCGACTCCGAAAGTCAGCACACAGGGTTCCACAGTTCTCGTCGAAGGATCGGTAACTGACCAGTCACCTGGAGCCAAAGGCACACCTGCTATTTCAGACAACTACATGACTGCATGGATGGAGTACCTGTACATGCAGCAAACAATGCCCTCAAACGCTCAAGGAGTACTTGTGACTTTCAGCGTCCACGACCCTAACGGCAACAACTACGTAATCGGTAATACTACAAGCGACATAACTGGGAACTACGTCTTTACGTGGACACCTCCAGTGCCCGGCACCTACACGATAACCGCGTCATTCGACGGATCGGGATCGTACTTCAGTTCCTCAGGAGAAACGCACGTGGCAGTCACTTCAGCAGTGGCGGCCCCAATAGTGACTAGTACTGCAGCCCCAACGAGTACACCTGTAGCAGTTTCGCCGACACCGACGCCAGTTCTAACAGTTGCTCCGACCCCCAGCCCAGTTATTGTTCCGCCGGCGAGTCAAGTGCCGACCATGACATACGTTGCCATCGCAGCCGCAATAATTATCATCGCAGTCATAGCAGCTGCAATTGTCATCTTGCGTAAACGACAGTAAAAAACAAAAAACCAATCTTATCTTTTTCTTTTTTTTCAACACTCAAAAGAAAAAGAAATCTTTCTTATAACAAGCCTCTCCTAATCCAAACAAAACCTAAACCGGATTCAATGTTTATTTGTTTTTGATCTTTTTCGAAGAGACGAGTTAGCAAACTTCTCGGAAAAAAGAAAGAAAAAGAAAGGTTAGATTGGGTAAGCTCCGCAGGTTTTGCAGAATTGGATTTTAGTCTTAATGTAGCTTTTACATTTGGGGCACTGAACGCCGCCTTCGATTTTTGGGAAGACGTCTTTGGGCTTACCAAACTTCTTTCTGAAGTGTTCGTAGTAAAGTAGCTGCTCTTTGTCTGCGATTATCACATCGTCTTTTTCTTTTATTGCTTTAGCTTTTTCAGCGAATTCTTTGTCAGTAATCATATCGTTGAAGTACGTTCTGAGCACCGCTGTTCCAGTTCCTTCTTCAAGAGGTGCTTTGGGTCTCCAGACCACATCTTTGGGTAGGACGTCCTCATACGCTTTGCGCATTATCCACTTGCTGTATCGGTTGCCGTCTTCACCCAGGTTGATTTTTACTTTTATGGGTAGTTTCATTGCCCATTCTTTGAATAATGGATCTAGATAAGGTGCTTTGATTGTCATGCCTAGCGATTCAGCCATTGGTACGCTGGAGAAGCCCATTTCCGCCCACATTTCTTCTTGTTTCTTGGCAAATTCCGCTTCTGTGAGGTGAAATTGCCAAGGGTAGCCGAAAAGTTCGTCTAAGCCGTCGCCCGTGTAGACGCTTTTGATGCCTTTTGGCTTAAGAAGAGTTAAACCTATGTAAACTGGAAGACTGTTACGAATTTCCATCGGATCATATTTTTTGAGTGCATCAACGACTTTAGGGTAGAACTTGAGAACTTCGTCTTTATCGAAAATGTGAGTTTCCTGTTTGAGTTTGAGAAAAGCCACCATTTTCTTAACGTATTCAGTGTCCTTTGGGTTGCCATGCTTGAACGCTAAGGTTAGGCATGGGATGTCTGGCTTGTACTTGACTGCTTCGTAAGCGATGATTGAGGTGTCAGTTCCGGCTGAAAAAAGCATTCCGTCTGCCATGTTTTGCTTGACAACTTTATTAACTATGGTCTTAACTTCGGGTAAAAACTTTGCATATTCCTCTTTTTTAAGCGCCATGTTTTCTATCCCCGTGATGTCTGAATTTGTCTCGGCGCAAGTATTTAAGGTTATCCATATGCTTACAAAAAGTGGGTATTAATAAACAGGTGTATTAAAAGTGAATAAAATAATGAACAGGTACGCGAATGCGTTCCGCTGAAGGAAATGACAATTCAGCGTTAGGTGTCCCCTATTCGGAGTAGCTTAAGAAGCTCGGTAACTTTAAAAGTATTGCCCTGATCCAATAGAAATTGAACTCGTTCGTTGATTGCACAAGGTGTAGCCTTTGAAAGTAAGCCTCATCCACATGAAAGTTCGCAGCGACCTAAATGAAAACTTGGCTGCAGCGCAAGAAGGCATTCAAAAAGCTGTACTTCAAAATCCAGCATTCATTGCTCTTCCGGAATATTTCTCAGTTCCAAATAACATGGAACACTTCATTTCAGCTCCCGATATTAGTAAAGAAACCTTCAAGGCCACGGTTGCATTCTTGAAAAAAATGAGCAGCCTATTTCCGACCGTGTATCTTATGGGTGGTACGTTTCTTGAAGAAGCTGAAGGCAAGTTTTACAATACCAGCACACTCTGGTACCAAGGTGCGATTATAGGTAAGTATCGCAAACGTAATCCGATAAAAGCCGAGTTGGAGGCAGGAGTTAGCCCAGGCGACCAATCCGTGGTCGTTGACACAGAATACTGCAAA
>DATJPJ010000061.1:0-3326 GCA_035506455.1 Candidatus Nanoarchaeia archaeon
GCTTCAGGCTAAGCGGTGAAAGGCTCAATTACAAAATTAGCAATCTACTGAGATATTCTTGGAGGTTAATTTCAAGGCAGGCTCATAAACACATGCGAGCATGTGCCAAAATTAGATTCCGCTTGTGCTAGCGTCAGATATACGCTTTAGCTGGAGTTTCATCGCCTTATCATTTAGAATGAAATGCGACAAAGTGCCTACGACACTTCCGCAAAGCCAAGCTACATTCGCGTCCTTAATGCCAAAAATCGCGACCGCGAACATTAGAGAAGCCACCAAGAAGCCTACTATGCCTGTGGCGTTAAACACTACAAAATTTTTAACGAATCTATCTTTTTTCTTCCTTTGTAGGACATAGTTCGCGCTAAAATGAGACAACCCCCCCACAACGTTACCGAATAGCCATGCGAAAGTTGCTGAAGCAACAATCAAGTTGGAGGAGACAAAAGCGGCGGTTCCCATGACGAAACCGATAACCGCTGCGATGTTGAATATTATGAAACATTCCAAAGCAGCGAGCTTGCTTCCCACAAAGCGCCTCTCCTTCCCACCTAAACTATTGTGCGCGAATACTAAAATCTTTTTGACTTTAAGAACAACCAAAACGGAGTAACTACTGTTTATCATTATTTTTTGTGTGTTTACAAATTTAGTTTAGATATTCCGTCCACTTAAGTGTAAATTGGAGACGGCAAAGAATGACAGAACTGGGTGACGAAGGAGTTGACGAGTTCCTACGCTCTCAAACTAGGAGAGGAACAGCCAACACCTGCAGAACCCAAATGAGGCATTACTTGGAATTTGCGGGGAAAAGTGGGCGCGAGCCTATGCGAGCGAGAGCGAATGGAAACGAATCGCTGGCAAAGCTATCGCAGAAGGAGCTTACGTTAGCCAAGAACAGCTCAGAGACGTGTTTGCCAGAGCAATGAAGGACTAAGTCATTAACGGAAATGGCGTAAAAGCTAAGAAACTGATTGAGCTTGAAAACGCTCTTGTGGATTCGCAGAAAAGGCTTACGAACATGGAAACCACAAATGAAGTTCTCAGAAGAGAGCTTTTTGCTTGACAGACAAAGTAAATGTGTTGAATGGAGCACTTAACATCATGGATGAGAGTGATTTGAAAATAGTTTCAGAGTTTTTCCAGAAGCTTTACTTGGAAAAAGAAGCTTCAGAACAAATCCAAGCCGAAAAGTCAGAATTAGAGTTGAGGAAACGAGTTACCGAAGAAATGGAGAAAAAGAAACTTCAGAAAGGGTTCAAAGAAGAGTTGACAACTACCAAAGGGACGGTTACGACAGGTAAGTTGCCTCCGCGCGTTAGAGGATAATTAAGAATTATGATTGAAAAATGTTGTATACCTATTTCCACTCTAGTGTGATTGCGAGTATAGCCCATATGAAATTTTTAAACTTCGACGATTACTGTTTTTAGGATTTTTACGCCTCTCTTCGTGGCCAACTCGTCACTAAGATGCCTTAGGTCTGTGGCTTTGCCTTTTACAGCTATTGCTTCAAGGCAGTCGCTTTCGCTAATGTGGACGTGCAGTGTGCTGGTTATCAGTTTGGAGTGCTGGTGTTGTGCTTCGGTTAGGTTGCTTTCGAGTCCGTGGACATCGTGGTCGTAGACCATAAGTATGATGCCTGTTTGTTCTGTGCTTGTTTCTTGGTGGAGCCATTTGTGTTCGGTAACGAATAGGCGGGCGGCGTCTTGGATGGCTTTGCTTCTGCTTTCGTAGCCCATTTTGGTTGTGATTTCATCGAAGTCTTTGAGGAGGTCTGGCGGGAACGTTACTCCAACGCGCGTTATTTTTGTCATTTAAGGTCGGGCTGTGTGTTGTCGATTTACCTAAAAAGCTTTGCACGCCAATATCCAGAGGAAAGAAGGAGGTTATTGCTGCCTTCTTTGAGCAGCTTAAGGAAAAGTTTCAATTGTTTTATGCAGTTGTGGCTATTCCAGTTCAAATCAGTTGTTTAATGTATGTAGCATGCTGCCTGTTCGGTATCCTTCTAAATCTACGGTCACGTATTTGAAGCCCAGCTGCTTTAGGTTGCTGTTTATTTTGTCGAAAGTCTGTATGCTGCAGAGGAGTTCTCTTTCATCTTTTCCCACTTCTATACGTGCTAAGCCATTGTGGTCTCTGACGCGAAGCTGACTAACTCCCGTGATCTCTTTGATTATTTGCTCTGCCTTCTCTATTCGGCTTAGCTTTTCGGGGGTTATTTTTTCGTTGAAGGGTATTCTGGAGGCTAAGCAAGCCAGGGATTGTTTGTTTTGAACTGAGAGACCAATTCGTTTGGCAATTGATCGAATTTCATCTTTTTTGAATTTGTTCTCGAACCAGGGGCTGTATACATTCGGAAGTTCTTTGACTGCTTGGAATCCGGGTCTATGTTCCGAGAGGTCGCTGAAGTTGGTGCCTTCGAAAACCGCTTTGAACCCAAGCTGGTTTGCAACCGTTAACAGTTCGGTTAGGAGTTCTTTTTTGCAGTAATAGCAACGGTTTTCTGGGTTTCTGCTAAAGTTCTCGTTTGACATCTCATCTGTTTCTATTACCTGCAATTTGATGCCGATTTCTTGGGCGACCGCTTTAGCCTCAGCCATTTCCATCGAGGTGTAGGTCGGAGATTTGGCAATTACGGCTACTGCTTTCTCACCTAGAACGTCGTGGCATATGGCGGCTAAGGTTGAGCTGTCTACTCCGCCGGAAAAGGCAATTACGACTCCGTGTTTCCCTTTCTCGGCAATGAACTTCTTTAGGTCCGCATATTTTTGGTCCAAGTTGCCTGTGGTCATGGGTTTCACCTGTTGAGGAAGGTTTCTCTGGCTTTCGCGGTTGCCGTTTCTGTAACTTCTCTTAAAGGCACGCGAGTTTTTTCGGCTATGCGTTTGAGGTCTTCGTACTCAGGTTTGACATGTATGACTTTGCCGTTGCTGTCCTTTGCGACTTTCACGTTCACTCGCTCTTTTGTTTCGTTGAATACTATTTCCACTTGGTGCAGTTCGCGGTTGAGGATGTGCCTTTCGCAGGTGTTAATCCTCACGCCTAATGTGCCTGTTTCTTCCATGATTATTCGTGAAAGGTGCTCGGTGTCTTTCTGGTCCGCGATGACGCGCAGAATTTGACCGGGGCGGTTCTTCTTGGTGAAAATGGGGCTTATGCTAACGTCTTTGGCGCCTTCAAGCAGTAACTTATCAAAAGTGTAACCGATGATTTCTCCCGAAACATCATCCAGATTGGTTTCTAATAGAGCAATTTGGTCTTTCAGTAGCCCTTCGCTTATCGATTCGCCTATGGTTATGCGTAGACAGTTGGGCATTTCTTTG
>DATJPJ010000062.1:0-10934 GCA_035506455.1 Candidatus Nanoarchaeia archaeon
TCTTGCGCTCAGTAATGTCTCGGAAAATGAGCACGACACCCGTTGTTTTGCCTTCTCTATCTCTTATTGGTGCCCCACTGTCATCAATTGGCAATTCAGTGCCGTCTTTTCGAACTAAGACAGTGTGGTTAGCCAAGCCAACAATCATGCCTTCTTTGAGAACTCTGTCTATCGGGCTTTCAACTTCATGACGGGTTTGCTCGTTAATGATGTTGAATGCAGTCTTTACTGGTTCCTGCGAAACCTCTCTCAAAGTCCAACCAGTCAAGTTTTCAGCTTCAGCATTCATGAACGTGATGTTGCTCAAAGTGTCAGTGGCTATAACAGCGTCGCCAATACTTGACAATGTAGTTGCCCAACGTTGCTCACTCTCCCTTAGAGCGGCTTGTGCTCTTTCTAAGTCAGTTTTAGAAGCGGTCACAGTTTTTAGGTTGGCAACCATCTTGTTAAATGAGCGGGATATTTCTCCGATTTCATCTTTCTTATCCGCCTTTAGACGTTGATCGAGGTTTCCTGAGCCAATGACTTCTATGCCTTTTTGCAGTTCGGAAATTGACTTCAAAGTATTTCGGTAGGTGATAAGATAGTTGATTATGAAATACGCTCCAAACAGACCCAATAAAACAAGAATAAGGATAGCGCTTGTCAAGGTTAGTTGATCTGTTTGGTCTCTGAAGCTTTGGGACAGCTGTTGTGCGTCAAATACTAAAGCTTGGTTTTGTGCCGACATCACGCTCCAATCGGCCTGAAATTCGGGGAGGACTCGTATACTTACGTTACGCGAGGCAATGGCAAGATACGAAACAACGATGTTCCAACTAGTGTTTAGCTGTTGAGCATCGCCGCCTACATTGCGCAAGAGAGCTTGTTGTTCAGGATTTGAGGTTGAAATTTTCGAAACATCAGAGGAAAGTGAAGAGAATTCTGCTTGCCATTGAGCAATGCTACTATTGTCTTGGTAAAGAAAATAGTCACTAGAAAGATAGGCTAAGTTGCTAGCATGGGTTTGGGCGCTTCGAGCGAGTTCTTGTTGGTTACTAAGTTGAGCTGTTTGCTGTTGGGATACAAGTATTGAACCTGCAATTACAGCGGTGATAATGACGAAGGCAGTGATGCTGACAAGGAATTGATTCTTTATTTTCAAGGTTGGTCCCCAAGCCCGATTATGTTAACTGCATCTGGTTTCACTGATTTTAAGCCATCAATGTAAATTGAATTTGAGAAATTTGGAACAGAAGTGACGCTTGTTAGGTTATTGCTTATGAGCCATCGTCCTTCTTCTTGAATGAGCAAAACAGAAGATTGGTCAAGTGTGACTGAAAACTGGAATTCTTGCCACACACTGGTCTCATAGGAGACGGTTTCGTTGAGCGCTGTAGAGACTATGGCTATCGATTGGTCTTGGTGATTTATGTTGAAGTTCTGAGCTTGGATCATCGCCTTCAAGAATCTAACAATCAAGTCCGGATGTGCGTTAACCCAATCCCTTGACGCGATACCTTCGAAATACCCAAACTGGTTAGCTTGGGCAGGCCAAACCAAAATTTTTCCGTCGAGAAGAGTCTGAATTTGATTTATGTACGGCTGAAAAGTCATCACGGCATCTACCGTGCCGTTCGCCAGGGCATTTGGTGATTCCTCGAAATTTACGTTAACCAATGTGATATGGCTTTGGTCGACCTTATTTATTTCAAGGTACCTGCCCAAAAAGAATTGGTTAGCAGTTCCAAAAGTTACGCCTATTTTTTTGCCTGATAAGTCCGAGGGGCTGTTTATTCCCTTGTCTGATCTCACAACTAAGTACACGTTAAGGTACTTGGAAACACTTCCGAACGTGAGGATGCTCGCATTTTGCATAACGTTTCGAGCAAATGCAAACTCGGATGCGGTAGCAACGTCTGCTTCCCCTTTCAGCAACCCTGTGACGGCAGCTGAGCCGGATGTATAGTCTTTTAATGTGACTTGGAGACCATTTGTGGAAAAGTATCCTTGCTCATTAGCTATGTAAATTAAGGAATTATATTCTGAAGGGTAAACGGCTAAGGTCATTGGCTCTATGCTGCCTGAGTAGGGTTTTAGAGAATTTAGATAAACAAATGAACTTAAGACAATGGCTATGACCAAGATTGCGACTGCTAAGACTATGAGATTTCGTTTTCTTCCTCTAGCGGTCATCTTTTTTTGCCTCAGAAGAACAAGACTTGCTTTAACTGCGTGGTTAGCCCATATATGATTTTCTCACAAAACCACGTTTTGCCAGTTTTGAGCTGGTTTAGAAGGCGAAGAAGTTGATTTTAACGTTAGACGAGTAGGTTAGTCTGAAGCCTGTTTTTCTTTTGCGTAATTAATGTTGTTATTTTGTGAAATCGGTTAATTGTTCTTTTTTATGAATTCTTTGACGTTTCCTGACTGAAGTAGAGGTATATTGTTCCGGATTCGATCGATGCTCCAATCCCACCACTTAATTTTTAGTAGACTATCGATTGTTTCTTGGTCAAATCTTATTCTAATTAGTCTTGTAGGGCTACCTGCTACTATTGCGTAAGGCGGTACATCCTTTGTAATGATGCTGCCTGCCCCAATCACTGCGCCATCGCCTATTGTCACACCTGATAGTATTGTTACTCTTGTTCCTATCCACACGTCATTCCCTATTATTACGTCACCCTTTGTTTGTGATCGACTGCCAAAAAATTTTTGATATCCCTCAGAAAAAGGCGGTATAACAAAGGCGTATGTAGTGATCCAATCGGTTCGGTGTTCTCCAGTGAGCCAAATAGTAACTTCTGGGCCTATTGAACAAAACTTGCCTATTTTGAGAGTTGTGGTAGCCATCCAATCTTTGACAGTTAGTGGCCAGTCCACTGTGGAATAGTCGCCGATCGAATATTGAGAAAGTTTTGTGTCTTCGTTGATGTAATCATGGTGAGGATGTAACCTTAGGTATATGATAGGAACGATTTTTGACGTGATAAATGAGGCGGAACGCTTCATGATTGATTTGAAAGGGTTTACCATGACCTATCAACTTCTTGTTGTTGATTCATAGTTTCTTTAGGTAAATAAAATTTCTACTCTTGTACTAACTTTCTTGTTTTCTTCAGAAAAAAACAGTCTTTCGGGATTGTTGGATTGTTACGACCCGGATAAAGAGGGTGAGAGCGAGAGATAATGTCTGGTGTCTACGCTTAAATCTGCTTCTTATCGTGCTCTCTGAGAAATTGACTTAAGAAATCATGTCTGAAAATAAATGAAAACAAGCAACTCGAAGATAAGCACCAAGCTAATTTAAAATTCCGTGTTCCTTAAATATGTCTTGGGAAATTTGGCACAGATTTGGGAAATAAGTTAATAAACTCCTCATTTACATGGACAGTGTAACTGAGAGACGACCCAACGAAAACTTGACTTTGGGTGAAGGGCTGAAAAGGGCTTTGGTGAAAAGAATCCAACTTACGCAGTAATTGGATTTTCATTATTTCTCTCTCTCCTGAAACGCCAAGGTCTCAGCAAACCTTCAACCAAAGCCAATTACTTTTTACATTCATGTTTCATTAACGGTATGTCACTCGTTATCTGCCTAAAGAAACATCTGCTAAGGCGCTTTTCTGGTAATGGAGACTGCAAAGGCATAAATCAAACAAAAGCCAAACTTCAATTGGAATTTACATGCCAGGATCATATTCGCGACTGCTTGGAGTAATCGGGAAGCCAAACACGGGCAAGTCAACTTTCTTTAGCGCCGCTACTCTTGCCGCAGCGGAAATCGCAAATTATCCTTTCACCACGATCAAGCCCAACCGGGGCGTCGGCTACGTTCGAACGCCTTGCGTTCACCCTGAATTTAAGGTGCAAGATAACCCCAACAACAGTATATGCATGGATGGCGTTCGTCTCGTTCCAGTGGAACTTATAGACGTAGCCGGCTTGGTTCCAGGGGCATGGGAAGGAAGGGGCCTTGGCAACCAATTTTTAGACGAAATCCGTCGAGCAGACGCACTTATCCACGTCATTGATGCCTCAGGCGGCACTGACATCGAAGGCAAAGTTTGCAAGCCTGGTGAGCATGACCCGTTAGAAGACGTAAAATTTCTTGAGAAAGAAATCACAATGTGGATGGCAAGCATACTTAAAAAGGACTGGCCAAAAATTGCCCGAACAGCAGAGACTGAAAAGAAAGGCGTTCTTGTCCCGCTGGAGGAACGTCTAAGTGGTTTGGGCATAAAGAGGAACCACATATTCGACGCACTCCGTAAAACGGGTTTGAACCAGGATAAGCCCACATCGTGGAGTGAAGATGATTTTTTAGGTTTTGTGGATACATTGCGCAAAATCGCTAAACCCATGCTCATAGTCGCAAACAAAATTGATTTGCCAACGTCTGAAGCTAATGTGAAGCGCCTCAAAGAACTCGACTATATCGTCATTCCCGCAAGTGCGGAAGCTGAGCTCGGGTTGAGAAGGGCAGCGGAAAAGAAGTTGGTCGATTATCGTCCGGGCGATCCTGAATTCAAGATTGAGCAAACTGACAAGCTCTTGCCTAACCAGATCAAGGCTTTGGAAACTATAAGAGAGAAGGTACTGGTCAAGAATGGGTCTACAGGTGTCCAGGAAGCCATAAACACAGCATACTTCAAGCTACTTCACATGATAACTGTTTACCCCGTCGAAGACGTTGAGCATTTAAGCAACCACAACGGAGCAGTTTTGCCTGACGCTTACCTTATACCTCAAGGAGCGACGGCGCGTCAATTTGCCTACATCATCCACACCGAACTCGGGGAAAGTTTCCTTTACGCAGTAGACGCGAGGCACAAGACTAGGATAGGCGAAGAGTCCATCCTCAAAGACCGTGACGTAATAAGCATCGTGAGCACGAAAAGACGGGCTTAGATTTACTATGCTCCATAGCGACGCTTGCGGTTTTGGAATGTCCGAATTGCTCTAAGCAAGTCGATGAGTCGAAAATCTGGCCAGAACACGTCTAAAAAAAGCAGCTCACTGTAGGCTGATTGCCATAGCAGAAATCCACTTAGCCTTTCTTCACCCGAGGTCCTTATTATCATGTCTGGGTCTTGGTTGGGCATGTGCGACGTGTAAAGGTGCTTTTCAAAAGTGTCCTCGTCGATTTCTTCAACGTTCAGTTCGCCGTCTTTAACTTTCTTGGCAATTGTTTTAGCAGCATCGACGATTTCAGCTCTCCCGCCGTACGCGAAGGCAAAATTCAGGAATTGATGGTCATAGTTTGCCGTTGCTTTCTCAACATCTTGTATTAGCTGCTGTAGGTTTTCAGGCAACAAGTTGACTCTGCCAAGGACTTTGACGTGAACACGGTTTTTGTGAATCCTTTCGTCAGTTAGAAGTTTGCGGAATTTTGATTCGGCTATTTTCATGATTTGCTCGACTTCTGCAGCCGGGCGTCTAAAATTCTCTGTAGAAAACATGTACAGAGTGACGAATTTTATGTTTAGCAATAGACACCAATCAAGGAGATTCTCAACTGTTTCGGCACCTTGCTTATGACCAAGCCACGGGTTAATGTCTTGCTCGTTTGCCCACCGCCTGTTACCATCTAAAATAATGGCAATGTGCTCAGGTTTTACTCCACCTTTTGTTTGGAACCATAGCCACCGTTCATATGCATCATAGATGCCGAAGACTGACAGGAATCGCTTAAGCACCAAAGCATAAACCTCGGATAAATGACTCTATTTGTGGAGTTTGCATAGCTATAGGTTAGCCGTTTACGATTCAATTAAAGATTACTCTGGGTCTTTCAAAATCCAAATGTTTCACGTCATCAGGTAAAAAAATCTTTATAGAGAACAAAAACTGGATTCAACTTTGTAAACCATCGTTAGCTGTTCCAAACTCGTCAACCT
The DNA here is from genome assembly GCA_035506455.1 of Candidatus Nanoarchaeia archaeon. Classification (GTDB taxonomy): domain Archaea; phylum Thermoproteota; class Bathyarchaeia; order Bathyarchaeales; family Bathycorpusculaceae; genus JADGNF01. Next base: position 5,883 of record DATJPJ010000062.1, read on the forward strand.
TGTCTTTCGACCTCACAAAAAAAGTTCTGGCTGAACGGTTCACGATTAAGATTACGAGGACGCTGGCGATTGCAATGAGAATGCCTACGATAATGTAGAACACGAGGTTCGCGTAGCCCAACGTTGGATGAACAAGTACGTCTGCGGCTCCATAAAATATCATTCGTGACCATGCCACAGAGACTATTAGGGCAACGTTTCGCAGTACACGCGCGTCGCCTTCGAAGTACCACCTTATGCCCCTTCCAAGTAGGACTGTGCATAAGCCCAGAACAGTCAGGTCCACGGCTCCCTGGAAGAAGTAGCCTGCGGCTTGCGGCAGGACGTTTACCCATCCGCCTGCGTTTGCGGGTAGCGGGTTTATGTTTCCTATGACATAGGAGTAGCCGGAGTAAATACTGATGACGACGCATAAAATCCCTGCGATTGTGGCGTAGCTTGCGACTTGCACTGGCAATGCTGGAGGCGAATACTCCCTAATCCATTTAATGAAGCCTTTGGCTGACCTATCTACGCCAAAACCCTTGATTAGCATGAATAAACTTAGGACAAGCACTATGGTCAATGCGTAATAGTAGACTCCTACGCCGAGAACGGCAAGTATCCCCCAAATCAGAATGAGCATTCCCGGTAGTCCCAGTGCAATGCGACTGTACTTTGGCTCTTGAAAAAGCATCTTAAAGTATCGAGAGAATAGAGCTGCCGTTTCTTCGATTGATTCGCTATGTTTGACAACTATACGCCTAACTGATGAGACAGGTACGCGGGATTCGATCAGAGGCAAAACCGCTTCATCAGTATATCCGTCTGTGACCAAAATAACTTCTTTAGCGGCGAAAGACTCCAAGAGTGTGTTCAACTCGGCAACAAGCTTTCTGTCTGCACCCACGCCTCCCAGTTCTGTGCCGCATATTGTAGCTATTTCGAAGACTTCCTCTGGTTTTTGCTCTTTCACGAGACGATCATACAAGCTAACGGCTTCGAACATGGCGTTGGCGTCGGGTTCCTCAGGGTCTTTGAGCGCCAATGCAACAGCTGCTTCTAAGTTGGCAGTTCTGCCGATGACAGGAGTTTTTATGCCGGCCTTTGTCCATAGGTCGCCATCACGGTCGACGCAAAGAATAATGATACGTTTTTGCGTCTGTTCCCCAGTTTTTTCAGTCATCATTTCTCTAGCCGTATTATTTTGCGATGATAAAGTTTAATCTTCCGCTCTTCCTGAAAGGTTTCCTTCTTATAAAAGTCATTTAACAAATTGGGGATTTACTATTTTGTTGCTTCAATTCTGGTTCTGGATTTAGGGATAAAGAAGGTAGATAATGATTAACTATCTACGTTTCAGAAGATTCTCATTACTAGTCTTCTGTTTCTTTTTCATCGCCTGCAAGAAGTTGGAACTCGTTCCAGTCAACTTTCTCGCCGCGTTGAAGCTTTTCTCGTGCTTGGGAACCTATTTTCTCCTTAATTTCTTGTTCCTTCGCTTTCTTTTGCTTCTCGTTCTCTTCGCGTTGAGATTCGAACTGGCGTCGCTTGTCTTCGAATTCCTTCCTGCGATCTTCGTACTGTTTCCTCTGCTCGTTATACTGTCCCTGCCTTTCTTCGAATAGTTTGTGTCTCTGCTCTATGCATCTGCCGATTTCGTCATGCAAAGGCTTTATTTTGGCTCGATCCTGGAGAAACATAACATGCAGGTTTGTTGCTTGGTCCCTGATAAGCTTCATTTCTTCGAATTTAATGAGCATCTTAGAATGGAGTTCCTGGCTTTTCTGCGCGTTAGCAGTCAACTCCTTATGATAGGCGTCCGCTTTGTCTTGGAAAGCCCTCAGTTCATTTTTCAGCTCAGTGATTTTCTTACTGTGCACATCCATCTTCTTAAAAGTGCTAAGCTGGACTTCAATTTCTTTGACTTGGTCGATGTATCGTTTCTCCTCTTTAAGGTCCATCGATGTAGTCGCGATTTTGAATTCAAGTGCGTCAAAGGCTTTCTGTAATTCTTGACGGTTTTGGCCCTGGCGCTTCTCACGCAGTTCCCTGATTTTTACGCTGTGCTCTTTAATCTGTTCGATAAAGGGAGCCATCTGTCCACGGACTTCGTCGCGTTGCTGTTTGAGGGTCCTCACGCTTTGGTTGAGTTGGTCGCGTTCCTTCTTGATTTCCCCGATTTCCGTTCTTAGAGTTTTAGCTTTTTCATTCAGCTGGTCTCGGGTCTCTATGTGTTTCTTTATGTCTTCGTGGGTTTTGTTCAATTGTTCCTTGAGGGTAACAATTTGCTGGTTGAGGGCTTCGATCTTCTGGTTGACAGCCGCGAATTCAGTTGTTTTTTGTTCACTCAAATGGCTTCCTCTTGTGCGCCAATTTTGATGTTATGATTGTGACTTTCGAATTAATATGGGTTTCAGATGCTGCTTTTATGTTTAATGGATAACAGCGTGCTTTTAGTATTTTCCGTTATAAGTTTTAAATACTATGGTGCGCCCATCAATGCTGGGAATAACAATGACGTATGATTATGATGAACTGCTTAAACGGGCGCGCGGACAGGTTCCAGAAGTCACAATTAAGAAAGAACGCCTTGAGCTGCCCAGGCTTTACGTCACCATGGTCGGCATGAGAACAACCATAGGTAACTTCAAAGAAATCTCCGACACACTTGATCGCGACCCTCAACACATTCTTAAATTCCTAACCCGAGAAATGGCTACCGCAGCTACTTACCACGATGGGCGAGCAATTTTCCAAGGCAAGTTCCCAAGAGACACCTTTGAACGGCTTCTGCAAAGATACATGGAAGGATTTGTAACCTGCCCAGTGTGCAAACGTCCAGACACAAAAATCGTGAAAGAAAAACGTTTGTCTTTTACGGTCTGCAATGCTTGCGGCGCAAAATCATCCATTAAACAGCTTTAGAAGGTTGCAAGATGGAAACTTACGTTAATCTGAAGAAAGTTGGCGGAAACGTATTGTTAGCCATCTGCGATTGCGAAATTTTAGGCAAAACGCTTAGAGAGGGCAAAATTGTCTTCCATGTTAAGGAAGAATTCTACAAAGGCGGAAAAGTGAGCGTTGAAGAAGCCATGGATATGATTGAAAACTCCACCATAGTGAATATGGTGGGTAAATGCTGCGTGGAAAAAGCCATTAAAAGAGGCTATGTCCATCCGCAGGCTGTGCTAAATATTGACGGTGTGCCGCACGCTCAGATAGTGAAGCTTTAATGTTGCTTTTGGACAAATAGCAAAACTTTTTCTCACTTTCGCTTTCTGAAGAGTTTGACTTCACCAAAATCTGTAACGTACTCGAATCCAGCTTCAATGAGTTGTAATGTTTCCGCTTCAGTTTTTGAAGATTCTGGGTTTGCTGTTTTTCTCTGGATGGTTGCTACTATTGTTGAGAATTAGTCCTGCTTTTGCCATTTGACATTTGCTCGAATAACTCAATGAATTTTTCTTCTGGTTGTGCTCCTGTAATTCTGTATATGTCATTTATGATGAATGTTGGTACACCATTTATATCGTGTTTCCTGGCTTCAGCACAGTTATTTGCAAAGTTGTTCTGGTACATTGGATTCTTCAAGCAGTCCTCGACTTCTTTCTTAGTCAAACCAACTTTCTGTGCAATTTCAATAATCACTGCTTCTTTCCCAATATCTAAGCAACCTTCAAAGTAGGCTTTGAATACCTCGTGGGTAAATTCTGCATTCTTGCCTACTTTTCTAGCAAATTCACCGATTATCAATGCCTTTCTTGAACTGGAGAGGAGTCTAATATCACAGAAGTTAAGACCATATTCTTTTCCTCTGGCTCTGAGATTTTCATACATTTCTTCGATTCCATAGATTCTTCCTCTCAGGTCCACTCCTTCTTCTGGAGTTTCAGGGTGAATTTCGATGCCGATGTGCTCCATTTCGATGTTGAATCTGCTTTGAAGTTTTTCAATGATTGCTTCACCGAGATAACAAAAAGGACAGATATAGTCCGAGTACATCTTGATTTCTATCTTCACTTAGTCACCTTTAATCTGTTAGCCTTATTTCTGAAGGTTTAGCATCTCCTTGACGAGAGTTAAGCCTTTTTGAGTTATGATGTAGTCTCCTTTCGACGCTTCTTGAGCTATCAGCTTTGTATTAACCAGCTTTTTTAGGTGGAATGCGAGATGACCAGCTTTGAGGTCTACTATTTTTGATAACTCTGAGAAACTCTTCTTTCCCTCATACACACTGGATAGTATTTTGAGCCGTGAATCATTTCCTAAAGGTTCAAACAAGTTCTGCAAAAGAAATGGAATATCTAAAGACGAACTGTTAACTATTTTATCGTTGCTAACGTCTTTGACCAACACTATTTCTTGGTACACTCTTTTTTCGCGCTTTAGCTTCTTATCAAAGTTGGAGAAACAGTTTCCGCATTGCTGACCTTTGGTCTTTTCAACCATTAACTCGGTCTCAGCTATTCGGTCATCTAAATCTGCGAGAGCGACTTTTGGGCCAGACTGTTTGATTACTTGTGTGTTTTCTTCAATTGTGCTTTTGTAGTGCTCAAGGCATTTGTCTCTGTTTTGGCAATCTTCTTTGAGCAACATTGCAACGTCTTGATTTAGAGATTGAGACCTCTGACCAGCATAGACCAATAGGTGATTTTGCGAAAGAGTATCTTCAACCGCACGAAGACGCTCCTTTAAAACAGTTTCTTCTACCCTGTTCATGTCTGCTCTTAAGCTTTTAATCTCCATCTTCAACTCAGCGATTGCGTCAATTAGGTAATCGGATGATAGGTCTCTGTCTTTGTTGGCCAATAAATTGTACTTCCCTTTAATTTTCTCAGTATATTTTATTTCCCTAAAAGTATATTAGCGTTTTGCAATTATGTTCAGTTAACCGGTGGTATGAAATTTGGTTAGTATACCTAAAGAAGTAATGGATGTTTTAAGTGCAAGTGATTCAGCGAAAATGATTGCAACAGTAGACGCTAAAGGCATTCCAAACGTAGTTCCAATGTGGAGCTTTGTAGCAGTTGACCCCGAAACTATTGCTTTCGCAGAAGTTTTCATCATCAA
>DATJPJ010000063.1:0-3777 GCA_035506455.1 Candidatus Nanoarchaeia archaeon
ACCAAAAAGATGAGCCGCTTTCCCGAAAAAAAATGCTTCATCTGAACCTACTCCAGACCCAAACGTTAAAGACGGAAAGCTGAGGCATTGGCGTAGTTTAGTCTACAGAATTCTTAAACGTTCACCTAAAAACTAATCCAACAAACGTTTTCCCTAATTCTACTGGTTAGCCCCTGACTTCACAGTCTTAAAAATGTAAGACAGATAGTTCTCAATTTCCTTAACGTTAAGTTTTGATTTTCCCTGCTTCCGATTTGTGAAAAGAATTGGGACTTCCAGTATCTGAAAACCCTGCTGATGCGCCTGCTTTACAGTTTCGATTTGAATGTCATAAGTTTGGCTATGCAAGAAACCAATCGTTTGCCTAATCAAAACAGTCGTGTAACATCTATAGCCGCTGGTGCAGTCATGCAGCTTCAACCCCAAAAGTTGCCGAGCTATAACATTGGCAACTCGACTAATGATTCTTCTTTGAACAGGCCAACCCTGGGTCTTGCCGTTCTTGCAATATCGACTTCCTATAGCAAGGCTGCAATCGCTGTTCATGGCATCCACCAACCGCGTAAGATCCTGAGGGTTGTGGCTATAATCAGCGTCCATCGTAATCACATATTCAGGAGGGTGCTCCATCGCCAAGTAGGCTCTGAAGCCATCGGTTATGGCTGAACCTAAACCTGCCTTTTCAGGTCTTTCCAAAAGCAACAGTTTATCGTTCTTTTTTTGCAGTTTCTTAACTGCCTCTGCCGTATGGTCGGGGCTATTGTCATCAATAACCAAAATGGTTGCGTCAAGCGGCAGCGCCTGGATCTCAGTTATGATTTTTTCGATGTTCTGTACTTCACAGTAAGTTGGAAGAATTATGCCTATTCTCGAATTGGTTTTTGCGTTGACTTGCAGTCGGCTTGCCATCTAGTTCGCTACCACTATGGGTTATTCGTGTGCTAATAAAGTTTATACAGAAATGGACAGTATGCGTAATTCGTCCCTATTTTTTGTGTTCAGGAACCGCTTCAAGAGGCGCCGCCGGGCCAGATTTTGGCACAAGATTTAGCTTTCGCTGGTAGTAGCTCAGGGGATGACGAACCCTTCGACAAAACTCGTCATAATTGGCACAAACACCATGCGTCTGCAGTGTAGAGCAGCTAGGCGGCGTGTATTTTGTCCCGGATCCCTTAGAACCTGCGATGTGCTCAACCTGATAACGCGTCAGCCTGGCGTTGTAGTCGGAAGAAGTCTTAAAAACCTCCGCGACCTGATCGGTCGGCATACCAATGGTCACCAGAAATGAGGTCAACGTAAACCTACCAACATGAGACAAATGACGCCCATGAGAGGCTGCGTCGTAAAGCGTCACAATGCAAGGCGGAAAAGCCGTCTGCGAAACCTCTTTTGGAAAGCCCTCCATTTCAGACTCGCCAATCTTCTCCTTCGCCAACTCTGTCAACTTCTCAGCAATGTCCACGATTGGCTGAGGAAACTGAGGCGCCTCCTTAATGTCAAGACGAGCATCGATGCGACGCTGCACCTCTTCCTGCAAAAGCCTCGCTGCATCATGCTTGCTGAGAAAGACTTTTCCATGCGCCAACAAACGATTTACGAGTTTCCACTTCTCATCCCTCAAATGGGTGATGTTGCGCAAATAATCCGCTAAACCTATCGCAAAATAGTCCGCAGGAACGCCTAACTCTTGATTTTGCTCGATGTTCCAATCGAAGTCACGAGCAATTGCTATCAACCTCTCGCTAGGCTCACTTTGAATATCGAGGTAAGACTGCTTTGCCTCTGCCAAAGCGTAGCGCTTTTTTATGAAGCTGTTTTGAGTAGCTATCGCAAGCATGATGGCAACAGGAAACGACGGAATCTCCAAATCATCATCCTTGCATCTATCCCCAACATAAACGAATTGAATCGCGTTTTCCAAACGCTTTTGGGCCCGAAAAAGAATTTGCCCCAACTCGGGGCTAGTTAACTCTTCTATGTCTAAGCCGAGCTTCTTCATGTAGGATGCAGTTTCTTTCAGGAAAGGATACTTAGCCAAGTCGCTCGGAGTGAACTTGATCGTTTCCAGCTGCATACCTGTCTCGACTATTCAGTTTCGATTCTGGGCGCCAGGAAGAACGTCAATTTGCCTTCTTTAGTCTGCTGGAAATCTATCCGCACGGGCATATCAGTGCTGAACTCGATTGTCGCTATCTCGCTAGTTGCTGCAGCCGCTTTGATTATCTCAGACAAGTAACTAAGGCTAAACGTCGCTTTGGAAGGCTCCTTAACCTCCAAATCCATCAAAGCATCGTTACCCTTCTGCAATGTTATGGTTGCCCCCATCAAATCTCCAGTCGCGGTTAACGTGAGCTTCTCCGCATCCGCCTCAATCTTAACGTGATCGCTAACTAACTGAGCATCTTCTATGGCTTGACTCAAACCCTGAGTCGTAGCCTTGGCTTTCACGTTAAAAGTTATCTTTGGAGTAGGAACTTCTTCCTCAGATGCTTCAAGCGTCGGCATCGTGAAGTTTCGACTATACTTGCCCGCTATTTTAACCTGCAAACGACCCGTCTTATCGTCTAAACTAAGCTCAACAGACTCCTCTTTGCCAGCGCGCTTGAGAAGTTTGAGGAGTTCGCTTATGTTTATGCACATCTTGGATGGTTCATTGGCTTCGTACTGCTCAAAAATTGTCTTGGGCCACTCGAAATCAATCATAGCAACCCGAGAGGGATCCATAGCACGGAGCTTCATGCCGTCCGGTTCGATCTTGAAGGTAGCCTCGTCAACCAGAATGGATATGGCAGTCGCCATATCTCGAATGAGTTTGGCGTCAGTTACTTTGAGCTTAAACATCACGATAACCTCGATAGTGCGTACGCTGAAGTTATGCAGTTTTACCTCTTAAAGTTGACGCTGCTACTATACAACTCCAAAAAAACCAATTCCTAATAGCCTAGGCTTTAGTGAAAATGCCCAAACAAGAACCCCACGCTGCAAAGTTTCTGCATCTTAATTGAAAACTGCCCCTCCACGCCTGGTTTTTTCTCACATCACAAAGCCTTCATTGACCCAATTGGGTCAATGGTGGACAATCGCAGGCAGACCGCTTTAACAAAAACCAACCCACAACAGACCCCAAACACCTGGTTTCACCATTGTCCCACAATGCAAAAAACCCATTGTCGGGACAAATGACCGGGGTCCAAACGTCCTAACCTGCAGAATTCAACCCCGCCAAACAATTTCATATGAAAACTCCATTTAGAACATCAGTAGTTAATCAGTCATTGCCAACCCCACTAACCAAGAACAAGCTCTAAGCCACAAGAACAAGATTTCTCTATCTCTCCCTAACGCCAAAAACCACTTGATTAATCACAAGAACCCAATCGATTGAAAACCCGCACAAAACCGTAGCCAACCTCCAAAAACATTAAAGCACAAACCATAGAGGATAATGCACAATGCCATCCCAAACAACACCAAATCCCCAACCGAAAAACGACAAAACAAAAATTCAGCAAATATTCAAAACCTACGGAGTTCTATTAGTCCTCAGTCTGATTTGGGGCATGGCATTCGTTGCTATCCGAAGAGCAGATTTTGAACTCTCACCTGTAAACCTAACCTTGTTAAGATGGCTCGTTGCTTCGGCTGGATTCCTAGCGATTGCGCCTTTCCTCCTAAAACCCAGAGTGAAACTTGAAAAGCGAGACCTACCCAGACTCGTCGCAATTTCCTTGCTAAATGTCCCCGCCTACCATTTATCACTAAATTTCGCAGAAAAAA
>DATJPJ010000064.1:0-6075 GCA_035506455.1 Candidatus Nanoarchaeia archaeon
CAAGGCGAACAAAGCGCACTGGAAGCTTATGCCCAAATATCCCGAACAAAGATAATAGAACTATCGTCACAGTTGGCGCTTGAAGCTGCAGAAATAAGTCTATTAACAAAGTTGGGAATAGCTGATTCCTTAATTGTTGCAACGGCAAAAGCTTTTGATGCAAAAGTAGTTACAAGCGATAAACATCTAAAAGAACTAAATGGAGTCAAGTTTATCGGGCATTCTTTGTGATCTCTTGTTTGGAACGTGCCTTTCACAGAACCAGTTTAGATGGGTAAAAAACCTTTTGATGAAAGCATATCATCTAAAGCGTAGCAACTGGAGAAAACCTCAAACCTGACCAAGAAGGCCAAGTTAAAGGTCAAAAAGAATCAGGCCCCATCAGAAAGCGAGTGCGGTTGTCGTCTAGTCTGGTTTTGCTCTGAAATGGCTATATCTCCACTAACATGTTTCTTCGCGCCATTCACCATTTTTCTCTTTTCTTCAAAATAATCCAAAGTCGATAGGTTTTTGTTTTCTCAGAGTAATGACGTCTACTGCATTTCTTCTCCTCTTTTTCTTTCGATCATTTTGTTACTTTTAGGATTTATAGAGTCCGACTTACCAAAGTGTGGAGGGTTTGCTGGGGCTCTGGACCCTTTAGGAGAAAATGAAACCCCAACGTTGCAAGTTGGTTATTTTTACCAGAGCCCTCTCAGCCTCACTTTGTTTCCAATTTTTCTCAGCTTTTTTAACCCAAAAAAGAAAGGGGAGGTTGTAGTTTTGGTTTGTATGCTTATTTTCTTCTTCTGAGGGCGATTGCTGCTGCAACGGCGATTATGATTATGACGACTGCACCGATGGCTATGTATGTGGCTGTCGGCGTTGCGCTGGTCGGTGGAACTACAACTGGGCTTGGTGTTGGAGCTACGGTTACGACTGATGTAGGAGTAGGTGTAAGGACTGCGGGTGTAGCTGTTGGTGCTGCTGTGACTGTTGGGGATGCCGCTGCTGGAGATGCTGCTGTGCTCACCAACATTGCTGTTTCAGCCGAAGATGCATAATACGAGTTGGAGCCGTCAAACGAGGCCGTAATGATGTATTTGCCGTCTATTGGTGGCGTCCAAGAAGTACTGTACAAGCCGCTCATATCACTTGTCACTACGCCAATTTCTTCAGTGTTTCCGTTGGAGTCAAGGGCCGTCAAGTGTACTTTCACGCCTGTTGCATTTGTTGGCTTGATCTGCTGCTCATAGAGGTAGTTCATCCATGCGTTCATGCTATCGTCAGATATTGCTGGTGTGCCCTTACCGATACCTGGTGACTGATCAGTTACCGTGCCTTGAATCATAACTGTTGTTCCCTGCGAAACTCCAGTGGTTGGTCCTGTAACAGTCGTAGCCGTTTGACCTTTGCCGAAACAGTAGATCTGATTGTCGTATGAGTTGAGGTCAACGAGGTAGCCGTCAGCGACCATGATACCGTTTGCCCAGTTTTCAACTCTCCAAATCTCCTTGCCAGAGGTTGCATTGACACATATGATGGACGAGCCACGCCACGCTGGTTTTGAAGGAGAATGCTCAGTACTGTAAAGGTAAACCTTGCCGTCCGCGATTGCACCCACGCTTAGTGGGAAATTGCCGTAGTAGACGTCAAATCCGCCACCTCCACTTGAGAAGGTCCAGAGAAGTTTGCCTGTGTGAATGTTGTATGCATAGAGGATTCCGGAGTAGCCGCATGAGTACAATGTGTCTCCAGCTATGTTGCCGCCCATTCCGTAGACATCCCACTGCTGCTGTGAATCTGTTGGGCCCCAAAGTTGCTGGCCTGTTGTTACACTGTATCCGTACCATTGCATAGTTTCTTTTGCCCGCATAACGTAGACACCGTTTCCCGAAGTCCCGTAGGTTATAGTTACGTTTCCCGGCGCCGCATTTCTGATTATCGACCACACTACCGTTCCTGGACTGGAACTTGACAGGCTGATTCCGCATTGAACGTATGTCGTCGGTGTCCCTCCGATGCCTACTCCTCCTGGTCCTGTAGCCAAGCCCGTAGTCATGAGAAGAATACCTGAGTTGGCGTCCATAACGTAAGCGTCTGAAGGTACGGAAGATGGCAAAGTGACGTTCCAGTCATATCCTTTGACTCCGTCATAAGTCGCGCCGAATTCAGGTCGGAAGTTCCAGTAGTAGTTGCTGCCAGCTTGTATTGAGTGGTACATTATTGCGGTTGTTGAATTCCAGCATGCAAGCCATGCGTTTTTGGGTCCGAGCTGGTAAATTAGGATGCTTCCGTCACTAGCCGTAACCGTTGTGCCTGATGGGACATGAGTTATGGTACTGAGGTCATTTCCGTTGAATGCATCAAACATATGCCACGTTGTACCTGAAGTAGTCCAGAGGTAAGAGACGGTTCCATGTTCGTTTGGCGTTTCAATGTCGTAAGTCTGTCCGAAGCTTACAGTTGAGTTCTTCCAGTAGGCGACTTGCCCTGTAGCCAAGTCCACGCAGTAGAAGCCTGTTGGGTACTTGTCGATTGGGTATCGAGGCGTGGGGTATTCATTGTAGTACAGTTTGTCTTGGATGATAACTGGCGAGGGGAACTTGCTCTCGTAAGACAAGCCATCGTAGTATGCAACGTCCTTGAATTGGCCTCCTGTGACACCGCCAAAGGTTAAAGGTTTAGCCCAAAGGATGTGCCCGCTGTTGGGAGCGATGCCATAGGGCTGGTACTTGTTGACAGGTGAGCTTCCGCCAAGCCAGTCACTCGCTATAAATGCCCATTCCCTGTTCTGTCCGTTGATTGGTCGCGTCCAGTAGGTATTGGTTGGCAATGGAGACGAGGCCCACTGTGGCAAGGGTTGCTGGGTTACCGTTAAGGTGACAGTTGGGCTGGTGCTGGGTTGAAAATTGTCGCCTAGATAGTCAGTGTAGGAGGAACCTGCTGGGTAGCCTGCAGGGTTAGGGTTTGCTCCCGTTAGCGTCTGTCCTGGAAACTTCGCTTGGATGTTGTAGTTGCCGGGTTGATCAGGCGTAAAAATGGCGTATGCTGATCCTACTGGGTCGGAACTGAATGGTCCTAGTGATTGAGTGGTTCCATCGGGTTTTGTAACAGTTACTGTGTAGCCTTGCCACCTGTCGCCGTACTCGCCGTTTGCCGTAGGAGGAAACACATTAAGCCACATCACAATAAAGGCTTGTTGATTCACACCTATAGGATTTGGAGAAACGCTTACGTACATCCATGTTGGAATGTTCCAAGCTGGGCTGTGTGCATTTGCGAATGGCAGAGCTGCAATCAAGGCAGGAGATGCTAGCAATAGAATAGCCGCTATCGTAACAAATTTAGACTGTTTTTTTAACATATCATTCTCTCTCTCTTTGTTTTAATTTGAACCCTTTTTTCAGTCCATGTTGTATATAAGATTGATTGAAAAACCAGTTCTAACTCGAGAATGCGTAAACGCGCTTTAAAAAAACTCACAATTCAGAACTGCACAAAATTGACTTCTATACCTTCAGTTGTTGGAGAGCGCCGCGAGAGTACTGGAAGCTGCACGATTTCGGGTCAGTCATGGTTTTGCTGGGCCACATATCGCTGCGCTATTTTCTACTATGCGCTCAACTGGACTTCGCTCACAATTTAAACAGAGAATACATTTGCAAGGAAGCCACCGATCGTCAGGAAGCTAAACAACTGATAGAGCTTGGATTCGAATATGTAATGGAAAAAGACGGAATAAGCCTTTTCAGAAAACTTAAATAATCTTCGGTAGTGTTGTGTACCAACCGAAAGCATGGACATGCGGTTGTAGTCTAGCCTGGTTTAGGACTTCAGCCTGCCACGTTGATGACCCGGGTTCAAATCCCGGCAACCGCACCATAACCGCATCAGAATTCGGATTCAAATCTTACATGCATCTGCCTATGCAAGGTACAAAACAAACGGTATTCTCTTTAACGAGTGACGGCATTAGCATGCTTTGAAAATTTGCTGACTATATCTAACCAAGATTAAATCCATTTAGGCGCGATGGTATTGGAAGCTTAAACGCCGTGGGCGTTCGTGCCATTTTATGCTACTCGTAACAATATCAAATGACTGTCTAAGAATTGTGTGTACTCTTAGTATGCCTCGGGCCTCAACTTGTGAGATTGTTTGAAGTGATCCAGATCCGTAATGTCAGTGGCTTCATTTTTCTCGTTGAACTGCATTAAACAAACTTTTTCCCCTTCGATTGAAACAAAAGTATAAGGATCACTTTCATCCTCAAGCCACGAACCTGTGTTGAAAAGTCTGTGATCATCATTGACGAATGGTAAGTGGGTATGCCCAAAAATCAGTACTTCTCCCTTATTGACGCTTCGCGCGGCATTTTCCGCGACACTATGAAGGGGATTAGCAATTTCAGGTCTAATGGCGGTTAGTTCCTTGTTTTCGTAATTCTTTCTTTTATTCGGAGAGGCCATTAAGATTTCTAGATATTCAATTTTTAAGGATTCCATATCACACGTCGCAGAACTTGTTTCGGCAACAACTCTCCTGTTACTTTTTTTGGCACGAATCTTGTTAATTAAGCGGCCTAGTTCCTTGGAAATATCAGGTCTCAAAGCAAGCAGTTTTTTCCAAAAGTCAGATCTCAGATTACCAGCAAAATCTGAAAAATTGTAGCATAACAATTCACTCAGGATATCGCTCTGCATTATATCAAACTCGTAGCCGTGTTTGAAAATGTAGTTTACACCATTCACGGGGATCTTTAATGGGTTATCGCCCACGCTTTCTTGAAACTTTAATGGGTAATCAACAGCTTGAAGTTTACGTAGGTGAAAGTCATGGTTGCCTGCGACACATTCGATTTGAACATTATGGTCTAGATTTAGTTTCATAAGTAATGGAACGATTTCATAGTTTTCTTTTTCCAGGAAGAGACCGCTCACGTCTCTTCTCCACATATCAACGAAATCGCCCAAAATTACTAAATGCTCAACATTATTCAATGAATAAACGTAATTAAGAAAGGCCTTGAATTTCGTGGCATTCGAATTTGGATAACCAAGATGAACATCCGAAACAGCCAGAATAACCATTTCGGTAAACCTTCTTTTTGAATAGTGTATTCAATAGAGGTTCAATATTAGCTTTGTTAGATGGTGTTCTTGCTACCCCAGGGTTCAAACGAGGGCCTATGTTAATTCCAACCGTCTTCAAACTGCAAGTGGTACGGATGGGTATTCTTGCCCCCGGCTTAATGTTGCTTGTTTTTTGTTGCAACAAATATTGGATTTGAACCTGATTTCATTTTTTGCCTTAGCGAATTGCAACCTGGTTTCTGCTTTCGTAAGATTTATATCTTCCTTGTACCCAATAAGACTTTGACGCCACATGAAACCCCAGCAAACCAAGTCCCAGACAATAGTCGAAGAATTTCCAAACGCAGTAATCCTCGACCTCACTCCATCACCCGAGATAACAAGAATCTGCTGGAACACCGGCGAACAAAAAAACTGCCCCAGCTGCTACCTAAGCAAAGGCTGCAAAGCAAGAGACTAAACCCCTGTTCGATTTTTGTTGCTTAACACAAAGATCTACTTGATGATAGGTCAGAAATAGAGCGATTCAGTAACTGTTTTTGGCATTTCAGCGAGTTTTTGGGCCGCGATAAGAAGATGCTAATTCATAAAGCTTTTAAATAGAAAAGTGACAATCCCGTTTGACGCAAATGGCAGAAAAACAACAAAAAATGTTGGTATCATCTGACGACGATTTTGCACCAATCATAATCAAGTCTGTTATCGAAACGCCCACTCCAACTGCTTCGAGCCTAAGGAGAATTTGCTGGAACACCGGCGAAGAGAAAAACTGCCCCTCATGCTATCTCAGCAAAGGCTGCAAAGCCAAAACATGATGGATCAAAGTACCTACTGAAGTCTCAATTTATTATTTTGTTTGAATAGCTTTTTTGGTAATTTGCTTTTTGTGATATTTAGTAAATTAATGTATTGCTGCCCTGCTAATCTAAGCTAGGTGTGTGAAGCAGGATGGAAGAAGCGAATTTTGAGCGGCTCATTAATTTTATGGTTCGTCTTCCCA
>DATJPJ010000065.1:0-3477 GCA_035506455.1 Candidatus Nanoarchaeia archaeon
CAACTTTGAAGGTTCCAAACCGGGAAAACTTGGCAGCGTCACAATCGCTGACAACGAAGGCGTATTGCGCGTAGTTTTATGGAATGAACAAGCCAACTGCATCGAATCGGGTGACCTCAAAATAGGCCAAATCGTAAAATTCTCTCACGGGTACACCAAAGCAGACCGCTTCGGTGTTCCTGAACTGCACATAGGCGATCGGGGCAGTATAGAATTCACCCCGGAAAAAGTTAACGAAGAAGATTACCCCTCTCTAAGCAAATTATCAACCAAAATTTCTGAAATCACCGAAGAACAGAAAATAGTGAACATAGATGGCACAATCACTGACGTTTACCCAGCTTCTAACTTTACTCGAGCCGACCAAACTGCTGGCAAGGTTCTCAGAATTAAGATCGCTGACGAAACAGGAGAGATTGCCGCTGTCTTTTGGAACGAAAAAGCTGAAGAAATCGAACCCAAAGCTAAGCGGGGAGTTAAAATCCAAATAGTCAATGCCCGGACAAAACTCAACCAAAAAGACCAAGACCAAGTTGAGGTTCATGTGGATCTATCAACCAACGTGACGGTCATCGACGCGCATAAACGATTTTTCAAAGTTTGCGCCTTAGCCTCCGAACTAGGCGACGTCAACGTAGAAGGTGAAGTAGCCACGTTGCCTGTTTCAAGAGAAGTTAAAACTTCTAAAGGAGAAAACGTGAGATTAACCTCGTTTGACCTTAGAGACGAAACGGGCACAATTAAGGTTACGGCTTGGCGTGAACATGCCGAGACCGCTAGTGGCTTTTTCATTGGAGAGAAAATTTCTTTGAATAACGTCTACGCTAAAGTGGGCTACAACGGAAAGTTGGAGTTGTCAACGCGTTCCGCGACTGTACTGACCAGGATCTAACGGAAACTTCATTCGGAGACAGGGACGATATAGCTTTTATTTGTCAACGACATGAATCATATCCTCTGGGAATGTGAAATGCCTCTATTAACTGCCCGAAAAGAAGTCTATGCTTGGATTAAGGAAGGCAAGAAGACTATCGACGTCCGAAAAGGTCGAGGAAGAAGTGGCGACGTGGCAGTTTTTCAGTGTGGCACAAGTCATTTGCGATTGCCAATAATTAAGCGAGAAACTGGGATGCTCACAGAAGTTATCAGGGTAGACAACTTTAGGGAAGTCATTCCAACCGCAGAATGTTTGGAAGACGCCTTGCGTTATATTGAGTTGATATACGGTTCTTGCGAAGGCGTTTTTACTGCTTACTACTTGAGGCCAATTGAATAGTTTTTAGCGTTTACCAGCTGCGTAGAACAATCATGGTGTTGGTTTTCATGATGCCTTCTACGCGGCGAATTTTTTCTACGCAATCATTTACTTCGACGACGTTCGCGCCACTGATAACCGCAACGATGTCGTATTCGCCCGTCACTTCATAGACTGTCTCAACGTTGGGTATTTCTTGGATTCTCTTGGAAACCTCTTGGGTTGGATGCGAAGGACTCACTGAAAGTAGGGCAATGGCTTCTGCGCCTTCGGCGACGCCGACTTTAACTGTGAACTTTCGGATGACGCCAGCTTCTGTTAAGGCCTTAATTCTCTTCCTAACTGCGCCTTCTGAGAGGCCTATCTGTTTTCCGACTGTTATGTACCCTGCTCTGCCGTCTTCTCTGAGAATCTTTACGATTTTCTTGTCTACTTCATCCATCTTTTTGCCCCGATTAATTATCTGAGAGGAAAAATTTAACGATTTCTGAATTTTTTTGCTGAGTTTAGTGCGGATTTCGCTCCAATTTGTCGTTTGAGTTCTGTTTTCGGAGGAAAACTCTGGCCTGCGATGTTTCATTTAGAACATTAGCAGTCCAATATGTTACAAATAAGTCGCAATGTTTAAAAGGTTCCGGGGTTACTCAAAAAGTTATTTCGGATAAAAAAAAAGTGAGAATAAGATGAGTAAACAAACCCCAAATTTGGAAACCAAAGAGGTGACATTGATGAAAGCTAAATGCCCCGATTGTGATGCTGACGTCGACGTTCCCCACGACACAACCAAAGGCGAAATTCTAAGCTGCCCATGCTGCGGACTCGAACTCGAAGTTAAACATGTTAATAGTGGATGCGTTGACCTTCAGGAACTGACTCTGGAAGGAGAAGACTGGGGCGAATAAACAAAGCCCTTTAACACAACTCTAACAGAGCTTTACCCGAAAAACTCATCACCACCGCATATTTGTTTAATTATTTTTTGCATGAAAGGATTGACCCCTATGAGCATCGGGCTTCTTTATGAACGATCTGAAAACGATGAAAACGGCATCAAATTGACCGCAGAAGAGCTCGGAATTCCCTTAACGTTCATTCCTTTCCGCAAAATCGCAATTTCTATCTGCAAAGATGGCTTCAAAATCTCGAGCAAAGGCAAGGACTTCACGAACGAAATCAAAAACATTGGTGTCGTCCTTAATCGCGCTCAAAGCAAAAACCGGCGTCTCTACGCCGCTAACACGATGGAAGTTTTCGGCAAAAAAGTTATCAACAACTCTTCAATCGAGTTCCTGTGCTACAGCAAGTTTCGCACACTTATGCACTTGTGGGCGGTAGGGCTGCCTATTCCAAAAACTGTCTACGTTCCCTGCGACCCCTTCGACACAACTAAGGACGGTAGAAAAATCAGAAATGAAGCCGACATAGCGGATCTGTTGGAACGGGAATTGGGGGCTTCAGTTGTGGTTAAGCCCGACGCCGGAACACATGGCAAAGGCATAGTCCTTTCCAAGAATCGCCAAGAACTTTTGGTAAATATCCAGCAAACTGAACCTTCAATAATTAACCCGATAGGTGTCGTTGGCCAGGAGCTCATAGAAAAATGGTTCTATGATCTTCGAATTATCGTTTACAAAGAAAAAGGTAAAGACGCAGTTTGCCATCCAATCGGCATGGCCCGAGCGGGTTTTAGTGACTTTCGCACAAATACTTTCTTAGGCAACGTCGTCTTCGACGTTAAACTGCCGCAACACATACGCGAAACCGCCGCCAAATGCGGCAAAGCCCTTGGCAGAGAACATGATGCTTGGATATTCGCTATGGACGCGATGATAAACGTGGGAACGAACAAGAACGCCGACGAAGAGACGCTCAAAGCGGAGATAGCCAAGGCTGGCAAAGCGTTTGAAGCAGTTAAGAAGGTCAAACAGGACGACTTACGTCTGCGTGACTTCAAAACGTGGAACACCCAACTGGAAACTGCAGTGGAAGGCTACAAAGGCACCGAAGCGTATGCGAAAGTCAAAGGCATAATCGAAGAAAACGTTGATGCTAACCGGGCACATATAGTGTTCCACGAGGCAAACAGTTGCCCAGAATTCTGGGAGCAAACCCGGACTATCACGGGCTTAAATCTCGCAATTCCCCTTCTAAAGGGCGCAAAAAGTCTAATCGAATAAAAAAGCAAGGAGAAAAAACGAACATGATGCGAATTGGCATAATCG
>DATJPJ010000066.1:0-9227 GCA_035506455.1 Candidatus Nanoarchaeia archaeon
GCGTATGTGGTAACAGAATAGTTTATATACATTTTCATAATTTTCCCGAACAACTTTAGGAAAACCACTACAATTCCTAGAAAACAAAAAGCAACAGCATTGGATTTTTAAGGAAGACGAACGTCAATTCAATTATCATAATGAAAATTGCATCAAAGTGAAACACAATGCCATCAAGATTAGTCGTAGTCAAAGTCGGTACGAGCAGCATAACAACGGATAACGGTGAACTAGACGAAGAAGAAATGAAACGTCTAGCTCAACAGATAGCAACAGCTGCGAAGAATGGCGACAAAATAGTTTTCGTAACCTCAGGCGCAGTCGCCGCTGGCAAAGCTGAACTAGGCACAACTGGAAAACCCAAAGACATAGTATTTCAACAGGCGGCTGCCGCAACAGGACAAGGCGTTTTAATGACAAAATACCGAGAACTTTTCAAACCCTTCGGCTTAAAAGTAGCTCAAATTCTATTAACCGCAGAAGACCTGTCCAACCGCGCCTCATACGTCCACACATGCGACGTCATAGGCATGCTGCTCAAACAACACGTAGTTCCCATAATCAACGAAAACGACGTCACAAGCGTCGACGAACTCATCCCAGTTAACGAAGGATACCGCATTAACTTCAGCGACAACGACATCTTAAGCGTACTAGTTGCAAATGCAATAGGAGCCGACCTAGTAATAATCCTCTCAGACGTCGACGGACTATACACTTCCGACCCATCCAACCCCGACGCCGTCGTCATCCGCACAGTGGAAAATGTCACAGCAGAACTTAAGAACGGACTGAACGGAAAAAGCAAAGTCGGCACAGGCGGCATCCAGAGCAAAGTACGTGCAGCCGAAATCGCCACCACCTGCGGAATCCCCTTAATTATCGCGAACAGCCGAAGAAAAAACGTCATAATCGACATACTCGCAGGCAAAGAAGTCGGCACATTCTTCAAACCTCAAACCCGAATGCCCGCGATGAAACGCTGGATAGCCTATGGAGCAGCAGTTAAAGGACAGGTTCACGTCAACGAAGGAGCCAAAAAAGCAATACTAGACGGCGGTAGCCTACTACCCGTAGGAGTGACAAAAGTAATAGGACAATTCAAAGCCTGCGACGTCATAAGCCTCATAGACGCAGAAGGCACCGAGTTCGCCAAAGGAAACCCCAATTTCACAAGCGGCGAGTTAAACCTAATAAAAGGGTTACAAGTTACTGATGTTCGAAAGAAACTCGGTTCAGACAGTCCCAAGGAAGTTATCGAACACCGAAATATCAGCCTCGTCGAGGAAAAAAAATGAACCTAACCATACTTGAAATCTGCAAAAGAGCCCGTACAGCCTCCTACGGGATGGCTAAACTCTCAACTGAAACAAGAAATGCAGCACTGTGCAGAATGGCCAACGCAATAGAGGCAAACTCTGAAAAAATCCTAGCCGCAAACCTACTAGACGTCGAAGCCGCGAAAGCCAAAGGCATGAAAGCAGCACTTTTGGACCGGCTCGCTTTAGACAAGAAAAAAGTAGCCAACATGGCCAAGGAGCTCCGCGAGGTATCCTCGCTACCTGACCCCGTCGGCGGAATAGAACGCACATGGACTCGACCCAACGGCCTAATAATCGGTCAAATGCGGGTCCCCCTTGGCGTAGTCGGAGTGATTTACGAATCACGTCCCAACGTAACTTCAGACGCCGCAAGCATCTGCCTAAAAGCAGGCAACGCCGTCATTCTACGCGGCGGTTCAGACGCAATTAACAGTAACATAGCCATAACAGAAGTGCTCCGCCAAGCGTTAACAGGCACAGGTTTTCCTGAAGACGCAATTCAAATCGTCGAAAACCCCGATCGTTCAGCCGTAGAGGAACTGATGAACATGAGAGAATACATAGATGTACTCATTCCCAGAGGCGGCGCAGACCTAATTAAAACCGTAGTAGAAAAATCCCACATTCCAGTCATCGAAACAGGAACCGGTAACTGCCACGTTTACGTTTGCGAAGACGGAGATTTGGAAAAAGCCATTCCGATAATTATCAACGCAAAATGTCAACGTCCGGGAACATGCAACGCCGCAGAAAAACTGCTAGTAGACGCAAGCATCGCCAAAACCTTTCTACCAAAAGCCATCGCTGCATTACGCAAAGAAGGCGTAGAAGTGCGAGGAGACGAGTCCACCCTAAAGATTATCCCAGACGTCAAACAAGCAACTGAGATTGACTGGTACACAGAATATCTGGACCTCATCATAGGAGTCAAAGTCGTATCCGGCTTGGAAGAAGCCATCGAACACATAAACAAGTACAGTAGCCACCACAGCGACAGCATCCTCACCAACAGCTTCGACAAAGCACTCAAATTCATAAAACAGGTAGATTCAGCCGCAGTTTACTGGAACGCAAGCACAAGGTTCACAGACGGCAACCAATTCGGGCTGGGAGCAGAAATAGGCATCAGCACACAAAAACTGCACGTACGCGGACCCATGGGCGCACAACATTTGACGACGACAAAATACTTTGTACTCGGAAGAGGACACATCAGAGAATAAAAACCACGAACCAAGCATAAGTCGCGATAAGGATGCATACTTAGCAAGAGAGGCTCGTTCGTTTTCTCTCTTCAAATTTGGTCTTTTCCACAACCAACTTATGCTTTTCCTCTTCAGTGAGCGTCTCCAAAGCAGGTAACTCGCTTTGCGGAAGTTCTGATTGGCGTTGACAACGCAATGCCGCTTCTTCTAAAATGATTTTTGCCTCTTCCTGCTTCTCTCTAACCGCCTCAGCGATAGCCCCTTTGTTTCTTTCAAAAATCAGGGCCAAATCCTCGAAACTGTAACCTCGCTGCGCAAGGCTCGGCTTATTTCTCGGAAAGAATTCTTTGAGCCGCTGATCATCTTCCACTACGCCAGTAGCCACTTTTTCTTTCTTCGGCTGGCTTCCGACGTAGAACAATGCGGCAACAAGCTTAAGCGAGTCAGTCATGGATTTACAACACATACTAACCGGATAAAGGGCAATAAGATTTAGAAAGTAGCTTTCAGCGAAAGGCGCAACCTGCAGATGACTTTCATGTCTGAGCCGCTCGTGGAACTGATTTATTTTGCAAACTATTTGTTCGGCTGTGAGGTCGTCTAAATATGCTTCTTTTTCTGGAAGTCTTACGCCCCTTAGTTCAAGCTCGAAGTCGCTAAAGCTCATATCTATGCGATCCCTTACCCCGTTCGGTTTAAGCATTCATTACTTAAAAGTTGTCCGCTACCCCAAAGGCATTGCGGCGCCGAGACAAAAAAGAAAGAAAAACTAAAATTATTTTCCCATCTGCTTCTTGATAGTTTCCACAGCAGTTTTCACAGCATCTTGCAACTTGTCCGGTTTAGTTCCGCCACCCTGCGCGAAATTGGGTTTTCCGCCACCACCTCCGCCCATGATTGGTGCGGATTCCTTAACGACGTTTCCTGCGTTAACGCCCTTCGCGAGAGCTTCCTTGCCAACCATGACAAGAAGCCTTGCAGATTTTGTGTCTGAAGCATAGAACAAAGTGACCGTGGCCTCATTGTGTTTGATTATTTCGGTGGCTGTCTGCAGCATTCGATTCCCGTCGGTTTCGTCCTTAAAATCGCGTTTAACAAGTGTTATGCCGTTGATTTCCTCGGCGTCTCCACAAGTTTCGCTCAGAACCACGCTTTCCTTGGCCGCTAACTCCTTTAGCAACCGCTTCTTTTCACTGTTAGCATCCTTGAGATCTCGGACTATGCGCTCTGCTGTTTTATCCAGCTTCTCCAAGGGCGCATTCAAAGTTTTCGCGACGCTTTGCAGCAAAGTTTCCTGTTTCTGCACAGCCTTCACTGCTTGGATACCAACTGCGTAAACAAGGCGCTCAACTCCATCTTGAACACGTTCAGTGTAAAGGATCTTAACGTAGCCGATTTCACCCGTATTCTTCAGGTGAGTTCCAGCACAGGCTTCAACGTCCCAATTACCTGTCTTAACCACACGAATCTCCTTACCTGGAACAGCTCCACCTTGGTAGAGCCTAAAACCATAGCGCGCTTCAGCCTCATTACGCGGTAACCAGGTGGTTTCAACTGCCATGTTTGCCAAAACGGCCTCGTTTGCCAGCGTTTCGATCCTGTGTACCTCTTCGGATGTGAGCCTGCGGTAGTGCGTTATATCTAGACGAGTGCTTTCAACACCTTTTTGTGTCCCACTTTGCCAAACATGATTCCCCAAAGCCCGTCTTGCAGCACCATTGACCAAATGTGTACCAGTGTGGGCTTTCATTAAAGAGTAACGACGTTCCCAGTCAAGAATACCGCGTACCGTCGCACCTTCTTTAGGTAGCTTATTCTCAGTTTTGACCTTGTGAACAATGACTTTACCCACTTTCTGGACATACGTAACCTCTGCCTGGACCCCGCCATCATAAGCGAAATAGCCTAGATCTGAGGGTTGACCGCCACCTTCTGGGTAAAAGCAAGTTCTATCTAAGACAATGTACTCATCGTTGAATACCTTGAGAACTTTTGCGTTCCATTCCCGAGTGTAAGGTTCAGGGTAATACATCGTTTCCGTCGGAGGCAGGTTCTGTACAGCCATTTCCAACGCGTGTTCGGCAATAGTTTCTTCTTCGGCAGGTTTGTTGGCAGCCAAGTGTCGGTTAGCGACGAGCGAGTAAAAGTTTTCAGGAACCTCGACCTTGACGCCTTCAGCTTCGGCGGCTTGCTTGACAATTTCTGGAGGCAACCCGTGAGAATCGTAAAGTTCGGAGAGAGTCTCGTTTGAGATCGTGTTAGCATGTTGCGCTTTTAGGTCAGTGGCTATGCGCTTCACCATGTTTTCGCCGCGCTTCAATGTATCCTCGAATTTTTCTTGTTCGACTTTGAGCATCTCGATGATTTCACCATGCATTTCTCTAATCTGCGGGAAATCGGCACCCCACTTCTTGACCTGCAAGTCAACTATATCGTAAAAGTGTTCAGGTTCCATGCTTAAGCCGCGCATTAGCCGGTAAGCTCTGCGGAAGAGAAGTCTCGCAAGATAGCCTTCTTGGATGTTGCTTGGAACAACTCCTTCGGAAAGCATGAAGCACAAGGTTTTTGTGTGGTCAGTTAGTGCCCAGGCATTCTCAAGGGGGATGAGTTCTTTTTCGAGAGTAGGCATGTCGATGCCCGTGAGTTGGGATACTCGTTTTC
This sequence comes from Candidatus Nanoarchaeia archaeon, assembly GCA_035506455.1. Lineage (GTDB taxonomy): Archaea > Thermoproteota > Bathyarchaeia > Bathyarchaeales > Bathycorpusculaceae > JADGNF01. Next base: position 5,189 of record DATJPJ010000066.1, read on the forward strand.
GTAGAACCATGCGATTCGCGGTTTTGTCTACGTTAACTAAACCTGAATATTTGGCGACACGAGCCAAAAGATCATTATTCACGTTTGAGATGCCAGCGTACTCGTAGACTCTATCAAGCATGTTGCCGTAAATTGCCTGGAATAAACTTGGGGTGCCCTGGCTGATCCACGAAAAGCGATCGATTCCGTAGCCAGTATCCACAGTGCGAATCGGCAACTTGACGAATTCGTCACCGACGACTTTGAATTGCATAAAAACCAACGTACCAATTTCTAGACCTCGCACAATGCATTCAACGTCTGGACCAGCGTTTCCTCCTCCAACCCAGACGTCCTCCTTGTAAACTACTTCTTCAGAAGGGATACCAAGGGCTTTGGTTGCAAACTCGTGGAAGTACCTAACCGTTTGATCTTTCCAATAAATTTCCTTGTCAGGATAGTTAAATGCATGAGCACCACCCATCTCAAAAATAGTCAGATGCCTACCAAAAGTTGGTCCTGTGTTAGGAATGTCTGTCAGCCTAATGCTAGGTTGGGATATGACCAGAGGATTCGCAGGCGGAGGCGCGATTCCTTCAGTAACGTAAGGCTGAAAATCAATAATGCTCGCATGAGTAAGATAAATATCGCTTCTCCAACGTGCGACAACAGGATAAGGCTTAACTCTTGTGTGTCCGTTTTTCTCGAAGAAACTCAGGAATGCCTCGCGCATCTCTGGCAGAGTGTAGGTTTTACTGGTTGCACGGTTACCTATGAAAGTGTAGTACCCGCATTCGTCGCTACCGGCTTCGCCGCAGGTCTCCATCGACGCGTCCTGAGTCCAGAAGTACTCGCCGCACTTGGGGCAAAGTTTCCTGTAGAACCCCGCTTCCTTAAAGAAAGGCACAGCGTAATCTTCGACGGTGAAACGTTTTGACATATGCTACACCTATGTTTGCTGTTGGTTATGGAATTCGTGGATTTAAAGGATTTTACAAAATCATCAAAAACTACAACGCAGTCTCGAAGTGCCATTCCTTAAGTAACTTGGAGGGTTCACCGTGTTTTTCTTGCCCATAACGTCTAAGCGGTTTGGTCAGATGCCGCTGGGACCGAGTGGAGCACACGTACAAACCTACTTGTAAATTACGCTCTATGGTGGTCTCGGTTTTTTTTGCGCTTATGAATTTGGTTTTGCAGTTATCACATCTGAAGCCTTGATTTTTGCCCATGGATTTGAGCCGTTTGCCGCAGCTGGGGCAGAAAGGGTTCTGTGTTTGTATCCGGGAAACAAGTTTTAGCACATTTATTTTCTCAAGGTTCACCGTTAACGGCGCTGAACGGGTTGGTTTACGGACTGCCCCATAAATTTCGATTTCGTCTCCGACTACGAGTTCTTGGGCAATTTTTCGAAGAACACCTGTAGGTTCATATGCTGCACAGTCAACTTCCGCGGTATCGTCTTTAGTCGCGAAGATGATATGGCGTACCGGGATTAGCTTGGGGTTTCGGGAAACTGTGCCTTTGGCGATAATACTTTCGTATGGTTTCATTTCGCTCAAAGTACGTTTGCGTGTCAAGTGAGCGTCTGTGCCTTGATTACTACGGAAAATCACCCATCTATTCACGGGTTCCAGAGGCTTTACCAAGTCAAAAGCTCGCCTCACAGTTTGCGGTGTTTCGCCTCGAATCCCGAAAAGAACAGGGTCAGGTCCACGGGGCGTTATTATCACCCTATGCTTCTGTAGGTCCACATTGTTAAAGGTGAGGGGCTGCAGCGTCTTATCCATCTCAAAGATTGAGGCTTCGTCAACTTTACGTTTGCTACCGAAGTTCTCGGGTTTGCGATAAGAGATGAGCTCGTAAGTATAGTCGCCGTTTAGGGTTTCCCCAATGGCGGCGAGTGCGCCGACGATGCCCCGTTGTTTGTTGTAGCCTATGGCTTCCGCGCCAAATTTTCGAATCAAATGTAACGCTTGTTTTACTGTTACGACGCTCGTTTCAGCCGCTTTGGAAAACGCGGTGATTTCTGTGGGCACCTGCGGACCCGAGAAAATTACTACACCTGGGTCAGTACCTTTCCACTCCAAGTCACTGTAAGCTTCTATTAGACTTATTGCGTCTTCCTTGATTTTGTTCTCCAGTGCCGCATCGTATTCGATTCTGAGGCAGAGAGCTCCGTTCCCTCGGGTCTTCCAAGGAATATTCGGGTTCAACCGAATAAGACTCGGGTAATCCGTGAACGTAACGCCGGTTTTTTCCAGCTGCTCTATGAGTAAGGCAGCAACATAGGTAGTACATCCTTGGCGAGTGGAGTCTGTATCATCAAATCCTATGTGCATTTGCCTTTTGCCGATCTGCGTCAATTTTTTACCTGAAGTGAAAAGCGAATTGGGACGCTAAATACTTTTTTAGCTAAACGAATTTTGGCGCATAAACAACACATTTTACGATTTAGGTCTCCTTTGCCTTGGGATTCATCCAGTCATGTGCGAAAATTTCTGCGAAACCAGATTCAATTGCTTCAACAATTTTTTGCGCTGCATATTCTGGAGAGTCGGCTTTTTTGAAGGCTTCTTGAGCTTCTGGCGATTCTTCTAATCCCTGAAGCGAAGCATCCTTTATTGTATTTTCTTCGAAGTTTGTAAGAGTAATATAAGGGTAAACAACGCTAATTACGATGTTGTCTTTTTCGAGTTCTTCCCGGGCTGTTATGCTGATATGGGCTAACGCTTTTTTTAGTGCTGAGTAAGGACCGTTATTTGGCAGGTACATTAAAGCGGTTCCTGAACTTACATTCACAATTGACCCACCACCCTGTTTTTTCATTATGGGGATAACTTCCTTCATAGCAACTAACGGGGCAACAACGTCTAAGTCAAAAATATAGCGGAAAACTCCAATATCGGTATTCGCAACTGGCACATCGTAACCGCGTCCAGCATCATTAACTAGAATATCTACGCGTCCAAAGTGCTCAAACGCCGCCTTGACTGCCTTTTGGACAGCTTCAACTTTGGAAAGATCGGCTGGAAGTGCAAATGTGTTTGGCAATTCGCTCGAAAGTTTTTCAAGTCGAGCTTTTGAGCGGGCTACCAGCGCGAGTTTAGCGCCCTTGCTCGATAGGAGTTTTGCAGTGGCTAGGCCTATTCCTGAGGATGCGCCAGTTATTATTGCAACTTTCTCTTGTATTTTCATAAAAACACCTTTTGATTCGCGCTTTGCGGGAATTACGTGTTATCAAACCTTCAATCTTATTCGGGCATCATCGTTGTTTTTGGATGGTTGGTCAGTGATGATAACTGTTAGCTTAGAATGAGTTTTGCCCAATTGGAGTTTTTCATTTATTATTTTGTTAAGTCCATCCATGGTATCAGCCTTCACCCTAGCGATTATATCGTATATACCCGTAAGGTTGAATGCTTCCATTACTCCCTCGGTCTTTCTGAGATTGTTCAAAACTTCACGTTCCGCGCCGATTTCCGTGTTCAGTAATACATACGCCATTGGCAAATTTCTAACCTCGAATTTGTATTTTAATTCTGGTTGGATTCAGAGGCGATTGAAAGCAGCGAAATCATGAGAAACAAAAAAGGAATATTGCTCCTCAAAACCTCTTAATCCAACCCTAAAAATCCTAATGCATTCAGCGACTAAATTAAACATTGATTTCGACAGTATCACTTTTAAAATATGCACATCCAGCTTGGTGTTACTTGCAATCATCGTCCTGCTGAGCATCCGAATGCACATGTTTCTATGCGGATTGGAATGAATTTAAAACAATGTGACTGCATGTCATCAGCCACATTTGGTGATCTTTTGATCCAAGGTCCGCATATACGAAGTTAAGCTTTCGATACATTGAACATCGCGTCCAATAATTGCCCGAAAGGTATGCCAAAAAGTCAGGTCCAACTTAATTCTTTCACGTTCCAATCCTTGTTTAAGTTTCGCCGTGATTTCTCTTCCGCGTCTGTCAAAATCCAAGAGCAAGATTACCCGTTTCGGTTGTTCTTTCTCGATTTTCTGAAGAAGGAGATTGAAAGACTTGCCTCCT
>DATJPJ010000067.1:0-3700 GCA_035506455.1 Candidatus Nanoarchaeia archaeon
TTACTTAGCATGTAAGCCTTAGAAATATCTCCAGACCATCCCGGTTCAGGCACGATGGCGTCAAGGAAGTACCCTGCCCACGTAAGAAAAAGCTCCCTCCGAAAACTGCTCTTGACATCAAGGGCTTCAAGAAGGGCGTGCCAGGTGACTGCAGAGAAAAGAGCTGCAAAGAAAAAAGCAACAAACGCCGAAGTATAATAGTAAAGGTTTGCCCTCCTAATTTCCTCAACAAAATTAGCAGTACCAACATAATAGTAAAGGTAAAGAATAAACGCCGTTAGTCCAAGTGCGATAAACAAGATTAATTTTTTGGACTGCAGTGACTTTAGAGCCACAGGAATGCGAACCTTTCATTATTGCGTAGATTGATTCATAGTTAAACCTTTTCAATAAAACACGGCCCTTATTCAAAGAGCATTAGAAGCTTGTTAAATCAGTACCAAGCCGTTTTGAAAGCCTAGGCAAATCATTAAGAACATAAACAAAAACTCGCCCAACCCACTTCCCCCACCGTTTATCAGCTTTCTCCTTGAGAACAGTTATGGCTTCCCGAGGGTTATCGGAAAGCTTGCCGAAGAGCAAAATGCTAAAGATTTTCGCGCTCCAAACATCAAGCGGAAAACCCATCCCGGGCATAACCAGTTCAGCCGAATACTCACCAATCCCCCGTAAAGTCATTAGTTTCTTTTTCGCCGCATTTGGCTCCAGACGGGATAGGTCATCCGTCGATGGGAACCCAGCCTCAAGAGTCTTGGCTATAGCTACCAGGTTTTTGGCTCGGTACCCAAGCTTGGCTTTGGCTTGCAGCTCCTCCACGGCTGTGGACGCTATTTTTTTAGGTGAAGGCCAATAACGCACGGTTTTCGCGTCAAATTCTAAATTTTCTCCGTAGTTTTCCATGAGAAGGTCCATCATCTGGTTGCTTCTCTTCATCGGCGCCATTTGGAGAGTAACTGCCAAAATGAGTGCAGGAAAAAGCTCCGGCCACGCAACTGTATGCATCCCACACAAGTCTAATGTCACGTCGCGTAGAAAGCGGTCACGAGCGGCAAAAGCGTAGAACTCTTTGAGGTCATCTTCTGTCTCAAGGGCCCTACGTAACATGTGTTCCAGTTTCAACCGGGTTGCGTCGTCAAGTCTTTTTTGTGAAAAAACAACGCATTCTAGCTGCGGTTTTAAAGTTGTTCCATGAAATGTTATCCTTAATCCAATAGGCTCATCGTTAAAACGAGCAGCGGTCCAAAGAGTATCTTTTTCGAATTTCTCATCCGGGGTACTCCACCACCAACCAGCAGGCTTACGAACTGTCAACTCAAAATTATAAGGAGAAACCGGCTTCAACACGAAGGAATTGACTTTTTCTAACAGCATGATATCAAATACCATATGAAGGCAAAGCTAAAAGTGGTTCGGTTGAAATAAAACCGAAATTTTTCATCGAGCTAAGTCAAGCCAGACTCAGACATGTCTTTAGTTATGTCGATCTTTGATAGAGAATGCCTCCCTGAGTTAAGGTTAGAGTTCTATCAGCCAACACTTGACATACAAGGTATTTTCCATTCTTGACTGGAAGCCTTTTTAGAACCCCAAATGTATTGTTTAGCAACAAGACCACGAATTCGGTTCAAAGTGAAAACTTGACTGCAACAAACGGCGGTAAGGCCAAATTAGTAATTTTTGACGTTGAAGGGGTTCTAATTCCAAAGAATCGCCTCTTCTTCGACGTCGCCAAAAACATGGGCATGTTGCAGCTTCTGAAAGTGTTATTCTACGGACTCCTCTACGAAGCAGGCATAGTGCCGCTTAAAAAAACCATAACCCGCGTCTTCAAAGTATTCAAAGGAATAAAAGTCGATGTTTTGACAAAAACTCTTTACACGATCCCCCTCATGCCCGAAGCGAAAGAAGCTTTTTCCGCGTTGAAAGCTCAAGGTTGTAAGATAGCGCTAATCAGCTCCGGGCTACCCACATTTTTGGTTGAAAAGCTGGCAGGTTTGGTGGGAGCAGACTACGCTGTTGGCTTCGAAGTCGGGGTGAAAGGTGACGTGCTAACTGGTGAGGCATGGGGGGATGTCACCGAAAGAAACGGCAAATACCTTGTTCTCAAAGAGCTTATGGAAGCTGAACAGGTCACGCCTTCAGAATGTGTTGTTGTTGCCGATGACCGAAACAATTCATCCATTTTCCTTAAAGATATGCAAAAAATTGGGTACAGCCCCGACTTCATCATACGCTCCAAAGCAGATTTCGTAGTGAACGGGAAGTTAACAAAGATTCTACCGGTCATAAACCAGAGCCAAAAGCGCAAATCCATACCTTCCAAAGATGAGCTTCTACGCGAATTCATTCATGGCTCGGGAATATTTGTCCCCATCTTAACCGTTTTCCTCGGCGTACCCATAATTGATGTATCTGTATTCATATGCGCCGTTATCGCATTCTACACAATTTCAGAATCCGCCCGTGTAAAAGGAAAAAGCATACCCTTCTTCTCCGCCGTGACACGCCACGCAGCGTCCCAATCCGAATTGTGCCAATTCACTCTAGCACCCATTTACTACGCAGTCGGCATCTTGTTGACCCTACTGCTTTTTCACTCGCCCGCAAGCAGCGCCGCAATCGCAATCGTCTGCTTGGGAGACAGTGCAGCCTCAATAATCGGAGGCACCTTGTCCAGAAAGGCTCTGCCATTCAACCGGGCAAAAACCATCGAAGGTTCGATAGGCGGATTCTTTTTCGCGTTTTTAGCCGGATCCATTTTTGTCTCGCCTTGGCTCGCTTTGGTGGGCGCTGCAGTGGGCATGTTTGTTGAGTATTTGCCACTTCCCATAAATGATAACTTACTAATTCCTCTTGTAACTGGACTAGAGCTTACATTGCTCATCGCAATCCACTAAAACTCAGTTCCTGCCGATCGCTGCCTCATGTGCTTGCTTTGGCATGTTTTCTCGTCGGAACTTTCTAAGCAATGCTAACCTGAACATTGACAGTTTTCAATCGAATTTTTTAACGTCAAAAAATTTTTTGAGGTCTTCCGTCAACAAATTGACTGCTGTTTACTTAGCTGAACTAACCAGTTTGATTTTCTGATCGCGATTAAGCTTTTTTATGGCTTTTTCCCTTTTCATCGCTGCAGAACGAGTTCCGAACTCTTCAACGTAAACCACTCTTTCAGGCGGGTGTGCCTTCGTGTACCTAGCACCCTTGCCGCTGGCATGTAGTTTTGCTCGTTCATCCACATCTTTTGTATATCCAGTGTAGAAAGAACCGTCTTTGCATAGCATAATGTACACAAAATAAGACAACGGCAACGCCTCCTACATAATGAATCTGTCGAGGCGTTCATCATTATGCATCTGTGCGGCCGCCGTCTTAACAAGTTCTGGAGTAGGCTCCTCTTTGAGAGAAAACATTACCCCTTTACTTACCGCCCGTTTCATGTAACTTTCCGGATCCATTTCCTTAACCTGAACCCGATCAACATCGATCACAAAGATTTCGTGAATACGCGCATTCCGAATTTCTTCCTCAGAGACAGGAGGCTTCTGGTAGTACCAGTCGCATAGCGCCTTAATTTGTTCAATATCGATGACGGTTCGTCTACGAGGAATTAAAGTGAGAGTTTTCGGAAATGGCAAAACGTAATGGGGGGGAATACCGATTGAAAATTTGCCTGCGAAGCTGCTATAACGGATAATCT
>DATJPJ010000068.1:0-4300 GCA_035506455.1 Candidatus Nanoarchaeia archaeon
ATGATAAAACGCGACGCATGGCAAGTTTTCCTCCAGCAATGCTCTTGCTTGTTTCTCAGTGGAAAGTGTTAAACAACCCAATTGCATTCCATGTTTTTCGCAGACTTTAGAAACTTTGTAGACTTTTTCTGGCATGACAAATGGCACGGCGACCTCGGCGTCGTTGAGAATTTGCATGACCTCTTGAAGTTTGCCATGGTATCCAAACACGTACACAACGCCGCTTTTGAGTCGTTCCTCCACCATTTGCACGAGCAATTTGCGCACATCCACTTCAAAGGAGCGTCTGCAAGACGGACTTCCGTAAGTAGATTCTACGACGAGAGTGTCGCATTTAATCACGGGCGTACCGTCGAAGCGAAAGTCGCCTGTCCAAACCACGCGTTCCCCATCCTCGATTTCCACCAAAACCTGTGCCGCACCAAGAATGTGCTGCGCCTTGAAAAGTGTGATGCGCTCGCCGTCGAACCTTAACGGCTTTTTGTACTCCAATGTTTCGATGTCGTCCAAGCGTTGCCCAAGAGGGCCTTCCAGAACCTCGATGAGATCGCGCGTTGCCTCGGTCATCAGGACTTTTTGGCATTCTTTCAAGCTCCACCGAAGCCCGCCAGTGTGGTCCGCATGCGCATGGGTCACTACACGTAAGGGTCTGTTTTGTTCATAAGCGTCGCACGCCACGTGTTTGCCTAGCAGAACGGCTCCACGTCGTGTTACACTGGCTCTTTCAATCAATAGTTCACGCTCAGGGCTTGGCTGTTCGTGGTGCTAACCAATCGATAAGTTGTAAGGGGTCTTCAGTTTGGATAGTAATTTTTATGGGACCCAGCGGTGATTCTGCTTCGGGTTCAGAAAAAGATACGTGTCCGGCGAAAGCAACTTGTTTGTTAAGGTAAACCGTTAACTTACCATTCTTTAGTCCGTGGCGAAGGGGTTTTCGGGCGGCATCGCGAATATGGTCGCGGTGAAGAACATTTCGAAAGTTGATTAGAGGTTCTTGGCTTTCGGTTTGCGTCATGATTAGGCTCCCCTTTTGTGCAGGTTTGGTTTCCATTTGTATTTCGCCAAACAGATTCGAGATTGCTCTCTTGACTTTCTCCTCGGATTCTGTTGGATTAATTTCTGCTTCAATTTGAATGGCTATTTTGTCCATGATGCTTCGGCCTTCTTGAAAACTTCTGCTGCCTTCGAGTTCAATTCTTCTTTTGTGCCGTCGTTAATAATAACGTATTCGGCGAGGGCGACTGCATATCCGATGCCAACGTTAAGTTCACGCATGTCGCGTTCGTGGAAGACTTCCCAGGTTTTGGGGTCATCGCTTCTGCCCCGTGTTGAGAGCCTATCAAACCTTGTTTTCGGTGAGGCATGCACGGCAACAAGGACAAAGTTAGCTAAGTGTTTTTGGAAAGTTTCGACTTCGATGTAGCTTCGCAAGCCGTCGACTGTGACGCGTGTGTTTTGCAAGTCAACTATTTTAGGAATGCATTTTTCAGCGATTACTTTGTCTCCGTTTGTTTTTCGGAGTTCAAGCATGACTTTGCCTATGTTTGCAGGCGTTGGTTCTAAACCTTGTTTTGCGGTTTCTTCTCTCACGACGTCGCCCATTGTCACGACGCCGTAGCCCAACGTTTGCGCGGCTTGTACGACAAGTGATTTGCCCGATCCCGGCATGCCTGTTAAGCCGATGACGAGTTTGTCAGCGTTCATGGTTTACCCTTTCTTTAACAATAGCTACAGTTAGAGCTAAAAAGCGTTGTTGACTGATTCTTGGTTTAGTGAATTAGGCGGAAACTGATGCAAGATTAAAAGTGAGGTTTCTATCTGGAGCACCATGGCCACTCGTCTTTCTCTTTATGGTATTTTACGCATTCTTGACATTTTCCGTGGCGGGGGCAGTCTTTTTTTGGACAAGGGCAGTTGGGTGCTGACATAACTGTTTAGTCTCAAGCGTATGATATACGCTTTGGCAATTGAAACTTAGGAGGCCACGTTTGTGCTTTCGCGATTGTGACTAGATAGTACGGGTTAAGCATTTATGGTTGTAAGTGCAAGTTTCTGTGAGGAAAAACGATGTCCGAGTTTGTGCGGGCTTTCTTAGCATTTGATATTGAAAATTCTGACGTGAAAAGAAAGCTCACAGACATGCAGGCGCGTGCTGTTCAGGTAGGCGCAGATCTTAAGCTTGTTGAGACAGATAATATTCATATGACCATTAGGTTTCTGGGAGACATAACCTTGAACATGGCGGACAAGATCTTTGCTGAAATGCAGCAAGTTGCTTTCAGACCGTTTCCTGTTCAGCTTACGGGTTTGGGAGTTTTTCCCAGTTTAAACTATCCGCGGGTGCTTTGGGCGGGAATTGCGTTGGGTGCTGAGCAGCTTCAGAAAGTGTTCGAGCAGATTGAGCCTCGCCTTCAGAAACTGGGGCTTCCGCCTGAACCTAATGCGTTTAGTCCTCATCTGACGATTGCTCGGGTTCGTTCGGCTAAGAATAAGCCTCAGCTGGCTGAGCTTGTTACCAAGAATGCTAAGTATGATTTTGGAATAGTTGAAGCGAAGTGTTTTCGTTTGAAGCGTAGTCAATTGACGCCTAATGGCCCGATTTATTCAACTCTTAAGGAGTACTGTCCCAAATAGTAACGCCGCGGAAAGAATCTGCTTTGCAGTGTAATCCTGAGTACGTGACGCGGCAGATTCTGAGAAAAATTGCGCCCACGGAGGCGGAGAGAAAAAAGATGCTTTTGCTTGCGCGAGACTTAGAATCCAGGGTTGCGGTTGCTTGTGAGGCGTTCGGTGTCAAAGCAACTGTGCGTTTGGAAGGTTCGCTCGCGAAGGACACTTGGCTTAGGGATAATCCTGATGTTGATGTTTTCATGCGGTTGCCTCCTTCGATTCCTCGCCAGGTGTTGGGTGAAGTTGCGTTGAAAATCGCCAAGAAAGCAACGGAGGGTGCGGAGCAAGTAGAGAGGTTTGCTGAGCATCCGTATTTGGAGGCTTTTGTTAATGGCGTGAGAGTGAATATCGTGCCATGTTACGCTTCGAAGCCTGGGGAATGGCTAAGCGCGACGGATAGGACCCCTTATCACACTGACTACGTTAATGAGAATCTTTTGAAATGGCAGCGAGCTGAGGTTCGGCTTTTGAAGAAGTTCATGAAGGGTATAGGCGTGTATGGCGCCGAGATTAAGGTTGGAGGCTTTAGTGGTTATCTCTGCGAGTTGCTTGTGCTGCATTTTGGCTCGTTCGTCAAGGTTCTTGAGGCGTTCTCACAGCATATTCCAAGGCGTGCCATCGATATCCAACATTACTATGAGCGTCGTCAGCGGGAGCTTGAGCTTTTGTTCCCTGAACCATTGGTTGTCGTGGACCCGGTGGATAAAGCCAGAAATGTTGCGTCTGCTGTGCAGCCTCAATGCTTGCATACGTTCGTTGCTGCTAGCAGGGCTTTTTTGGAGGCGCCTAGCAGAGAGTTTTTTGCTCCACTTAGGACTCATCCGCTTAGTGCAGAGGATATGCAGGAAGCGATTGCGCGTCGTGGTTCTTCGCTTTTGTTTTTAACGTTTGTCAAAATTGATGCTGTCTCAGATGTGCTTTGGGGGCAGCTTCATCGCACTCGAAAAACCCTTAGAAGACAGCTTGAACTTCACGATTTTCGGGTTCTGCGCGACGGCGTCTGGAGCGAGGAAAAGGCTTCATTCGTGATGTTTGTTTTTGAGCTTGAGCAACGGGTCTTGCCTGGGACCGTTAAACATGCTGGTCCTCCGCTGGAGTTCGAGAAAGAATGTCAAAGCTTTCTATCAAAATACGTTTCTAACAGCGATGTCGTGGCTGGACCGTTTATCGAGGATGGCCGATGGATGGTTGAACTGCCCCGAAAATTCGTTGATGCGGCTGATATGTTGCGGGCGATGCTTAAGTTAGGCGGCAGAGACATTGGTGTAGCTGAGTTAGTTTCGAATGTTCTGAAGGAAGATTTCCTTGTTTTGACTGGTTTTGAGGTAATTGAGCATTTTATGTGCAATGGCGACTTTGCACAGTTTTTTACAGAGTTTTTGTCTGGCAAGCCTTTTTGGTTGGAGACAAAATGCTAGCTTAAACTGAATTGGCGTTTAGTTGGGGTTAGCTACTGCTTTTCTTGAGACGAGCATGTTCACGAGTGTGCCTCCTATTAATCCGTCTGCTGCGTGGAGTCCAGCCCATCCGATAACGCCTCCCCAGGATAATAGTGCGGCTGCTGGCATGAAGAATGTTCCAATTATGAGGCCTGCGATTGCAGCTGAGAAAACTGATGCTGCAACTGCGA
>DATJPJ010000069.1:0-4092 GCA_035506455.1 Candidatus Nanoarchaeia archaeon
ACCTAAAAACCGAATGGATGAGCCAGCAAGACCTAAATCGTTTGGTTAAAAACATGGGTATTAGTTTTTAACTTAAAGTCTCCAAACTAAATTATGAAAATGGCTCTTTACGATTCGATTGGCGCGCCATTTTAATATGCAAAATTTTTTCGTCATTCGTTTAGTCTGAACTTCTTGACCCCAAAAACAAAACCTCTGCGCTCCAAAACGTTCGTCAGCGGCGTAAAAGCTTAAAGGAACTGCCGAGATTTGCATAGGATTTAAACGCATCCAAACCAACATTGATGCATACGGAAGGAAAATAAACTTGAACGGGAAACCGCTCGTCTCCATTGTCAGCGCGGGACTTTCAAAATTCGGACGCCACGAAGGACTGTACGCTAGAGAACTCTTCAGCTACGCAGCCAAAGAAGCCTTTGACCGATGCCCAAAACTCGATCCAAAACGCGACATCAAAGCCATGTTCATCGGTCACATGGGCGAGTCCTACGAACATCAAGGACACACGGGTTCAATTATGGCTGACTGGGCAGGACTGGCGGGGGTACCTTCAACGCGAACCGAGGCCGCATGCGCCTCGAGCGGAGCAGCATTAAGATCCGGAATTTACGCAGTTCTTTCAGGCTTAGCGGACACAGTTATAGTCGGTGGAGTAGAAAAAATGACTCACCGAAGCACTTCGGAAGTAACAGAATATCTGGCGATGGCTTCAGATTACCCGTTTGAACAATTCCATGGAATCACTTTCCCTGGCCTTTTTGCCCTCATGGCAACGGCACATATGCACGCTTACGGAACGACTCAAGAACAAATGGCAAAAGTGGCCGTAAAGAACCACCACAACGCCAGCCTCAACCCCAAGGCTCATCTTCAAAAAGAGATAACTCTGGAAAACGTCTTAACATCCAAAGTGATAGCTTGGCCACTAAAAATGTATGATTGCTCGTTAATAACTGACGGCGCAAGCTGCATCATCCTAACAAAACCTGAACTGGCAAAAAAATTTACGGACCAACCAGTGCAAATAATAGGGTCAGGACAAGCAAGCGACACAATAGGACTCTACGAACGCAAAAGCCTAACCAGCCTACAATCAGCCAAAACAGCAGCAAAACAAGCTTACGACATGGCAGCTATAAAACCAAGCGACATTAACGTTGCAGAAGTTCACGACTGCTTCACATATGTGGAGTTAATGTCGTACGAGGACCTTGGCTTTTGCCCCGTCGGAAAAAGCGGACAACTAATTGACAGCGGCGAAACTTGCCTGGGCGGACGCTTACCAGTCAACACAAGCGGCGGTCTAAAAGCCAAGGGGCACCCAGTTGGCGCCACGGGCACTGCACAGGTGTACGAAATTTACACACAACTAACAGGAAACGCAGACAAACGCCAGGTTAAAGGAGCAAAGATTGGCTTGACACATAACGTCGGCGGCTCAGGAGCCTCCGCAGCAGTACACGTGTACAGGAGCGAAAACTAAAATGAGCACACAGCCGACTTTCACGATTGAACAATTCTACAAGTTCATGACAGAGAACAAGCTAATGGCGGGCAAGTGCAAAAAATGCGGCAAAATCCTCCTGCCGCCCCGCCCAATGTGCGACAACTGCTTCGGCCAAGACTTTACCTGGATGGAAGTTTCCGGTAAAGGCAAACTATTAACCTACACAATAATTCATGTCTCGCCGCCCCAGTTCCAAGCCTTGGCACCATACACCGTCGGCATAGTACAACTGGAGAACGGACTTAAATTGCCAGGGATGATTTCGGGCGTGCCAGAAAACAACCTCAAAATAGGAATGGATTTAACTATAGATTTTAAGGCGTGCAGCACCGGACAAGCCTGGCCGCATTGGCAAAGATACTGCTTCAAATCCCCGTAAAAAACAAGAAAAGACATTGTCCCGTACAAATCTTAAGCCAGCCCAATAGCTACCGAAATTGACCTTCCCCAAAAAACAATAAAACTAAAAAAGAAAAAAGAAGAAAGCTTCACGTTTATCCGAATATGAAGCCCAAGATTACTCCTATAATGAAGCCCAAACCCAGCGGAAGAATACCGATTATCAACAAGGCTTCTTGCATCGCTAAGGGTCCATAAGTCGTTGCCCAATCACTCAACTTGCCAAAGCTCAAGCCCCAGATGCCAAAGTACGCAAGAACCAACAGGATCACTATCGCGATTATGGCCCATTTCAGGAACTTCTTCACCAGAAAGCCGACGATTAATCCGACGATGAAAGGTATTGCCATTATCACGAGTGTTGGTAACCCGATTACCGTTCCTTTGGTAATGAACCCCCATAAATCATTGATAAGACTAAAGGGAATTATCATTCTTCATAGTTCGCCTCACACTTTACTGATAATTCTTCTAGTCACATTATGCAAAGAACAGTACTTATGTTTTGCCAGAAAAATGGACCGCAAAAAAGAATACAAAAACCAAAAATAAACCCGACGAGTCTATCGTTGAGGAGGAAATCACGATGACGGCAAAAACGCAAGAACACACCTGGGACTTGACCCCACTCTTCTCCAGCCCAAAAGATCCCTCAGTCGAACGCGAGATAAACAAAGCATTATCCGCGGCGGAAATTTTCGAGAACAAATACCGCGACAAGATCAGCGACCTAAACCCGGAAACTCTTCGCAAATGTCTGGGCGAATTCGAAGCCTTCGAAGAAAAACTCGAGAATATCTCCCTCTACGCGAGCCTAGCATTTTCAGCAAACATGACAGACCCCGACGTGCAGACACTTCATGATCGAATCAATAAGCTCGAAGCAAAACTGGGGAAGCAACTGGCGTTCTTCTCGCTTGAGCTGGGAAAGCTGGTAAAGGGCAAACCTGAAATTATCCGCAACCCCGCACTGTCTACATACAGGCACATGTTGGAACGAGTCCACAGACGCTTTGAACATCAACTTTCAGAAGTGGAAGAGCAGCTTATAATCGAAAAAGACCAATTCGGAGTGAACGCCTGGGAGGAGCTACAGAGTAAGTGGCTCAACACCCGAACCTTCAAAATCAGGGTTGTAGGAGAAGAAAAGACGCTTAGCTACGGCGAAGCAAACGGCTTGCTCACGCACCCAAACCGCGAAACAAGAGAATCAGCCAACAGAGTCATCTATGGCATACTTGGCAAAGATGGAGAAGTTTTCTCATCGGCACTTCGCAACATCTGCAACGACTGGGTCAGCACTTCCATTAGACGCCGATACCAATCACCCATGGAAGCAAGCCTCGTCAGCAACGACACTGAACAAAGCATAGTAGACAACCTGCTTCTGGCGATCGAAGCTAAGGCTCCAGCTTACCGCCGCTACCTCAAACTAAAAGCAAAACTCATGAACCTACCCATACTTGGCAACCACGACATAGTTGCGCCTCTGCCAAACGTCCCCGAACTCAAATTCACGTTCGAACAAGCACAGGCAATGGTCATTCGGGCATACAGCCGATTCGACGAAGACTACGCGACAGCCGTGAAAGAAATGTTCGCCAAACGCCGCATAGACGTCCCGCCAAGGTTCGGCAAACGAAACGGAGCATTCTGCGCAAGCTACTACACGGGCAAGTCCGCGTTCATCTTGGACAACTTCGCTGGCGCCCTCAACGACGTATACACCCTCGCGCACGAGCTGGGCCACGCCACGCACGACTATTACGCATCGAGAAGCCAAACCATGTTAAACACTAGCATTCCATCCGCAGTAGCAGAAACAGCCTCAATCTTCGGCGAACTCCTCCTAACAGATCTGCTTCTAGAAGAAGCAAAATCAGCCGAGGAACGCAAACAAGTCCTTTGCTTAGTCATAGATGAAGCCGGAATGACGGCTTTTCAAGTAACCGCACGAGTCTGGTTTGAACAAGCACTCTACGCCAGCATCAAAAAGGACGAATTTCTGGATTACGAGACAATTTGCAGGCACTGGACGACCGCGCGGGACCGCATCTTCGGCGAAGCAGTCGCGTGGTTTCCTGAGATGGAAGCAGAATGGACCATGAAGCCGCATTACTACATGGCAAACTACCGCTTCTACAACTACCCCTACGTCTACGCCCAAATGTTCGTCTACGCCCTGT
>DATJPJ010000070.1:0-10557 GCA_035506455.1 Candidatus Nanoarchaeia archaeon
TTCACAACGCCCTACGGCGTCTATCCATTCTACGGCGGCATAACAGTGACTGCTGACGGCAAAATCATTGCGCAAACTGCACAGCACGGCAACGGTGTCTTAGCTATGTACCAAGGTCAATCATTGTACGTTGTCGACGCCAATTCAGGTGCAAGCCTATGGAACATGACTGGCTGGTGGAACTTTGGCGCACTCGCTGACGGCGTTTGGGTCGTTCAGAACAACTATGACAACCAAATCTACGGCTTCGGCAAAGGACCAACTGCAACAACTGTTGAGGCACCATTGACCGCCGTTGGAACAGGCACTAGCATGGTCATTCAGGGGACAGTCACTGACCAATCGCCAGGCGCAAAAGGCACCCCAGCAATCTCCGACCAGTACATGAGCCAATGGATGGCATACCAGTATGAACAACAATCTCTGCCATCGACGTTCCCATGTCACTCAGCAGGCGTTCAAGTCACCGTGACAGCGACCAGTTCAAGCGGAAGCACCACAACAATCGGCACGACCGTTAGCGACAGCAGCGGAAACTTCGCGCTCTCGTGGACGCCATCAGCTACAGGAATGTACATCATAACAGCTTCTTTCACAGGAAGTCAAAGCTACTACGGATCAACCGCAGAAACACACGTGATAGTTGGTACAGTCTCCTCAGGAGTTACGCCAAGCGTATCCACTACTCCTCCACCAGCAAGCCCACCAGGCAGCACACCCGCAGCCACACTATACCTCATTGCAGCAGCCGTAGTCGTCATCGTAATAGTAATAGTAGCTGCAATAGCGCTTCAAAGAAGACGCAAATAAGATAAACGAGACTCAAAACACCCCCTTTCTTCTTTTTTCTTAGTTAGAAAATCGATGAAGAAGCACGATTCAAGCTGAAAGGCTTTATACAAATCTCCAACTTGCTGGTCGAAGATTCAGTCATTCTCTTTCCAAAATCTCTGCCCAAAACCCCAGCAAATCCTCATTATCTCGAAAAACAAGGATGTTTATTCTAGTTAAATCCTGGTCCGAATCTGAGGAGGCTTTGAATTCTTCTGCGATTACCCTTAAAACAATCTTGAGGAAACCCAAGCAAGTAGCCACTGAAGATTAGCAGAGGACAGGGATCAGAAAATTGATGTTGAAATGGATTGGGGGTATTTGAACCCCTGCCAAAGTGGAGATTTCGCCCGCCCTTCTCGTTTTTTGTAAAAAAGTCGCAGGCATTTAAGCAGTAAGCTTGCTTTAACAAATAGAACTTGCCATTGGCTGATTAGACGATTCAATGGCCCACCTGTGGAATCCATTTAGTTTCTGAGAAATGAGAAAATAGGAAGAGACGTTAGAAAAGAGTCTGCCATACCTCATAACCCACAACTGACAGAGCTTGGTCATTGTTGTGAAAAGTGCAGTTTTGATACGTTCAATTGAAGTACTCGATAGATGACCCTTCGGATTTAGGCGTTGGTAGGCATTGGGGCAGACCTGGACGTCCTCTGGGAATCGCGCTTTTGCCTTAGACCTGCCCCAAACATAACCTTCTTTTATGGGTGAGACGAAGAGGTAACTTCTTTTTTTGGTAAGTTGACGTCGGCTTAGCCTTGCTTTCGCAGACGTCCGACGCGGACTTTGTAGAGTGTACGCAAAAACTCTGCTCAAAGGGCACATTGGGTTAATCTTAAATAGAAATCGAATTAAACCTATGGGCACAAACTAAATCGGAGAGAACCAAATGAAATCTAAAAAATTAATGCTTAGTGTAGCAATAATCCTATTGCTCACACTACCAGCATTTAGTACGTTCTTAACCGTCGCCAACGCTCACACGCCGGCATGGACAATCCCAACATATGCTTACATTGTAGCTTCGCCCGATCACATTGGCGTCGGTCAAACAATAAACCTTATTTTCTGGCTCAATTGGGTCCCGCCAGGTTCAGGAGGCACAGGTGGCGACAGATGGCGCAATTTATCCGTCGAGGTCACCAAGCCCAGTGGCGAAAAACAGTCATTAGGGCCGTTTACTTCTGATCCGATTGGAGGATCATACAGCGCATACACACCTGATCAAATCGGTACCTACACGGTGAAGTTCAGTTTTCCAGGACAAGTGCCGTCTTTAATCGGTCCCACCGGAATACCCTCGGTAAACAATGCTCTATGGGACTACATCAACGACACCTTCTTGCCTAGCACAGCATCAACTACGTTTACTGTTCAGACTCAGCAAATCGGCTTAATCCCCGAGCAACCTCTTCCAACAAACTACTGGATACGTCCCATTGAAGGACAAAACTACTATTGGGCTACCATCGCTTCAAACTGGCTAGGCAATGATCCGGCTGTTACATACAATGTCCAGCCAAACGGTATAGCACCTAACAGCGCGCACGTAATGTGGACAAAGCCGCTTCAAGATGGAGGCGTTGTTGGCGGAACCTATCCTGGTGTAACCTATTACGCGGGTGATTCGTATGAAATGAGGTTTGGTTATCCCATGGTCATAGATGGGAGACTCTATTATCCTCTGCCATTAGGAAGTGCTCAGACAGGAGGAGGCTACGTTTGCATTGATCTGCGCAGTGGACAACAAATTTGGTGGCAAAACTGGACCACATCTTTGCCGTCCTACGGCCAAATCTACGATTACGAATCCATCAACCAGCACGGCGTTCTTCCAACAGGTATACTTTGGCGGACGACAGGCACAACGATGATGGCTTTCGACTCATTGACAGGTAGTTGGCTGTTCAACCTTACAAACTGTCCCTCAGGAACCAACTACTACGGCCCGACAGGCGAAATAGAACGATACGTTCTCAACGCTTCAGGCAAGTGGCTGGCAATGTGGAATAACACGGCGGCACACGACGAGTCAGGCACAACTGATCCAACTGACTATGTCAGCGCTAACTACTGGATGTGGCGACCAAACGGCAAAAACATCGACGCCAGCAAAGCCTACTCTTGGAACGTGACGATTCCTTCACTGCCTGCCGGTGTCAGCATTAACTACGTTGATCCTGGTGACATGCTTCTCTGCAATACTCCTACCCAACTGTTGGGCGGGAACGTTGCGTTCGGAACCCTTACGTATACCATGAGTGCAATTAGCCTCAAACCAGGGAGCATTGGTACTGTTATGTGGACCCAAACCTACAATCCGCCTCCGAACAACGTTTCCCGGCAAATAGGTCCTATCGACCCAGTTAACCGCGTATTTACCACGATAGACAAAGAAACTATGCAGTGGTCAGGCTACAGTCTTGACACCGGTAGTTGGATGTGGGGTCCTGTGGGCAGCAACCTGCGTGGCTACCAATACTACGATAGCCGAGGCGGGGGCGCAGGTTCTTCACAGTCAATCTACCAAGGCAAGCTCTACATTGGAGGCTTTAACGGTTTAGTCCAATGCCGCGACACTAAGACTGGCAACCTCCTCTGGATATACGGCAACGGCGGACCAGGCAACAGCACCTCCGCAGGCCTCGAAAATGTCTGGGGATATGACCCAACTTTCTTGGGCGGCTTCGCTGATGGAAAAGTCTACACGATGACTGAAGAACACTCGGTAAACATGCCAATCTACCAAGGCGCACTCGTACGTTGCCTCAATGCCACAACAGGTGCTGAAATCTGGACTCTGCCCGGATTCGCTTCGTCCACAAGCTTCTACAGCAGACTAGGTGCAATCGCTGATGGATACCTCGCCTATTTCAACACGTACGACGGGCAAGTTTACTGCGTAGGCCAAGGCCCCAGCGCTCTCACAGTTTCCGCGCCAACAACCGCTGTACCCCAAGGTACATCAATACTGATACAAGGCACAGCGACAGACCAATGCGCTGGAGCAAAAGCCAAAGTGACAGACGGCGAATTCAGCATCGTGCCCCTGATGAGCGACGGAAACATGAGCGCTTGGATGCAGTACATCTACATGCAAAAACCAAAACCCACTAACGTGATCGGCGTTCAAGTGCATTTGACTGCAATCGACCCTAACGGCAACTTCCAAGACCTCGGCACAGCCGTCAGCAACGACTTGGGCAATTATGCCTTCACGTACAACCCTCCAGTTCCAGGACTATACACAATTACTGCGACATTTGAAGGATCAAATTCATACTTCGGCAGTCAAGCAGGGACCTCCTTTGTTGTCTCAAAAGCATCAGCAGCAACTCCTGCAGTAGTCACCCCAGTTCCAACTCAAGCACCGACTGAAGCGATAACCCCAACTCAGGCTCCAACCGCTATCGTTACAATCGCGCCAACTCCGAGTCCAGTCATAATTCCACCGACCAGCGCAACACCAACGGCCACATATATTGCAATCAGCGCCGCAGTAATCGTTGTAATCGCCGTCGCAGCAGTACTCATCCTACGCAGACGCAAATAAACAATCAACTTTTCTCTTTTTTTGTTCATAGAAGTTTAGAATCAGAGGGGCTGAGAAGGCTCTGGAGTATATTCACCAACTTATATATTGGGTTTCATTTTCGCTCTCTTTCTTAGCAACTCTCCTAATTTGGGTTCCAGAACCCAAGCAAACCCTGCATTATCTCGAAAAACAATGTGCTTATTCCCGCTAAATCCTGGTCCAAATTTGAAGAGGCTTTGGATTCTTCTGCGATTACTCTCAAAACAATCTTGAGGAAACGCAAGTAGCCTCTGAAGATTAGCAGAGGATTAGGAATCAGAAGTTTGATGTTGAAGTGGACTGGGGGGGATTTGAACCCCCGACCTCTTGAGTGCAAGTCAAGCGTTCATACCAGCTGAACTACCAGCCCGCACGTGGGTTGCGTGCATTCTTAAGCTGTTCTTTGATATTTAGGTTTTGCATGCTTTCCCTACAGCAAGGACAGCAACGTTTGGAAAAGACACTTACTTCCTCTTATTTCCGTCTGCTAACCGATCAACTTTGCAATGGTTGCTGCCACGTCTGCTGCTGGTTTGTTTGAGTCGACAACAGTCCAGTTCCCACAACAAACTAGCCCAAGCGCTTTTGCTCTCACTTTTCTGAGGGCATCTGCTTCCTCAAACATCTCTTTCTTGTCACGCGTACTAGTTATCCTATAGGCTGCCCTTTCTGGGCTCACATCCAAGAAAAGCATGAGTTCCGGTTTGGGCACAACTGTGGCGAAGAAATTGTAGGCAATTTTGTGCAGCGGCGAAGGCAAATATGCTGTGCCCATCAGGTACCTGACGAAAATCACGTAATCGTTTCTTCGCCAAGTGTAAAGCAAGATTGAATGGATAACGTCAAGCATATAGAAGAACGCCGAAGCAAAGTGTGCACCCTTGCCGCTTGAAAACAAAAACTCCCGCGCTTTGATACCGAAGAAATTGTCTTGCTCAGGATGGGTGCGCAAGCACACGGTTTTGCCGCTCTTCTTTAGGGATTCCACTATATACTGTGCTTGGGTGCTTTTGCCGGAGCCGTCCAAGCCGTCAACTACGATGAACGTCAATTCAGATAGCTCCCATCAGAATAATGAAAACCGCGGCGCTGAAGATTGGGACTGTTATGTTGTCGAAGCCTCGCGGTGTAAGCGCTTCAGCCACTGCGGCTATGGCGGCGACTCCCAAGGCAGCCAAAATCGAATTCAATAGCGGAATAGGATAGAGAAATGAAAAGAACAGTAAGCTCGCAGCGAACGCTGCAAAGCCAAATAGAAACATGGCGGCTGAGCCTTCAAGGCTTTTGGTGCAGAAAATCCTGAACTTCGTCTTGCCAAACTTTTCGCCGACTAGTGATGCAGCGGCATCGCCATATGCCATGGGCAAGATTCCCGCCGCAATTACGTAAGGCTTGGCAGAGAACAAGGCGGCTAAAATCGTATAGGAAATGGCATAAAGAAAAAGGCCTAGACTGTGACCTCCCCCTGTCACTTCCATTAGCCCTGACATTTTCTCGCGAATACTCTTCACAGGAATGTAAGGCGTTGCCATAAAAGTCACTAAGATGAAGGGCGCTGCTATGAAGAATGGAAAATTTAGTGGGAAAGAGTTGTACGTGAAGAACGGGATGAGAAATGGCAGATTTCCAATCATGACATGCAGAAACTTGCGCGAAGCATTTTTTGATAAACGATGACTTAGTTTTCCCGTAAGAAAAATCACTAACATAACGTACGCGTAGCCGCAAGCAAGCAAGCCCAAGTTTGCCCAAACTTCACTGGTATCCATTTGCCTTCACTTGAGCATGCCAAAGATGTACGCCAACAAGCCGAACATGAATAGGACAAGGACAAGCTTCTTTATTTTACGTGCATTCTCACGTTCAGGGTTTTTGACAAGCAGCACAGAGCAGCCGACTAGTCCGACGTCGGTAACCAGTACGCAGGGCACGTACAATATCGAAGTTGAGTTCATTACAATCGGTAAGGGGGAGAGGCACACCGCGAAAATGTAAAACGCTGCAGCCACCAATGCCGCTTTTTTCTCGCCAAACCACACCGCTAAAGTTCTTACGTGCTGAAATCTGTCGCCCTTCACGTCCACGATGCCTTTGGTGATTTCTCTGCCTGTGTTTGAGAGAAAAGCCATGGAGGCAAAAAGCAACACATTCAGCTTTATGGAATTGACTGCCGCTAAGCTTCCATAAAGGAAAGGCGCCGCTACACAAGCACTAACTAGGAAGTTGCCCGGAAGTCCGCTTCTTTTCCCCACAGTCGTGTAGGTTAACATAACAATCCAGGCTAATGCGGCTCCCATAAGGCACAAGATGCTGGTTAGGTAGGCAAATATTAAGCCCACACACGTTAGGATCGCGGCGAAAACAATCGCAGCCCTTAAGTTAACTTCGCCGCTTGGGATTGGGCGCTTAGGCTCGTTTATGGCGTCGATGTCGCGATCGTAGTAGTCATTCGCTGCCATAGCCGCGGCAGTCAAGGTGAAACCAGTTAACGCTCCGTAAAGAATGTTCAGCCAAGAGAAGTTGGAAAAGTTAGAGTTCGCTAATACACCGCCCACTAGAACAGCAAAGCTCATCATAAGACAGTTTATAGGCCTCATCAACTTGACGAAACCGCTGAATTTGCTCATGTCTCTTTAGCCCCCTTCCCAATACTCTAAGCTTAACGATAAGGCTTTATAAATTAAGCTTGAAAATATGACATTTGCCTAAATAGCAAAGCGTTTCATTAACATTCTCTTGTGTTCCACCGGCAACTAAGACATGAGGCTGGAAAAACATGCGTTGCAAAAAAGATCTGCGCAGTCGCCGAGGTAAACAGGAACAGCAATGAGACCGTTATGGCGGGCTAACCGCGAACGTGTTCATTCCAGGTTTGTCGCAACCAACCTCTGGAAAGCCGCAGTTGTCCTCGTTCGTAATTCATGTTTAAGCTCCTTCATCCCATTTAGATTAGCCGAGGAAGAAATATCGAATAATGGTCTACTCGTCTTCGTCAGACGATGTCAAGGCCTTTTCAGGAAATACTTCATCAAGATGAAAAATAGTAACCGTATGCCC
Source organism: Candidatus Nanoarchaeia archaeon (assembly GCA_035506455.1). Taxonomy (GTDB): domain Archaea; phylum Thermoproteota; class Bathyarchaeia; order Bathyarchaeales; family Bathycorpusculaceae; genus JADGNF01. The sequence goes on from DATJPJ010000070.1 coordinate 7,466, forward strand.
CGATCCAATGATGAGGGAATGCATGATCCTTTGAGACTTGAACTGGGCTTATTCGTTTTGCCAAAAAGAGCTAACCCTTCTTTAGAGTAAACCAAAATCAGTTATCGGTTAAGTCGGTCCCTCATAATGTTTGGTAGAAGGGCATCCGGCACATTCATTCTGTTGGTACGCTAAACACACACCGCATTCTCTACCGCAGGGTGCCGTGTCGCATTTTTCAATTGAAATTTCCATAGTGAATGACTCTCCGATGAGTGGCTGAACACGTTGGTATGAAGAGACTTTCAAGTCAAATATAGCAGAGAAGCAGTCGATGGTAGAAAGCAGCGTTTCGGCGTTTTCAATGTAGATGAGCGCGTTAAAGGTGGGTTTTCCCGTTATCTGGATTAGCTGAATAACCCTGGGGCATTTTTTCAGCATCTTAACTACTTCTTCGGTTGATTGGTCTTTTTTTGCTTCAAAGTGGACAGCGGCGAGTTTAAGACCGAGCTTTCGTATGATAATTTTAGCTCCAAAATCCACTATTTCCTTTTTTGTTATGCGCTTCATTCTGGCAATTGCAGTCTGCCTCGATGTTCCAACCTCTTTGGCAATAGCCGTTGTTGATTTTCTGCAGTCTTCACTAAGGGCTTTGAGTATTCTTAGGTCCAGTTCGTCAACAGTCTTTGGCACAGTTTTTCCTCCAAGAAAGATTTAGTATCTCCAAGATGAAGGTTGCTTTTCAAATCTCTGATAGGTCTTCGTTTCCGGTTCCTGTAATTGCTTTACTATTTGTAAAGTATATTGCTGCTTAATCATACTAACAGTAAACTTTATAAGGTTTTGCCTTACAACATGTAGCGAGCTTCTGTTAGGGCAAATTGAGGTGAAACGAGAATGGGGGGTATTTGCGACACCGCGATTGCAGCCGGTAACTTCAAAACCCTAGTGGCTGCAACACAGGCAGCAAATTTGGTTGAAACTCTAAACACCAAAGGTCCGTTAACGGTTTTCGCACCGACAGATGAAGCATTCGCTAAACTTCCCAAAGGCACAGTCGAAGGCTTGCTCAAAGACATTGCAAAGCTGACGGCGATTTTGACCTACCACGTCGTATCCGGCAAGGTAATGGCTGCAGATGTGGCAAAACTCAAAACTGCAAAAACTCTGCAGGGCCAAGAGCTAAAGATTGACGCGGCGAAATGGCACTTTCACAAGTCAACAAAAATCAACGACGCAAACGTGGTAAAAGCAGATGTGCTTGATGACAACGGTGTAATTCATGTAATCGACAAAGTACTACTGCCAAAGTAAAGTCTACTGTTCTTAATCCCTTTTTTGGGGAATATTTACGGAGGAAAAATTATGATGGAAGAAAACATAGTACAGGTAGAAGACCTACACAAGACATACGGCAAAGACGTCATTGCAGTGGACGGCATATCATTCACTGTAAAGAAAGGCGAAATATTCGGTTTTCTTGGTCCAAACGGCGCTGGCAAAAGCACCACGATTAAGATTCTCACAACTCTACTCGAAAAGAGTTCGGGCAAGGTAACGATAGATGGGCTGGACATAGATCATGATCAGGCTAAGGTAAGACGCATAATCGGTTACTCCTCACAAGACGTCGGCGTTGACGACGATCTAACAGCGCGAGAAAATCTGCTTCTGCAATGCAGCTTTCATCATATTCCAAAAGAAAAAGCAAAAGCAAAAGTAGAGGAGCTTCTGCAAACCGTTAAGCTTGCCGAGGCGGCTAATCGGAGGCTCAAAACTTTTTCAGGCGGAATGAGAAAAAGGCTAGACCTGGCTTCAGCACTTGTTTCTGAACCAAAGATACTTTTCTTAGATGAGCCTACAACCGGATTGGACCCTCAGAGTCGGAAAGATGTCTGGGAGTATATAATGAAGCTCAACCGACAGGGCATGACAATTTTCCTCACCACACAATACATGGAGGAAGCCGACCTCCTAGCGGGCAGACTTTGCATAGTTGACCAAGGAAAAATTGTTGCGGAAGGACCTCCAAACAAACTCAAATCGGAAGTCGGCCTAGACAAAATTACACTTCACTTCAAGGCAGACGATTTAGCTGCTTGCGACAAAGCCAAGGAATTGACTACAAAAATCCCCAATATTCAAGAGGTAGGCCAATGCCGCGACGGTTTGGTCTCCGAGAATGGGTTGACAATAATGACGAAAAACGGTTCTGCGATGGTTACTCAGGTAGTGCGAGCACTTGACAGTGAAGGCATCAACATTGAACAGCTAACTCTTTCAGCCCCCACACTGGATGAAGTTTTTCTGAAGTTAACGGGAAAGACGCTTAATGTTGTTGAGCGCAAAGAGGCAGTTGTCTATGGTGGAAGAAGGAGGAGGCGATAAGGTTGATTGATGCCTTATCTGAAATAGCGGCAATATTCAATCGCTGGAACAGGAAGCTCGTCCGCCAGCCAATCCTCATTTTCTTTAACCTAATTCAACCTTTGGTTTGGTTCCTGCTCTTTACTCAGGCGTTTTCAGCAATCGGCAACATCCCGACCTTCCAGCTGCTTACTGGGACTACCAGCTACATTACGTTCTTCACAGCCGCCGTAATTATACAAACAATCGCCTCTTCCGCACTTAACGCTGGAATTGGGCTTGTGAATGATTTTGACAGCGGATTTATGGACAAAATGCGAGTAGCGCCAATTAGCAAGTCTTCAATTCTGTTCGGAAGACTTTTTAGCAGTGCGCTGACCACGGTTGTCCAAGTCGCAATTATTCTCGTGATAGGTTTAGCATTGGGCGTAAATATAGCCTCAGGTGTTCCAGGAGTTATCGTTATTTTCATATTGGCGGGGCTTTTCGGCATCGCATGGTCAGGCATCTCCTTGTTCGTCGCATTGAACACGAAGAATGCAGAAACAACACTTTCCGTAGGTCTATTGACAACCTTCCCACTCTTGTTCCTCTCCGCATCGGTTATGCCATTGGGTCTCTTGCCGAGCTGGGTACAGCAGGTTGCCAAAGTCAACCCCTTCACCTACATTGCCGAAGCTTTCCAATCGCTAATCATAAAGGGTTTCGTTTGGAGTAACATCGAAAACGCCCTGATCGCAATACTA
>DATJPJ010000071.1:0-9342 GCA_035506455.1 Candidatus Nanoarchaeia archaeon
GACCCCTCGGGGTATGACGAAGCTTTGGAGCTGTCATCGAGAAACCCGTAAGGATCGGCATTGCGCCTGTCCTGGGTAAAGGTCGCCCGTTCAAATCGGGCTGGCCCCACCACATCAACTCACACCAATCATTTCTTAACCTAGTTATTTTGCGATCAACAATCTGAAATCGCATTTTTAGCGTGAGAATTTAGAACATATGAAACAGTGACTGTTACTCAAAACAAGAGTAAGTTGTATCAAACGATCACAGTCAGCTCATTTCTAGAAAAAGCATGACTGAACATCTTACAAGGAAGGAATGATATTACTAATCCGTCACAAAAACAGTACAGCAATTCGAATCAGATCTGTCTTCGTTCCGCTATACATTTGCCGTTAGCTATTTTTTGTAGCAAATCGATTTGACAATTGACTTACCAATTGTGTATTTTATCAAATTAGTATGCTTGGTTAAGCTTTAAATCGAACTAAAATAAAGAAGAATACAGAAAGGAAGCGTATATTTTGGGCGACAAAGAAAGGCTCACAACTAATCCTAAGATTAATGCCAATAGCGACTGGTGGCCTAATCAGTTAAACCTGAATATTTTGCATCAGCATTCCTCGATGTCAAACCCCATGGGGAAGGAGTTTAATTATTCGAATGAATTCAAGAAACTGGACTTTTTCGCCCTCAAAAAAGACCTCTATGCGTTGATGACTGAGTCGAAGGAATGGTGGCCGGCAGATTTTGGCCATTATGGTGGACTATTTATCAGGATGGCCTGGCATAGCGCAGGCACCTACCGCAAGGGCGACGGTCGCGGGGGTGTATCAGGCGGAGCGCAGCGGTTCGCACCTCTCAATAGCTGGCCTGACAACGTTAACCTCGATAAAGCGCGCCGCTTGCTTTGGCCGATCAAGCAGAAATACGGTCGAAAAATCTCTTGGGCTGACCTTTTGATCCTCGCCGGCAATTGCGCACTTGAATCAATGGGATTTAAGACCTTCGGTTTCGGCGGCGGACGCGAAGACATCTGGGAACCGCCAGAGGACATTTACTGGGGCTCTGAAACCACATGGCTAGACGAAAAGCGTTATTCAGGGAACAGAAAACTTGAAAATCCCCTCGCTGCCGTGCAAATGGGATTAATCTACGTAAATCCTCAGGGTCCAAACGGCAACCCAGATCCACTTGCTGCTGCTAAAGATATCCGCGAGGTCTTTGCTCGCATGTCGATGAACGACGAAGAAACGGTAGCGCTCATCGTGGGAGGTCACACCTTTGGCAAAACCCACGGAGCCGGAGACGCTTCTTTATTGGGTCCCGAGCCCGAAGCTGCTCCACTGGAGGAACAGGGTCTTGGCTGGAAGAGCAAGTTTGGCACAGGAAAAGGCAATGATACGATTACTAGCGGCTTGGAAGTTATCTGGACCAACACACCAACAAAATGGAGCAACAACTTCTTACGCATCTTGTTTGAGTATGATTGGGAACTGACAAAAAGCCCAGCCGGGGCATACCAATGGACACCGAAGAATGGCGCCGCTGCAGGAACCGTGCCAGATGCACACGACCCGTCAAAACGCCACGCGCCATCGATGCTAACCACAGATCTTGCCCTCCGATTCGATCCAGATTACGAAAAGATTTCAAGACGCTTCTACCAGAATCCAGATCAACTAGCGGATGCGTTCGCCCGTGCATGGTTCAAACTTACCCACCGCGATATGGGCCCCCGCTCGCGATATCTTGGCCCGGAAGTCCCAGCGGAAGAAATGATCTGGCAAGACCCGATACCAGCGTCTAATACTGAGCCAATCAACGAGCAAAATATCGCAGACCTCAAAACCAAAATTCTGGCGTCTGATCTGTCAATATCGGAGCTGGTTTCAACAGCCTGGGCATCTGCATCAACATTTCGCGGTTCCGACAAACGCGGAGGTGCAAACGGAGCGCGCATACGTCTTGCCCCACAAAAAGATTGGGAAGTCAACCAACCAGCTAAACTTAAGAAAGTGCTCGAGGTCCTTTCAGGAATCCAAAGAGAGTTCAACAAGGCACAGCCGGGCGGGAAAACAATTTCGCTCGCCGACTTGATTGTTCTAGGCGGATGCGCAGGTATCGAAAAAGCTGCAAAGAAAGCAGGTTACGACGTTGCTGTTCCTTTCAAGCCAGGACGCACGGATGCATTGCAAGAACAAACCGATGAGGAGTCCTTCGCCGTTCTTGAACCGGCGGCAGATGGGTTCCGTAACTACCTCAAAAATAAATACGCTGTATCTGCTGAGGAATTACTAGTTGATCGCGCTCAACTCTTGACCTTGACTGCTCCTGAGATGACGGTTTTAATTGGTGGAATGCGCGTTTTGAAGACCAATTTCGGAGAGACGCAGCACGGTATGTTCACTGAGCGACCTGAAACTCTCACTAATGACTTCTTCGTTAATCTGCTCGACATGAGCACCGCTTGGAAAGCAACTCTGGAAGATCAAGACATATTTGAAGGTCGAGATCGCACAACCGGAAAACTCAGATGGACTGGAACTCGCGTTGACCTCATCTTCGGTTCAAATGGTCAACTTAGGGCCTTAGCCGAAGTCTATGGAAGTGAGGATTCCCAAGAAAAGTTCCTGAATGACTTTGTAACCGCGTGGAACAAGGTAATGAACCTTGACCGCTTCGACCTTGCCAGGTCGTAGCAGAAACGAGCTAGCCGTCAGGGCAAACCATAGACTTAAAGTGAGTTTGAGATCGGATTTGCCCCGCTAAGTGCCAAAAGTGATCAGGATGAACTAATAGGAAAGGATGGAGTCAAATCACAAGTGTAAACTTACATATGCCCAAGCAATGCTTTTTTTTCTGATGAGATCATTTTCTTGATCAATTACTGTCGGGCTTTACCGAGGTTTGGAATCAAAATAAGGAATCTAGCGCCTTCTCGCGGTTTGCCCTCCTCAGTTATACTCCAACCGTAGGCTTCGACCAATTTCTTTATCAGGAAAAGCCCTAAGCCGGAACTTTTGCCAGTGCTAAAGCCTTCGCTGAAAAGCCGAGACTTGTTCTCTGTCGAAATCCCAACCCCATTGTCTTCATAAATCAATTTTGTTCCGTCGCTGTCTTGTTGGTAACGAAGGATTATCTGAGTGACTTTTTCACCATGCTTCAAGGTGTTATCAATAAGGTTGTAGAATAGTTGTCTTAGAAGAGAGCCAGCTTTCAACTCTAAGTCATCGCATTCGTTTATGACTTTAACTTTTCCTAAGTCAGGAAAGAGGGCAGCTGCTTCGTCAAAACATTGTCCAGCATTAATCGGACGAATTTTTTCAGAGCCGATTTTTTCATACGTTGCGCTGAAGTCAAGCAAACAAGACGCCGATTTGACAGCAGAATCAATCTGAGAAACAAGTTTGAGAGCTTCGTCATTGTCTGCGAACCGCTTTTTAATTAAATATGTCAAGCCATTAATGGCTGAAAGTTTGTTTCGCACATCATGTCTCGTCAAACCGCCAACAACCTGCAGTTTTTCATTCACTACTGCAAGTTTCTCGGCTGCGTTTTTCGATTCCGAAATGTTAACTACTATGCCACGTAATCCGTGCGCGTTTGATCCAATATTTGTTAATTCTGCGAATATCATTGCAGGAAATGTCGTTCCATCCTTTCGTCGCAAGGTGTACTCGGTACCCGCCAGTTTTTCACCATTCATTATTTTTTGAACATTTGCCTGTGCTCTTTGCCTGTCTTTCGCTTCTATGAACTCAAGAAAATTTACATCGCTGACTTCGTCCAAAGAATAACCCATTATTTCCATTGCTTTTCGGTTCACGTACGTTGGTATTCCTTTTTCGTTTGTTTCAAAAACTATCTCAGGCAATGAGTCAGCAAATTCGCGGTACCGCTTGTCACTTTGCTTTAGCGCGTCTTCAGCATTCTTGCGTGCAGTTATATCTCTAAATATGTTGACGACGCCAACAATTTTTCCATTCTTGTCTTTTATGAATCTGGTGCCTACTTCTACAGAAACTTTCTTTCCACTCTTGTGCTTGAGCTCCAGCTCGAGCAGTTTTTGGGGTTCTCTTTTCCTGATAGTTGCTATGAAAAGTTTCATGAGCTTTGGAGCATCTGTAAATTGGACCAACCCAAGTTTGGTAAAGTTCATTCCAATTATTTCTTCACGCTTGTAGCCGAGCAGGTCTTCAACCCGGTTATTTACATCCAGTATTTTGCCATGAGTGTCTACGTAAGTTATTACGTCGTAAACGTTTTCAAAAATTGTCCTAAATTTCTCTTCAGCTGAAAGCAATTCTTCCTGAGCTTTTTTCCGCTGAGTCGTATCTCTCGAGAAAATGGCAACTCCCGTAACTTCTCCCTTGCCGTTTCGGACTGGACAATGCCGTACTTCGAACCATCGTCTGGACAGTTTTTCGTCGCCTGAAGCTTTTTCGTCGATAACAAATTCTCCACCTAAGGCTCTGTCTATGTTTTCTCTTGCGATGCGCCTGTCGATAGGGTTTGTCTGATATTCAAGCAGATTTCCTCCAACTTGGATGTTGACGCCGTAAATGTTTTTCATAACCTGAGCGTGCTGTTTGTTAAAACTTGTATGATTGTAATTAGTATCAACTGAAAAAACCCCTTCGTTAACGCTAGCCAGGATGCTTTCGAAAAGAGCGTTTTGGCTTGACAAGACTTCTTCATGTTTCTTGCGCTCAGTAACATCTCTAATTATCATGCTTGCTTTGACTGTTGAATCTGTATCCTTAAAAATGACCGAAGTAACATCCGCTTCAAAAGTGGTCCCATCTTTTCTTTTTAAAGTAAGCTCGGCGCGAGCTTTTCCTGTTCGCTCCCTTTCCTCAAGTGCTTTCTGAAGCCGCTCATCAAAAACGACCAAGTCTGCTCTGCTAGTTTTTCGAATTTCGTCTTCAGACATCTGAAGCATGCGGCAAGCTGACGGGTTAGCAAAACGATTAGCTCCGTCGGTATCTGCGATAATAATTCCGTCAAAGCTTTCCTCATATAGAGATCGGAAACGAGACTCGCTTAATTTTAACTCGGTGACATCTCGTGCACTAACGATTATTCCTTCGGGGGTAGGAATTACATTTATTTCCCAAATTTTGTCCGCGTAGAACCCTGCCCACTCGAAGGTCCTTCTTTCTTGTTTCTCCATTGCTTGTCTAAGGTTCTTTTCAAAAGTTGTGCCCAATAATTTCGGGAAAAATGACCACCCGTTTTTTCCCACCATCTGATCTGGTTGGCAATTAACCAATTTTGCCATTTGATCATTAACATAAATGAAATTCCAGTTCTTGTCAAGGGCATAAATTCCGTCATATGTGTTATTTATTATTGCATTTACTGTCTGATTAGATTGTTTTAGTTTTTCTTCTGCTGTTTTACGGTCAGTAATGGGAACAACAAGTTCTAGCGCAGCGGTCACATTTCCGTCTTTATCTTTTAATGGCGAAACCCTCAGTTCCACCCAAACAATCTCACCCTTAGAGTTTACGGTTTTATACTCATGAGAATCAAAGGGGACTTTTTGTTCAAAAACTTTCTTTACACCGCAATCAGGGCAAACTGTTTCTATGTTATTAAAAGTCTGGTAGCACTTCTTATTGGGAGAGACCCCTAAGTTTTTAAGCGCAGAATTTGCCCAAAAAACAGTGTAATCTCTGCTGATAATTGCTAACCCAGCGCTAACGCTTTCGGCTACTCGTTCAAGAGCCTCGTATTTCTGCTCCAATTCCAACTCTGCTTTCTTGCGTTCAGTAATGTCTCGAGTAACAATTATTAGTCCATTATCTGAGGGGTAAACCAAGGCTTCCCAAACAGCACCCGAGATGATACCTTTAAAATCAAAGGCAATAAACTTGCTTTCGCGCATTGCCTCGCGGACTTTCTCTTCAAACACTGTTCCAATCAACATTTGGAAAAAAGTCCACGCATTCTTCCCAACCATTTGATTAGGAACACAATTTACAATATTTGCAATCTTCTGATTAACATAAGCGAAATTCCAGTCTTTGTCAACCGCACATATTCCGTCAGGTATGCTGTTAATTATTTTGTCTACCCTTTCGTTACTCTGTTTGAGAGCCTCGGAAGAAGCTTTTGCGAGTGTTTTGGCCCTGTTGCGTTCGACAATTGCTTTTATTCCATGAGAAAGCTCACCATAAACAGTTTCTGGCGAACCTTGTTTGTTATAATAACCGTCTGCGCCAAGGTTCAGTGCTTGTATAGCTATTTCTTCTCGGCCCTTTCCAGTGAATAGTATGAAGGGAACCAAGATTTTTTGGTACTTGAGAAGTTTGAGAAAGTCAAGTCCGTTTTTTTGAGGCATCTCAAAGTCAGAAACAATAAGGTCATAGTTTTGTTTTGCAAGTTTTTCGAGTGCTTCATCAACACAATTTGCGGAGTCAATTTCGAAGCTCGAATCCATGTCTAGGAGAATCTGTTTTGATACTTCCAACATGGAAATATCATCGTCAACATGCAAAATATGAATGGCATCCGCTTTTTTCTGAAAACCCAAATTCAATAGACTGACTAGGCTTTGCTCGTCATTGCATGCTTGCAATGTTTTATTCCCACATCGAACTAACCCATAATTAAACTCATAATAAAGCGGTTATGAATTCAGAATCCTTAGTCAACTTATTGAAGATTAAAAGAACAAGCGAAGACTCAAGCTGGATAAACAAATAAACATAAACTGCAATTACAAGGAACCATGCCAACAGAGAATTGCTTACAAAAGTTGCTAGGGAATGGTTGCAAATTCAGTATCGTCTCCACAAGCCACCTTGTTGATCTGCAATTAGAAATTAAGAGGAAACAAAAACAAGGTCTATTCGACAAGGAATTCGCCGACAGATACCTGGCAGCATTCAGCTTTTCACCGCCATTTGAGCTAAAGGACGCGAAATCCCTCATTATTGTCGCAATGCCCAGACCATTGACAACAGCTACTTTTTGCTGGAATGGAAAACAGCGGTCTTTCATTTTGCCACCTACGTACACTGCATACGATGAAAAACGCATTCAAATCGAACAAATGGTTTTGGAAGCTGTCAGAAATGAAGGTTACAAGATTGCTACTCCAAAACTTCCTTTGAAGTTATTGGCGGTTCACAGTGGGTTAGCTGAATATGGAAGAAACAACATAACATATGTTCAAGGAATGGGCAGCTTCATGCGCTTAACCGCAGTCTACTCAGACATGCCATGCGAAAAAGACCTTTGGCAAGATGAGAAGGTCATGAAGCACTGTGATAAGTGCGACTTGTGTTTGAAAGCTTGCCCAACAGGAGCCATATCCTCTACCCGTTTCTTGCTGAAGGCGGAAAGATGCCTCACTTTTCATAATGAAAAAGAAGGAAATGTCCCTTTCCCAGATTGGATTAGGCCAGAGTGGCACAACTGCATTATTGGCTGCATTCGGTGCCAAGCTGTCTGTCCCGAAAACAGGCCGTACTTGAAACTATTTGGAGAAAGTGCTGAATTTGACGAGCAAGAAACTAAAATGTTGCTCAATGGAACATCTAGCAACCTGATTCCTCAATCCACCTTGATAAAGATGAAAATGCTTAGTTTGACGGATTACTTTAACGAGATCCCCCGTAACCTCTCAATCCTACTTGAAAAAGCAGCTGGAAACTAAGAAGTGTAAGCCAAATCAATAGAGAAAACAACCAGGCAGGTAAAGCGAAAGGTTAAAGAGGTAATGCTAATGTTTTCTTGTGGGTTGCCGGCCATAGGGCGCGGGTTCCACCTGATCCCATTCCGAACTCAGAAGTTAAACCGTGTTCCGTTCCTCGTTGTAGTCTGGTCTTCGGCCACGCGAATCGAGGAAAGCTGGCACCCACTTCACACGTTTTAGTCAAGTTAAAAAGCCAGCTTAGATTTGGCTAAGCTTTATAACTATGTCCTCTCTGTTTTGAAGAGAAGTGATGATTCATGATTAACCTGTTGGTTCAAATGCCACTCTTAGCGAATCAGATTGGAATAGGTTCAAGCGATATCATCGTTCAAATTCTCAGTTTGCTATCTTACCTATTCATTTTCGTTTTCATATTCTACGGCCAAAGAATTCAAATGTATGTTATGATCAGGGAAGTGGAAAGTTCCCTTTTCAAGCTCAAATTAATGAAGGAAGAAGCCCGCAAGACAGCGATCGAAACCATCAAGGAAATAGGCAAACCAACCAATGACATATCAGCAAAAGTGGACCGTTACCTAGAATACTTCACAATAGCTCCTCAAGGAATGGATCCAGCAGGCATAGTAAACAAGCTAGACCATATTCTTGACACAAGAGACGAACGCATGAAAGACGAAGTAAAACTCATGGCGCCAGCAAGCGACGAAGTCCAAGTCTACAACTTGGAAAACACATTGGAAGCCGCTATGGCACTGAACTTCATTTACAAAGTCGTTCGCCACTATTACTTGCAGGGTAAAAAGACGCTCAGTCTTTACACAATTATGCAACTACAGATGATTTTGCCTCTCGTTATGAAAGAAGCCGAAGCGTATGCAAGCGCACTGAAAGCTTTCGCATACGGTCAACCAATCGGAGACGGTGCAGGTCCGCTCATCGCAGCCAAGCTCATGCATGGTCAACCAATACGCAAAATTCCAAAAGACTGCGTAGTTGCCACCGTGCCATTTGAAGGACGCACTGCCCTCGTAATGAAGGCAGAAGGCCCAGGCGGAAACGTAGGCAAACCAGGAGACGCCGTACAGGCACTCATCGAGGAAAACACTGGCAAAGTATCTGCCGTCATAATGATTGATGCAGGCTTAAAGCTTGAAGGCGAGGCACTAGGCGAAATCGCGGAAGGCATCGGCGCAGCCATAGGCGGACCAGGTGTTGACCAGTACAAGATAGAAGAAGCCACTGTAAAAGAGAAAATCCCGCTGTACGCCGTCATAATCAAGGAAGACATAGGTGACGCTGTTTCAATGATGCGTAAAGAAATCTCTGACGCCACAGACAAAGCGATTGAACGGGTGAAAGACGTCGTTAAGGAAAGAACCAAAGAAGGCGACCTAATCATTATCGTCGGTGTGGGAAACACTATTGGAGTAGGACAGTAGGAGGAGCAAAAAATGACACAAAACTCGAACTCAAACGGAACCACCAAAATTTCAACTTTCGTTCTCGCCGCAATTTACATCACTCTTGCACTTTCAGTCGTAGCCATAGCCGTAGCAATAGGCGCCTATTACGAGACGGCAAACCTAGAAATCACAATTTACCTTCTCGCTATCGGCTTCATAGCTCTAGCGCTTTCAGGATACTATCTGTTCCAAACACGCAAACACGTAGCTGCTCTAAAAATCGAAAA
>DATJPJ010000072.1:0-3271 GCA_035506455.1 Candidatus Nanoarchaeia archaeon
ATTCTTCGCTTCCTAGTTACGTTTGTCAGCATTGCTCGCCAGATTGCAACATCAATCAAGCTTTACAGCTTGCCACGGAAAAAGGATACGACGTCTACGTTCTTCCGGGTGGGTCTTGTGTTCCAAAGATTTTGAAAACACACAAGTACGAAGGCATCGTGGGAGTAGCTTGCGGTGAGGAAGCCAAGTTGTCTTTGGATCTTCTTAAAAGCATGGATGTGACGGGCCAATCGGTTCCTTTACTGAAGAACGGCTGCACTGACACAGTTTTCAATTTGGAGACTCTCAGCAAGACTCTTTAACTCATTTCACAGTTCGGTTAGTGCCTAAGCTTGGTCTTATCTCTCATTTCGCTCGCCCCATGGTTTACATAACTACAAATTGAACAAATAACTCGTCTCCGATGCCTTTATGCACAGAAAACGACAAAAAAGCCGAGCAGCATTTGTCAGTTAATGCACCAAAACCTATTTATTCGCGGAGAAAAAAACTAAAGAAGCCCACAACTACGAGGAGTGACACGTAGCCCATGACGGAAAGCAACGCGGTGCTCATCGGAAAGAAACCGGTCATGAACTATGTGCTTGCATGCATTACATTGTTTCACGGCGGCGCCAAAGAAGTCAACGTCAAAGCCCGCGGAAAAGCCATAAGCCGAGCGATTGACGTCGTGGAAGTCGTAAGGCGCAAATTCCTCCCAAACGTTAAAATTAAAAAAATCGGCATCGGAACCGACCAGGTTACAGTCCAGGATGAAGGCGAAAACCTGACCAACGTGAGCACAATTGAAATCATCCTAGCAAAATAACGATAACCGTAAGATGGAGGGCAAACTCCGACCGCACTCCTCCTTTGGTTCACAGAAAAGGCGTCTCCAACATGAAAACTGAACTTTGCAGCTTCTGCCTAAAGAGCGGAATGCTTTGTCAAAAATGCTCCGCCAAAGTTAAGACTGGCGAAATAAGTGACCTAGACCTGAAAATCGCCCGTCAACTTCTTCTTCTAGAAGAGAAGTATCCTTCGCTGCAAAACGTCTGTTTCTTCAAGGCCGTAGACGCCAACCGAACTATCGCTCTTATTGTCGGTCATGGCGATGTGCCCAGGCTTTTGGGCTATGGTGGAAAAATCGTGAAAGCCATAAGCGAGCAAACTGGCAAATCTGTGCGGGTTTTGGAAAACGGCACGGATGATCGTAAATTCCTTGAAGATCTTTTCACTCCGTTGAGTATATTGACGATTAATACGATTTGGCTTCCTGATGGCACGACTGAAACTCGAGTGATTCTGCGCAGGAAAAGAGGGGCTCAATTGCCTTTCGACTTAGCAGCGATCAAGGAAATCGCTCGTTCCGTGCGTAAGATGTCGCTGCGAGTGGAATTTGCAGACTAACCTGGGGCGACTCGGATGACGCTAGATTCTTTGGGCGAGTGGACCAGAACACACTTTACCTCAAACGTTACGCCTGAAATGGATGGCGTTGAAGTCACACTTTTCGGCTGGGTTTTCGAAGTTCGTGATCTCGGCGGCATACGCTTTGTTATATTGCAGGATCGAGATGGCACTATTCAAATTACCATCCCTAAAAAACGGGTTCCTCCCGAAGTCGTTTCGAAAACTGACGCCCTGCAGAAACGGTTCACAATAGGTGTCAAAGGCACGGTTAAAAAAACAACCATGACACCCCGTGGCGTCGAAGTAATTCCGAAAGAAATCCGAGTCTTCAACGTTGCTGCTGAACAGTTGCCCATTGACATCACGGGCAAGACCCCCGCCAACATCGAAGTCCGTTTGGATGCTCGAGCACTTGACCTTTCCTTGGCCCAAAACTTGGCAGCTTTTAGGATTCAACATCAGGCACTATCGGCAATTAGAGACTATCTTTTTGACAAAGGCTTTCTGGAGGTTCACACGCCACGCATTATCGCTTCGGCAACCGAGGGCGGTGCCGAACTGTTTCCCGTCGACTACTTCGGAAACAAAGCGTACCTCGCGCAAAGCCCACAGTTGTACAAAGAACAGTTGACCATGAGCTTCGAAAAAGTATTCGAGGTAGGCCCATTCTTCCGTGCCGAGCTATCCCACACCCGCCGGCACTTGAGCGAGTTCGTGTCTGTCGACATCGAGCAAGCTTTCTCCAGTGCCGAAGACGTTATGCAACTGCTTGAACAGGTCATTCAACATACCTGCAAAGTAATCAAAGAAAAATGCGCCAAAGAACTTGGCGATCTCAAATATCACGCAACAGTACCTGAACTGCCGTTTAAGCGATTCACGTACGATGAAGTTCTACGTGACCTAAAAGAGAAAGGTGTCACGATTCCATGGGGCGAAGACATCACGACCGAAGCCTTCCGTGCCCTTGGAAAGGAACGCGGATACTACTATTTCATCACAGACTGGCCTACTCACAGCAAGGCTTTCTACATCAAACCCCGCCAAGACAAACCTGAACTCTGCGAAGGGTTCGACCTGATGTGGCGATGGATAGAACTTGTTTCAGGAGGGACTCGCATAGCCGACAAAGCTTTGCTCATGGAACGTATGAAAGAGAAAGGGTTGAACCCAGACTCCTTCAAGTATCACTTGCAAGCTTTCGATTACGGAATGCCTCCGCACGCGGGTTGGGCAATAGGTTTGGAAAGACTGACAATGGTGCTTACTGGCAAGAAAAACATCAGAGAAGTCTCACTGTACCCAAGAGACCGTGCGCGATTGACTCCTTAAACCTATAGTTTGGCCAAGAAACTTGACGATCAAGACAATTCTTTCCTCTTAATGAGCGGTATCGCGATTTAAGCTGGTAAACTCTGGTTTTTCGAGTTTTCTGCAACATTACGTGTTTTCTAGCAATGCTTTAAAGCAATACCTATTTTACATTATTGAAAACTTAGAGACCATGTTTCTGTTGGACAGGTGAAATGTGCCTTGGGCATCGAGGGACTCAACCACGTCTTCAACCCGAAACGAATCGCCGTTATAGGAGCAAGCGAACGCGAAGGCTCAATAGGAGCAAAACTTCTCCAGAACCTCATCGGCGTAGGCTACAAAGGGACCGTTTACCCAATTAATTCGTTCCGACAGTCTGTCCAAGGTGTAATTGCTTACCCCAGCATCACCAAAGTACCTCATCGCGTAGATCTCGCCATCATTGCTACACCAGCGCACACAGTTCCCCAGATAATCGAAGAATGCGGCAAAGCAGACGTTTCAGGCGTTATCATCTGCTCAGCCGGATTCCGGGAAAGCGGAGAGGACGGATCAGCTCTCGAAG